>NZ_JBEOWM010000019.1:0-87909 GCF_040296045.1 Streptomyces sp. NPDC002490 | reverse complement strand
GGGCCCGGCGCACGCCGCGGGTGGCGGGCGCCCCGCCCCCCACCCCCCCCCCGCCCCCCGGCCCCCCCCCCCCGGGGGGGGCGGCGGGGGCCGGAGGCCGCTGCGGAAGGCGTCAGGCGTCGATGCGCGAACGGTCGAGGGTCGCCGCGGAACTGGTGATGAACTCCTTGCGGGGCGCCACCTCGTTGCCCATCAGCAGGTCGAACACCTGCTCGGCGGCGTCGAGGTCGGCGATGTTGATCCTGCGCAGGGTGCGGTACCGCGGGTCCATGGTGGTCTCGGCCAGTTGGTCGGCGTCCATCTCCCCGAGGCCCTTGTAGCGCTGGATGGCGTCCTTGTAGCGGACGTTCTTGCGCCGGAACTCCAGCAGCGTCTCGCGCAGTTCCCGGTCCGAGTACGTGTAGACGTACTTGTCCTGGCCCCGCTTGGGCTGGATCAGTTCGATCCGGTGCAGCGGCGGAACGGCCGCGAAGACCCGGCCCGCCTCCACCATGGGACGCATGTACCGCTGGAACAGCGTCAGCAGCAGGCACCGGATGTGGGCGCCGTCGACATCGGCGTCCACCAGCAGGATGATCTTGCCGTAGCGGGCCGCGTCCAGATCGAAGGTCCGTCCCGATCCCGCCCCTATGACCTGGATGATCGCACCGCACTCGGCGTTCTTCAGCATGTCCGAGACCGAGGACTTCTGAACGTTGAGGATCTTGCCGCGGATCGGCAGCAGGGCCTGGAACTCGGAGTTGCGGGCCAGCTTCGCCGTGCCGAGCGCGGAGTCCCCCTCCACGATGAACAGCTCGCTGCGCTCCACGTCGTCGCTGCGGCAGTCCGCGAGCTTGGCCGGCAGCGAGGACGATTCCAGGGCGGTCTTCCGGCGCTGCGCGTCCTTGTGCTGGCGCGCCGCGATGCGGGTGCGGGCGGCGGCGACGACCTTGTCCATGACCGCCCGGGCCTGCGCCTTGGCGTCCCGCTTGGTGGCGGTCAGGAAGGCCTTGAGTTCCTTGGCGACCACGGCGGCGACGATGCGGTTGGCCGCGGAGGTGCCGAGCACCTCCTTGGTCTGCCCCTCGAACTGGGGCTCGGCCAGCCGGACCGTGACGACCGCCGTGAGGCCCTCCAGGGCGTCGTCCTTGACCACGTCGTCCTCGGCGACCCGGAGCAGCTTCTGGGCGCGCAGGACCTCGTTCACGGTCTTGGTCACGGAGCGTTCGAAGCCGGTGACGTGGGTGCCGCCCTTGGGGGTGGCGATGATGTTCACGAACGACCGCACCGTGGTGTCGTAACCGGTGCCCCAGCGCAACGCCACGTCCACGCCCAGTTCCCGGGTGACCTCGGTGGGCACCATCTGCCCCCGGTCGTCGAGGACGGGCACGGTCTCCTTGAAGGTGCCCTGGCCGGAGAAGCGCAGGACGTCGCAGACGGCCTTGTCGGTGGCCAGGTACTCGCAGAACTCGCTGATGCCGCCGTCGAAGCGGAAGGACTCCTCGCCCTTGCTGCCGCCCTCGCCCAGGCCGTACTCGTCCCGGACCACGATCGTGAGCCCGGGCACCAGGAACGCCGTCTGCCGCGCGCGCTGGTGGAGCGTCTCCAGGTTGAGCTTGGCGTCCTTGAGGAAGATCTGCCGGTCGGCCCAGTACCGCACCCGGGTGCCGGTGCGCGTCTTGGGGACGCGCTTGCCCTTGCGCAGGCCACTCGCGGCGTCGAAGGACGCCTCCGGGCCGGCGCCGGCGAAGGCTCCGGGCACCCCTCGCCGGAAGCTGATCGCGTGGGTGTTCCCGCCGAGGTCGACCTCCACGTCCAGCCGCGCGGACAGGGCGTTGACCACCGAGGCGCCGACCCCGTGCAGACCGCCGGAGGCGGCGTAGGCGCCGCCGCCGAACTTGCCGCCCGCGTGGAGCTTGGTCAACACGACCTCGACGCCGGACAGGCCCGTCTTGGGCTCGATGTCGACCGGGATGCCCCGACCGTTGTCCCGCACCTCGACCGAGCCGTCGTCGTGCAGGACGACGTCGATGTGGTCGCAGTACCCGCCGAGGGCCTCGTCGACCGAGTTGTCGATGATCTCCCAGAGGCAGTGCATCAGGCCGCGGCTGTCCGTCGACCCGATGTACATGCCGGGCCGCTTGCGCACCGCCTCCAGGCCCTCCAGGACGAGCAGGTGCCGCGCGGTGTAGTTGGAACCGTCGTCTGTCGCGGTCAGCAGCGCAGTGGACGGCACGGACGTCTCGGCGGTCACGCGGTTCGCTCCTCGCTGAATTTCAGATGGGGCCCGTGGGGGTGGGCCCCGGCTTCGGTAGCCGCTCAGAGGGTACCGAGCCCTGGTGGAGCCGTGTGTCACGCCACCCGCACACGCCATCAGCCTAGTCCACGATCGCACTCCCGTTCGATTCCCCGATGGGGTGAAGCACACATCACGTTCCCTTCCAGGCATGAACCATTTAGGCTCCGGGCACGTCCTCATGAACAACCGGCAACAGCCGGCGAGGACCGAACCGGACAACAGCGCGAACCCGTACGACACGAAGACACGCAATACGGCACATTCGCCGCCACCCGGCAGCAGACAGCCGCCCCGGAGGGATCGGAAAGATTTTTTCGGGGAGAAGCCGCGAGCGGGAACGTTTTCGGCCTGGTTGGATGTTGACCCTGGTACGACAGCTCGTCGAGCTAGAGAAGAGGCGACGTGACTACTGTTCTGACCCCCGCGAGCCCGCTGACGGCCGCTGACCGCTGCGATCGTTGCGGCGCCCAGGCTTATCTCCGCGTGGTCCTGTTGAGCGGCGGTGAACTGCTCTTCTGCGCCCACCACGGTCGTAAGTTCGAGCCGGAACTCAAGAAGATCGCCGCTGAGATACAGGACGAGACGGAGCGTTTGAACGCCGTCCCGGCCTCGGCCGAGGCCGAGGAACGCTGACACTTCGCATCCACGACGAGCCAGCACCGGCCCCGGCCGGCGAACCGGGCGGTCCCCGCACGACGGGGCCCGCCCGTTCTCCTTGGCCCGGGCCCGGGCGGGCTCAGTCGTCCGCGGAGTCCTCGGGAGCCGCGGGCTCCGGCCCCGTCACCACCGCCGACAGCCGGGTGTAGACGCCCGGACTGCCGGCACGACCGCACCCGCTCCCCCACGACACCAGTCCGATCACCTTCCCCCGCGCCACCAGCGGCCCGCCGCTGTCGCCCTGGCAGGCGTCCCGCCCGCCGTGCGGCGCCCCGGCGCAGAGCATCGTTTCGGCCAGGTACCGGCCTTCGGGTCCGCCCGGGTAGGCCCGTCCGCAGACCTCGTCCGCCAGCACCTGAACCTGGCCGGAACGCAGCGCGAAGGCGTAGTCGCCCCGCCCCGTGGCATCGCCCCAGCCGTAGACGGCGGCGGTGGTGCCCGGCGCGTACGCCTGGTCACCGGGTCCGGCGACCTCGATGGCGTACCCCTGCGGCAGGGGCTCCACGAGCGTCAGCACGCCCACGTCCCAGGCGTTCGTCGTCCGGTCGTGGCGGGCGCTCACCCGGACGTCCCGCACCCGCACCTCCACGCCCTCCGTGCCGCGGAGGTCACTGCGGCCCGCGATCACGGAGAGGTCTGCCGGTCCCGGTGCGGTGCCCAGCGCCTCCGGCCCCAGGCAGTGGGCGGCGGTCAGCACCGTCGTCGGCCCCACCGCGACCCCGCCGCAGAACTGCCCGGCCCGGGTACCCCCGAACCGGTCACGGCTGGACAGGGCGACCACCCACGGGTTGTCCGCCGCGGCGACCGGATGTCCCCCGACGACGAAGCCGTCCGCGGACGCCTCCTCAGGGCCCGCCGGGGCCAGTACGGCGGCGAAGGCCGCCAGGAACAGGGCACCGGACAGGGTGCGGGCACGGAGACGGGGCATGCGCTCTCCTCACTCGGGGTGTGCGGTGACCCACCCAGCGTCGGCCGGCCGGAGTCGTCCCGCACCCGCACGCCGCAGGCCCGGCCCCCGTCGGGGGCCGGGCCTGCGGACCGTGGCCGGGACCGGCCGATCAGTCGAGGTAGTCGCGCAGGACCTGGGAGCGCGAGGGGTGGCGCAGCTTCGACATGGTCTTCGACTCGATCTGGCGGATGCGCTCGCGGGTGACCCCGTAGACCTTACCGATCTCGTCCAGGGTCTTCGGCTGACCGTCGGTGAGGCCGAAGCGCATGGAGACGACGCCCGCCTCCCGTTCCGACAGGGTGTCGAGCACCGAGTGCAGCTGCTCCTGGAGGAGGGTGAAGCTGACGGCGTCGGCCGGGACGACGGCCTCGGAGTCCTCGATCAGGTCGCCGAACTCGCTGTCGCCGTCCTCACCGAGCGGGGTGTGCAGCGAGATGGGCTCGCGGCCGTACTTCTGGACCTCGATGACCTTCTCCGGGGTCATGTCGAGTTCCTTGGCCAGCTCCTCCGGGGTGGGCTCGCGGCCCAGGTCCTGGAGCATCTGCCGCTGCACGCGCGCCAGCTTGTTGATGACCTCGACCATGTGCACCGGGATGCGGATGGTGCGGGCCTGATCGGCCATGGCGCGGGTGATCGCCTGACGGATCCACCAGGTGGCGTACGTGGAGAACTTGTAGCCCTTGGTGTAGTCGAACTTCTCGACGGCGCGGATCAGACCGAGGTTGCCCTCCTGGATCAGGTCCAGGAAGAGCATGCCGCGGCCGGTGTAGCGCTTGGCCAGCGAGACCACGAGGCGGAGGTTGGCCTCCAGCAGGTGGTTCTTGGCGCGACGGCCGTCCTCGGCGATGATCTCCAGCTCGCGCTTGAGCTTGGGGGCCAGCTTGTCGGCGTTGGCCAGCTTGTCCTCGGCGAAGAGCCCGGCCTCGATGCGCTTGGCCAGCTCCACCTCCTGCTCCGCGTTGAGGAGGGGGACCTTGCCGATCTGCTTCAGGTAGTCCTTGACCGGGTCGGCGGTGGCACCGGCCGCGGCGACCTGCTGGGCCGGTGCGTCGTCCTCGTCCTCGTCGGACAGGACGAAGCCCTGGCTGCCGTCCTCGGCGGGCTCGTCACCGGGCTTGCCGGGAACGCCCGTCGTCTCCTCGGACGTCTCGTCGTCGAGGATCTCGTCGGCGTCCTTCTTGGTGGTCGCCCGCTTGGCCGTGGTCTTCTTGGCGGCGGTCTTCTTCGCGACCGCCTTCTTGGCCGTGGTCTTCTTGGCCGCCGCCTTCTTGGCGGGGGCGGCCTCCGCCTCGGACCCGTCGGCGGCCGCGGCGCCGGTGGCCGACGAGGGAGCGGCCTTCTTGGTGGTGACCGTCTTGGCGGCGACGGTGCGGGTCGCGGTCCGCTTGGCCGGACTCTTCGCTGCGACGCTCTTTCGGGTGCGCTTGGGCTCCGCGGCACTGACCATCAGCGTCACACCCTCTTCCTCGAGGATCTGATTGAGGCTGCGCAGTACGTTCTTCCACTGAGTGGCCGGAATCTGGTCAGCTTCGAAGGCCCGACGCACGTCATCGCCGGCGATCTGCCCCTCAGCCTTTCCCCGCTCGATGAGCGCCATGACAGAGACGGACTCGGCGATCTCCGGCGGGAGCGTACGGGATGTGCTGGCCGACACGAACAACCTCTCGGAACGTTGGAAAACGGCTTCCGGCCCCGTCCACGACGGACGGGTGCCGACGACCGCCGACTGGGGATGGGTCGACGACGCGCGGGCTCGGGTCCAGGAGATCGCAGCGCCGGCTACGGCTGCCGCACGTCCTCCTCGACTGTCACCTCTTAGGTCATCGCACAGTCCCCAGGAGCGTTACGGTCAATCTGCGTGGCCCGAGTCACACCTCGTACTTACCCAAAGCCTGCTAGACCCGACCAGAATCGGTCAGGGGTATGCGACCGGCCACTCCAACCCGATCTCACATGGCCGCACTCGATCAAGCTGCGGATCTGGCAGAACGAGCGCCCCGGGTGGGACCGGGGCGCTCCGGAAGCACTCCGGGTGGCGGTTCGCGCCGGAGCGGAATCCCCGCCCCGTTGCGCGACGGGAAGACGGTGCGCCCCCACCCGCCCTGGGTCGGGCGCCGGCGCGGAGACCGGCCCGGCGCGCCGGGGGTTCCCGGACGGCACGGGCCGGGCGAGCCTCCTGGGGCTCCACGAGGAGGCACCGAACCCCGTTCGCGCACGAGGGAACGGTTCCCCGCCGGGCCCCGGACGGGCGGCCCGGCACGGCCGGCGCAGCCCCGTTCGCAACGTCCTCCCGGGGCCGGGCGCCTCCGACGGGTGACGGTCGGGCTCAGTGCTCCCGCGGGGCCGGCACGACGTGCTCCACCTCGGGGTGGGCGGTCAGCAACTGACGCATCGCGGCCTCGGCCGCGGCGCCGTCCCCCTGGGCGAGCGCGTCGACGATGCGGGCGTGGTGGACCAGGGCCCCCTCGTGCGGTCGGTCACAGCCGGTGACCGGCCCGCCGGACACCTGGAGGGCCGCCGAGACGATCCCCGACAGGTGTTCCAGCATCCGGTTGCCCGCGGCCTGGATCAGCAGGCCGTGGAACTCGGCGTCCGCGCGGGCGAGGGTGACCGTGTCCCCCTGGCCGAGCGCGTGGCCCATGATCTCGACCATGTCGGTGAGCCGCTGCTGCACGTCTTCACGGCCGTGGCCGGCGGCGAGACGGGCCGCCAGGGGGTCGATGGTCCACCGCAGCTCGTTCAGTTCGCGGCGCTGGTCATCCCGCTGGGGCCCGAAGGCGCGCCACTCGATGATGTCGGGGTCCAGCAGGTTCCAGTCGCTGACCGGCCGCACCCGGGTCCCGACGTTGGGGCGGGCGCTGACCAGTCCCTTGGCCTCCAGCACGCGCAGGGACTCCCGGACCACGGTGCGGGAGACCTCGAAGCGCTGCCCGATCTCCTCGGGCACGAGCGGACGGTCGGCACCGAGATCACCGGAAACGATCATCTGGCCGAGCTGTTGGACGAGTTGGCCGTGCAGACCGCGGCCGCGGCTGCCCGCCGCTCGCCTGCCGACCCGACCCAGTTCCTGGTCGGAACCGTCCCAGACGGGAGTTCCGCGATCCGGGACGGAGGTCTCGGGGTAGGGGTAACGGTCGAGTCCGCCCGACCCGGACAGGCCGGACTCCGTGGCGCGGGCGGTGGTCATCATGGTGTGCGCAAGGGTACTCACGGATCCTTTGTCGGCCTTGCCCCCGGACGCCTTGAGGTCTTTGGTGAAAAGCACACGAAAGGGTGATCGCTCGCCCCTTCGCAATTGACGCCTTATCGGAAAGAAGTGAACGTCCCCTGGGAAGTCCTGCACACCCGGCGATCGATTGGGCCGGACCAGTGCGTCAACGCACTCTGCTGCGGCCCACGATGAGGAGGTACGCGCCCAGCAACGCGGTGAGCGAGAGGGCCAGGGCGCCCCCGACCGGTTGGGCGATCACCCGGAACGCCGCCGCGAGGTAGCGCTCCGCCCCGAAGGGCCACATCGTGAACTCGTGCAGTCGCGCCGGCAGTCCCGCGACGGAGCGCACCGAAGGCCCCGACAGCACCCTCTGCACCAGGGGGACCACCAGCACCGGCACGGCCAGAACGGCCGCCAGTCCCGCGGCCGTCGATCTGAACAGGCCCGCCGCGAGGACACCGGCCCAGGCGCAGCCGGTGACCAGCCCCAGCCAACTCGCCGCGAGCGTCGCCCACCGCTCGGGGAGTCCGCCGACGTCCGGCCCGTAGAGGAGGTGCAGGAGTGCCGCATCGCCGACCGCGGTGACCACGGCGAGGACGAGGGCGGTGACCGCCGCGACGACCATCTTGGCGCCGAGCAGTCCGAGTCGGCGGGGCACGGTGCCGCGGTGCGCCGCGAGCGCCGGGTGGCGGTACTCGTCCCCGAAGGCGAGCGCGCCGAGCAGGCCCGCGGCCAGGGCCGCCGGCGGTAGGGGGAGTTGCTCGGGCCAGCCGGCCAGCAGTCTCGGCTGCGGTGTGTGGCCGATCCCGCCCAGGACGACGGCGAGCACCGCCGAGGCGAGGAGCGCCGCCGCGCAGGTGCGGTATCCGGTGGCGATGCCGGTGGCGCGGCGCAGTTCGTAGCGGATCGGATGGAGCGGCGGTCGAGGGGGGCCGGCCGTGAAGGCCGGGGGCGAGGCGTCCTCCGGTTCACCGGTGTTCCCGGTGGCGGTCGGCGTCGGGGGCGGCTCGGCGGCTGGCGGACCGACCGGCTCCGCCGCCGGGCCGAGCGGGTCGGGGGTCCCTGCGTCCGCGGTCTCGTCGGCGAGTTGGTGCAGGAGGATGCCGTGCCGGTAGGCGGCTTCGCCGACCTCCGGGCAGTTGCTTCCGTACACGGCCAGGCGGTTGCCGTCCTCGGCCCGCACCTCGACCGGCCGTCGGGCGGCCCTGGCCTCCTTGGTGATGAGCTGGGCCAGCCGCAGGGCCTGCGGGCTGCGCACGACGACGCGGGGGCGCAGCCGGGTACGCGCGAAGTCGGCCGTTTCCTGGTCGGCGATGACCCGTCCGGCGTCGAGCGTGACCACGCGGTCGGCGTGGCGGGCGGCCTCCTTGGCGTCATCCGTGGTGAACAGGACCGTGCCGCCACAGGAGGCGTGTGACCGCAACAGGCCGTGCAACCAACGGCGTTCGGGAAGGGAGAGGCCGTTCGACGGGGCGTCGAGCACCAGGGTGTGCGGATCGGCGAGCAGCGCGCAGGCGAGGGCGAGGCGGCGGTCCGTGTCGCGCGAGAGGCGGCCGAGTCGTTCGTCGCCCAAGCGGTCCAGGCCCATGGCCTCCAGGACGTCGTCGGCGCGCCGGGTGCTGGCTCCGGCAGCGGCGCACAGCATCCTCAGGTGGCCCCGCACCGATCGGGCGGGGTGACCGGGGACATCACCCAGGACCACTCCCACCTCGCGCGCGGGATCGGGGATGCGGTGCAGGGGGCGGCCGCGGAAGTGGCCGACTCCGCGGCCCGGCTGGAGTTCGAGGAGCAGGCGGAGCACCGTGGACGTGCCGGCTCCGGGCTCTCCGAGCAACGCGGTGATCCGACCGGTCGGCGCCTCGAAGGAGACGTTGTCGACAGTCGACGTCCGCTCGCCGTCGTGTGGTGTGCTGGTCAGTCCGATGGCCTGGATCATCGCTTCTCCCGGGGGAGGACGACCGCTCGGCGGCCCGCGGGGCGCGCGCCCGACGGCGGGGCGGACGAACGTGTTGGGTACCCGAGCAAGATAGCGCGACGAACAAGACTTTTCGGTCATTGTGGAGTGCGGGAGTCGACGGGGCCGGACTTTCCGTGGTGCCGCCGTGCCGACCGCGTCCCGGTTGTGCGTCAGACCTCCGGCCTCAGCATGGGCGGGTTCAGGAGGGTGGCGCCCCCGGCGCGGAACAGTTGCGCCGGCCGCCCGCCCTGGCGCGTGGTCGTGCCGCCGGCGGGGACGAGGAACCCGGGCGTCCCGGTCACCTTGCGGTGGAAGTTGCGCGGGTCCAGGGCGACGCCCCAGACGGCCTCGTAGACCCTGCGCAGTTCCCCCACCGTGAACTCGGGCGAGCAGAAGGCGGTGGCGAGTGAGGAGTACTCGATCTTCGAGCGGGCCCGCTCCACCCCGTCGGCCAGGATACGGGCGTGGTCGAAGGCCAGGGGGGCCGGCCGCTCGTCCCCCCGGCCGGGACCGCTCTGCGCGAGCAGTTCCTCGACCGGTGCCCACCGGGCGTTGCTGGCGTCCCCTCCCGCCCGGGGTGCGGGCAGATCCGGGGCGAGGGCGAGATGGGCGACGCTCACCACCCTCATGCGGGGGTCCCGCTCGGGGTCGCCGTAGGTGGCGAGTTGTTCGAGGTGCGCGCCGTGCGGCCGGGTGGGGTCGGACGGGTCGTGGACGGACAGCCCGGTCTCCTCCGCCAGTTCGCGGGCTGCAGCGGCCGACAGGTCCTCGTCGGCCCGCACGAAGCCGCCGGGGAGCGCCCAGCGCCCCTGGAACGGGGACTCTCCCCGTCGCACCGCCAACGCGCACAGCGCGTGGCGTCGCACGGTCAGCACCACCAGGTCGACGGTGACGGCGAAGGGCGGGAAGGCTGACGGGTCGTAGGGGGGCATGTCCGTGATCATAGTCGTCTCCCTGACGATAAACACTCCCTTCCACGGTCCTGACAGATCCCTTTCGCCCCGCCGCCGCCTCCGGGGCGGCCCCTTCCGGGTTCCGGAAGGGGTGCGGCGGCAGGGCTCCGCACCCGGGCCCGGTGGCCCCTGCGCCGGCCGGCCGCCCCCCGCTCATTCGCTCCGGTCGTCCCCCGGCCCGGCGGCGCGGTCCGGGCCGGTGCGGGGCACCGGACGGGGGCGGGCGGTCGGGCGGGGGCGGGACTTCGGGCGGGCGGGGGGACCGCTGGGCAGCGGGCCGCGCGCTCCCCCGGACGCCCGCTGACGCGCCTTGGCGCGGCGGAGCGCCGCCCCGGTCCGTGCGGACCTCGGAAGGGCCGGGGCGGTGGCTCCCGGGCGGGGGCCGTGCGCCGCTTCGGCCGGGCCGGCGGTACGGCTGCGGCTTCCCTCCCGGCGAATGCACTCCCGGACCGTCTCGGGGCTCAGACCGTCGTTGCACGCCTTGTGCAGCAGCCGGGCGAAGAGGTAGTCCGGGTCGGCGGCCAGGGACATCGCCAGCGCCTCGCGCGCCTCCAGGTCGTCCCCGGTGGACCAGGCGACCCAGCCGGCGAGCGCCAGCGGCGCCGCCGCGTGGTGCGCGTACGGGCCGACGCACCGCCGGGCGAGCGTGCGCCAGAGCCTGAGTGCGCCGAGCGCCTCGGGCCCTTCCATCCACTCGGCCGCGCGGTCCCGGGTGCCGCGGTCCTGGAGGCCGATGAGGAGGGCGGCCGCGTCCTCGTGACCGAGCAGGGCGTCATCGGCGCGGTCCGCGGCCGCCGGATCGGGGGCGACGGGCGCGGCGCACAACCGGCTGACCGCGCCGCGGGCCCGTGCGAGGGTGGCCTCGGACACCTCGGGGCGACCGGTGCGGTCGCCGCCCGGAGGCATCAGCGCGGCGCGCGCCAGGTCGAGGGCCGCTTCCTGGGCCCGGGCCGCACCGCCCTGCCAGGGGGCGAACCGCGCGCGCAGGTCCTTCAGCGTCCCCCGCACCCGGATGCCGGCGTAGGCCGCCGCCGCGGCCAGCACGGAGGAGCCGGGCAGCCCCATCGGGAGGCCCTCCGGCGGGCAGCAGCGGTCGTCCGGGCAGCAGAAGGACCAGAAGGACCCCCCGGACAGGCACAGCGCCTCCACCACGGGAACCCCGAGGGTCCCGCACGCCCGGCGCAGGGCTCCGGCGAGCGGACGGAGCTCCTCCACGACCTGACGGCCCGCCCCGTCCCGGGCCGGTTCCCGGCAGACGAAGGCGATGACCGCGTCGGCACGGCAGCCCCGCAGTCGTGATCCGATCACCAGGGACCGGGCGAGCTCGTCCGCCGCGGCCTGCCAGTCCGCGGGGTGGGAGGGAATGCCGACGCGCACCCGTCCGCCGAAGCGGCTGTGCCCCTGCTGCCGGTGCAGGGCCAACAGGACGACGATGTCCTCGGGGCGGAAGCCGAGGATGTACGGGAGCGCGTCGGCCAGCTCCGCGGCGGAGCGCAGCTTGATGGGGTCTCCGAAGTCGGGGCAGTCGATGAGTCGGGCCGCGGGACCCGGACTCCGGGCGAGGTGCGCGGAGCCGTGGGCGGGGTGGTCGCCGGCCGCGGAGCCGTGGTCCTCGCGTCCGCGCTCGCCGGGCCCGGGGGTGTCGTCGTGGTTGGTCATGGATCGACGATCCCCCGGAATGAAATGTTCCGGTTCTTCCTGTGGATAACCCATGTCAGGGACACGCTGGAAGTTTTCCACAGGAAGGAGGGCTCGGTCGCGCGATGTCGGCCCCATCGGGTTGCATGGGGGCATGAGCGACGAAGACCTCCGCACGGCCGCCGACACCGTCCTCGCCCGATTGGTCGGCGCCCCCACCGCCCGACTGCGGGAGGACCAGTGGCGCGCGATCGAAGCCCTGGTCGCCGAACGGCGCCGGGCGCTCGTGGTGCAGCGCACCGGCTGGGGCAAGTCCGCGGTGTACTTCGTCGCGACCGCCCTGCTGCGCGAGCGGGGCAGCGGCCCCACCGTGATCGTCTCCCCGCTCCTGGCCCTCATGCGCAACCAGGTGGAGGCCGCCGCCCGTGCGGGCATCCACGCCCGCACGATCAACTCCGCGAACCCGGAGGAGTGGGAGACCGTCCGCGCCGAGATCGCGGCGGGCGCCGTGGACGTCCTGCTGGTCAGCCCCGAACGCCTCAACAACCCCGACTTCAGGGACAACGTGCTTCCCCAACTGACAGTGGCCACTGGCCTGTTGGTGGTGGACGAAGCCCACTGCATCTCGGACTGGGGACACGACTTCCGGCCCGACTACCGACGGCTGCGGACGATGCTCGCCGAGCTCCCGCCCGGTGTCCCGGTGCTCGCCACCACCGCGACGGCGAACGCCCGCGTCACCGCGGACGTCGCCGAGCAGCTCGGCACGGGCAACACCCCGCCCGACGACGGGTCGGACACCGGGAGCGCCCTGGTCCTGCGCGGGCCGCTGGACCGGTCCAGCCTCAGCCTCGGCGTCCTGACCCTGCCGGACGCCGCCCACCGCCTGGGCTGGCTCTCCGAGCACCTCGACGCCCTGCCGGGCTCGGGCATCGTCTACGCCCTCACGGTGGCCGCGGCCGAGGAGGTGACCGCCCACCTGCGCCAGCAGGGGCACACCGTGGCGTCCTACACCGGGAAGACCGAGAACGCGGACCGCCAGCAGGCGGAGGAGGACCTGTTGGCCAACCGCGTCAAGGCGCTGGTCGCCACCTCGGCCCTGGGCATGGGCTTCGACAAGCCGGACCTCGGCTTCGTGGTCCACCTCGGCTCCCCCGCCTCCCCGATCGCCTACTACCAGCAGGTGGGCCGGGCCGGCCGGGGCGTGGAGCACGCGGAGGTGCTGCTGCTGCCGGGCCGCGAGGACGAGGCGATCTGGCAGTACTTCGCCTCCCTGGCGTTCCCTCCGGAGCAGCAGGTGCGCAGAACCCTGGAGGTGCTCGCGGAGGCCGACCGCCCGCTGTCGCTGCCCGCCCTGGAGCCCCTGGTGGACCTGCGGCGCAACCGGTTGGAGACCATGCTGAAGGTCCTGGACGTCGATGGTGCGGTACGGCGGGTCAAGGGCGGCTGGACCTCCACCGGCCGCCCCTGGGCGTACGACGCCGAACGCTACGCCTGGGTGAACCGGCAGCGCTCCGCCGAGCAGGAGGCCATGCGGGAGTACGCCCGGACCACCGGGTGCCGCATGGAGTTCCTGCGCCGCCAACTGGACGACGAGACGGCGGCCCCCTGCGGCCGCTGCGACAACTGCGCCGGAGCCCGGTTCGAGGTCGAGGTCTCCGGCTCCGCGCTGGAGTCCGCGCGCGGCGAGTTGCAACGCCCCGGGGCGGAGGTGGAGCCCCGACGCATGTGGCCGACCGGGCTCGCGGCCGTGGGCATCGGCCTCAAGGGGCGCATCCCCGCCGGGGAACTCGCGTCGACCGGCCGGGCGCTCGGACGCCTCTCGGACATCGGCTGGGGCAACCGGCTGCGCCCGATGCTGACCCCGCACGCCCCCGACGGTCCGGTCCCGGACGACGTCGCGGGGGCCGTGGTGGACGTGCTCGCCGACTGGGCCCGAGGACCGGGCGGTTGGGCGTCGGGCACCCCGGACGCGGTGGCCCGGCCGGTCGGCGTGGTCACGGTGCCCTCGCTCGGCAGACCGCAGTTGATCGGCTCGCTGGCGCACCGGATCTCGGAGGTGGGGCGCATCCCGTTGCTCGGTTCCCTCGTCTACGCCCCGGGGCACGAGACCACCCACGTCCCGCGGAGCAACAGCGCCCAGCGGCTGAAGGCGCTCGACGGCGCGCTGACCGTCCCCTCGGAACTGGCGCTCGCGGTGAAGCGCGCCGAGGGGCCGGTGCTCCTGGTGGACGACCGGACGGAGACCGGGTGGACACTGGCAGTGGCGGCACGCCTGCTCCGCAGGGCCGGCGCGACCGAGGTGTTGCCCCTGGTGCTCGCCGTGCCCGGGTGAACCTCCGCTCCGGATGGGGCGGATGGGTCGGCGGCCGGAGTCCCCACGGCGCACGCGGGCGCGCCCGGCCGGCTCATCCGGCTTCGGCGGGGCGGAAGCGGGGTACGAAACCAAGATGGTGGAGGGTGACCGCGATTCCCCACATCTCGGCCCAGGGATATACGTAACGAAGAGCATCAAATCGGTCGACGGTCTCAATTGCTCGTTGCCGCAATCCCGTACGCCGGGAAGAATCGGTCTTGCTCCCCTGCGGCTCGCCGTCTCCCGAGAGGGTCACGCCGTGGTGCGCTCCCCCACGTCCGTTTTCGCCCCGAATGTGGGCGCGTAGCCGAAGGGAGGGCCGTGACCTTCGGATTTGCTCCGTCCAAGGCTGCATCGTTGTCTGCGTCCTCGACGCGTGAGGACCTGTCGACCGATGCAGCCAACCAACTGGCCCGGATGTTGGAACCCGCTGAATGGGCAGCGGCCGGGATACCCCTGCTACGGAACCCACGCGAAGTCGTCAGCGGGCTGCACGCCCGCCACCGACCGACGCCCGCCACCGCGGTCGTCGCCGTCCTCGATCCCGACGAGCGCCTCAGAGCGAGCGCTTCGTTCACCCGTCGTGCCGTCACGCCCGACGGGTGGGTGTTCCGCAACGCCCTGCTGGCCCAACTCCGCCGGGTGATCCCGCACGACCTCCGGCGCCGCGCCCCGGTCCGCACCGCGGTCCTGCTCTACTGCCGGGACGGGGACGCGCGCTGGACGCGGGAGGACGGGGCCTGGATGTGGGGGCTCCGTGACGCGTGCACCCTGCACGGGCTGCGCTGCGGCGCCTACATCACCCTGACCCGTGACGGATGGCAGGTGCTCGGCGAGGGACGCGGTGGCCGCAGGCCCAGCTCGCTCTCGTCCTCCCAGGACTTCGCCGCGGATCTGACGCCCCTGCCACCGCGCGCGGGTGGGGCCGCTTCCGACCTGATGCGGCGCGCGGCGGCACGCTGAGTCACCACCGACCGGACGGCAGGGCACCGGGACGCACCACGCGACCCGGGGCCCCGGCCGGCCGGCACGGGTGCTGCGGCTGCTCAACCCGCCCGCGGGGGGTGGTCCGGAAGGTTCCGGACCACCCCCCGCGGCGTGTGGTCAAACCCCCGCGCCCAGCATCTCGTTGACGCGCTGCGGGTCACCGCAGACGATCAACAAGCTGCCCGCCTTGGCCCGGGCGAGCGACAGGCCGGCAGAAACGTCTCCGCCGTTGACCGCGGCGACCACCACGGGCCGGGCCTCAGCCCGGTCCAGGGCCAGCGCATCGGCGTAGAAGACGTCGTCCCGGGCGTCGTGCTGCGCCCAGTAGCCCTCCTCGCCGAACGACAGCTCGTGGGCGGCCCAGGGGTGCTGCTCCCCGGTGGTGACCACGAGGATCTCCTCGGGGGACCGACCGGAGTCCAACAACAGGTCGACGGCCTCCTCCGCAGCGTCCAACGCGCCCTCGGCCGAAGCCGGGATCAACTGGAGCTGCGGAGTGCCGGCGGCCGGCGGCGCGACGGCTCCGGCGCTGGACGGCCCGCGCGGCGTGCGCTGCGCGGGAGGCGTGGGCCGGGGCGGACCCGGGCGCGGTGGCACCGCGGAACGCGGACCGGGTACGGGGCGGGGGGTCGGCGCGGACTGGCCACTGGCCGGGGTTGCGCGGGGACCCTGGGCACTCTCGTGAATCTGAGGCTCCTCGGGAATGAGAGGCATGAGCTGACATCTATCAAACGCCGGTGCGACTGGCCCCGGCGGGTGGCACATCAGTGCGGGCGAACGCGTCAGAAGTCGAAGCCGAGCTGGCCCTCGATCCCCGGAGCGCTCTCGTCCGCCCAGCTGCGGGCCTTCTTGAGGTGGCGCCACCGGGGCAGCCCGTCAAGATAGGCCCACGTCAGGCGGTGGTACGGGGTCGGCCCCCGCTCCGCCAGCGCGGCCCGGTGCACCGGTGAGGGGTAACCGGCGTTGGCCGCGAAGTCGAAGTCTGCATGCTCGAAGCCCAGTTCGGCCATCATTTTGTCGCGCCGGACCTTGGCGATCACGGAGGCGGCGGCCACCGCGACGCAGGACCTGTCCCCCTTGATCACGGTCCGTACGCGCCAGGGGGTGCCCAGGTAGTCGTGCTTCCCGTCGAGGATGACCGCGTCGGGGCGCACCGGAAGGCCCTCCAGAGCCCGTACGGCGGCGAGCCGCAGGGCGGCCGTCATGCCCAGGGCGTCGATCTCCTCGTGCGAGGCGTGCCCCAGGGCGTGTGCGGTCACCCACCCCTCCAGTTCCGCGGCGAGCGAGGTGCGCCGCTTGGGGGTGAGCAGCTTGGAGTCCGTCAGCCCTTCCGGAGGCCGTCGCAGTCCGGTGACCGCGGCGCAGACGGTGACGGGGCCCGCCCAGGCGCCACGACCCACCTCGTCGACGCCAGCGATGACTTTCGCCCCCGTGGTGGCGCGCAGCGAGCGCTCAACGGTGTGGGTAGGTGCTTCGTATGGCATGGCACCTGCCAGCCTACGCCGCCGTACGGGCCGGCCGACACCCGGTCCCGGTCACCGGCGCACCGGGCGCCTCCCGGCACGCGTCCCTCACCCATGTCACCCCGGTCGAGCGGGGCTTGGTGCCTAGCGCCGGGCGGGCAGCCATCCGGGCAGGGGCTCGGTGCGCTCCAGCCAGGCGCCGGGCGGCGATCCGTTCGACGCGTCCGCCGCCACGATCCCGCCGACGATCGCACAGGTGGTGTCGACGTCCCCGCCGACCTGCACGGTCTCCCAGAAGGCCCGGGCGAAGTCTCCGAGTCCCCGGGCCGCCGCCCAGAGGGCGAAGGGAACGGTGTCGTGGGCGCTGGTGCGCCGTCCGCACCCGAGCACCGCGGCGACCGTGCCGGCGTCCTCGTAGTCGAGCATGTCCCGGGCCCGCCTCACGCCCGCGTCGACGGCGCTGCGCGGCAACAGGGCGATGACCCCGTCGAGCAGGGCCTCGGCGGTCGGCGGACCGGCGGGGTCGGCCACCAGTGCCGCCGCCGCGGCCACGGCCATCGCCCCCGCCACGGCCTCGCGGTGCTGGTGGGTCGGGTACGCGGAGACCTCCGCCTGGTGCGCGGCCTGCTCCGGGTCGCCCGCGTACCAGGCGCCGAGCGGGGCGATGCGCATCGCCGCGCCGTTGCCCCAGGAGCCCTGGCCGTCGAAGAGGGCGGAGGCCAGTGCCCGCCAGTCGCCGCCCTCGCGCACGAGCCTGAGGAGCCGGTTCACGGCGGGCCCGTAGCCGCGGTCGAAGTCGTGCCGCGCGGCGAAGGAGGCCGCCAGCGCGTCCTGGTCGACACGACCGTGGGCGGTCAGCACGGCGACCACCGAGCAGGCCATCTCGGTGTCGTCGGTCCACTGCCACGGCCCTTCGGGCAGCTCCTGACGGCCCAGGAGGGGGCGGTGCGCCGGCACGAAGAACTGGGAGCCGAGCGCGTCTCCCACGGAGAGGCCGCTCAGGCTGGCGAGGGCCCGCTCCCGGCGGGCGTCGGACGGAGAAACGGCGGGGTCAGCAGTCATGGGCCCGCCACTCTAGCCGGTGATCCCGTACGGCTCCGGTTCGCGCCAGCGCCCGAAAGGCCGGTCCAAGACGTACTTGCCGTCCGCGCCGAGCTCCAGGACCCGCACCTCGCCGTTGCCCGGGTTGGACAGGGACTCGAATTCGGCCACGCTCCAGTGGAACCACCGCATGCAGAACAGCCGCATGGTCAGGCCGTGGGTGACCAGGAGGACGTTGGGCGGGTGGTCGGACTCCTCGAAGCTGCGGAAGAGGCTCTCCAGGAAGGCCCCCACCCGGTCGTACACGTCGGCGCCGGACTCCCCCTGGGCGAAGCGGTAGAAGAAGTGCCCGTAGGCGTCCCGGTACGCCTTCTGGAGCAGTACGTCCTCCCGGTCCTGCCAGTTCCCCCAGTCCTGTTCGCGCAGCCGGGGTTCCTCCCTGATCCGGACCAGGCCGGGGTCGAGCCGGAAGGCGCGGAGCGTCTGGTGGGTGCGCCGGTAGGGGGACACGTACACGCTGACGCGCTCGCCGCCGAACAGCTCCCGCAGGTGCCTGCCGGTCTCCTCGGCCTGGTGACGGCCGGCACCGGTCAGCGGGAGCGCGTGGTCGGGCTCCCGCTCGTAGACGGTGTCGTCCGCGTTGCCCTTCGACTCCCCGTGCCGGACGAGAACGATGCGCCGTGGTCGTGCCATGGGGGAACCCTAGATCGGGTTCGACGTTCGAGCGATCGCCGGATCACCGCGCGGCGGGTCGCCGCGGGCCGCGGAACGCGGCCCCGCCCGCCCGTACGGACGCCCCCCTCACACGGTCCAGGCGTCCTCCATGTCCACGACGTCCCCGCTCAGCGCGGCGATGTCGGCCTCGGTCTGCGCCCGCAGGGACAGCCGTTCGATGCGTTCGGTGCGGTACTTCCCGTGCTCGGCGTCGACCTTCCACATGGAGAGGATCAGGAACTCGTCCCCCGGGGCCTCGCCGAAGAGTCCGCGCACCATGCCGGGCGAGCCGGCCATGGCCGGGTTCCACACCTTCTCCTGCATCAGCGCGAAGTGCTCGGCGCGCTCGGGGTGCACCCGGCAGTGGGCGACCCGCAGCAGGTCGCTGTCGGTGAACCGGGGCTCGAAGCCCGTCTTCACGTCGAACCGGTAGTCGAACAGCTTCACCTGGGCGCGGGCGAAGGTACCGGCTTGGGAGGCGGCCAGGCGGTCGTGGGAGCGCGCCATGAACGAGTCGTAGAAGGCCCGGCTCTCCCAGAACGCGAAGACATGGGCGACACCGGGCCGGGTGCGGCTCCAGCCGCCGCCCTGCGCCCGGAACCCCGGCTCACCGAGGAGTCCCGCCCACTTCCGCTGTCCTCGTTCGAAGCCTCGACGGTCGACGACGGTGCAGCGAATCCACTTGACCAGCACCGCGCCATGGTAAGGCCACGGAGCGTTCCAGTGACTACGCTCCGGCGCAGTGCGCCCCCTGCAAGCCCCCGAAGAACGGGGGTGCGCGGGCCCGTGCACCGCCGTACGCCCGGGCGTGCGGACGGGACGGGCGGCCGTTCCCCGCCACCGCCCGGTGTCCGACCGGACACGGTCAGTGGCCCGTGGCACCATGGAGGACAACACGCACACGACGCCGGGAAGTTGGCTCGACCCGAGGGGGAACTGGTGAGTGGTGGTCTCAACAAGGGACTCACGAAAGTCGAAGTGGGCGTCCAATGGGACATGGCTCCCAAGGGGGCGGCGGCGCACGACCTGGACATCGTCGCCGCGACGTACACCGAGGAGGCCCTCGACGCGGCCCCCGCGTACCTGGTGCACTTCGGCAGCAGGTCGCCGGACGGCACGATCACGCTGAACCGCGACAGCCGCACCGGCCAGGGCTTCGGCTACGACGAGGTCATGGTGCTGGAGTTGGACCGGCTGGCCCCGCGGTACGCCCGGGTGGTCGTCGGGATCGCCATCCAACAGCCCGCGCAGGAGCTGACGTTCCGCGACATCTCGGGAGCGGGGGTCCGCATCCGCAGCGGCCCGCTGGACCTGGCCCGGCACGACTTCGCCGACGTGCTGGACCACAACTCCACGACGATCGCGGAGTTCACCCGGGACGGCGCCGGCACCTGGCAGTACCGCCGGGTGATCCGCGGCTACGACGCGGACCCCGCGGCCTTCGCCCGGCAGATGGGGCGGACGGGGCCGGTCTCCTGAGTCCGGGGTCCCCGCACGACCCCCCGGCGGCGGCCGACTGGCGCGCGGACCGGATCGGCAGCGCCCTCAGGGGCGAGAACCCCACCGTGCTGCGCCGGCTGGAGGCGGGGTTCGCGGTGATCGGGGACGTCCAGTTCCTGCCGGGGTACTCGGTGCTGTTGGTCGACGAGCCGGGAGTGCGCCAACTGTCGGACCTTCCGAGGTCCCGGCGGCTGTCCTTCCTCTCCGACCTGGACCGTCTCGGCGAGGCGGTCGAACGCGCCTGCCGCCGGCTGGACCCCGCCTTCAGACGTGTGAACCTGGAGATCCTCGGCAACACCGACGACTTCCTGCACGCCCATGTGTGGCCCCGGTTCCACTGGGAACCCCCCGAGTCGCTGCGCAGACCGGTGTGGCTGTACCCGCGCGAGCGGTGGAGCGACGAGCGGTTCGCCCTGGGACCGCGGCACGCTGCCCTGCGTCGGGCCATCGGGGCCGCACTGGACGGATCGTCCACCGTGCGGTGAGCGGGACCCCGCCGCGCCGGTCCGGGGACGGGACGGGGGCGCCGACCACTCGGTGGTCGGCGCCCCCTCCCCGCGCCCGCTCAGTGCCCTCGGCGCTCACCCGCGCGTCGGGCGACGGGCCACCGGTCAGCTGCAACCGCTGGTGGAACCGCAGCCCTCGCAGATGTAGCAGGACCCGGCGCGCTGCATCTTCGTCCCGCAGGAGAAGCACAGCGGGGCGTCGGCCTGGATGCCGAGCTGCATCTCCACCAGTTCGGCGCTGGTGTGCGCCTGCCGGGGAGCGGCCTCCGCAGCGGGAGCCTCCGCCTTCGGGGTGGCCACCGCCCGCAGCGTCTCGGTCTGCCGGGGGGCCGACTGGGCCAGGCCCTCCACGTCGACCTCGTCGTCGGCCGGCTCGTAGGAACCGGTCTCCAGGTGGCGCTGGCGTTCCTCGGCGGAGTGGATGCCGAGCGCGGAGCGGGTCTCGAAGGGCAGGAAGTCGAGCGCCAGGCGACGGAAGATGTAGTCGACGATCGACTGCGCCATCCGCACGTCCGGGTCGTCGGTCATGCCCGCCGGCTCGAAGCGCATGTTGGTGAACTTCGAGACGTACGTCTCCAGGGGCACCCCGTACTGGAGGCCGACCGAGACGGCGATGGAGAACGCGTCCATCATGCCCGCGAGGGTCGAGCCCTGCTTGGACATCTTCAGGAAGACCTCGCCGAGACCGTCGTCCGGGTAGGAGTTGGCGGTCATGTAACCCTCGGCGCCGCCGACCGTGAAGGAGGTGGTGATGCCGGGGCGTCCCTTGGGCAGCCGCTTGCGCACCGGACGGTACTCGACGACCTTCTCCACCGCGGCGCGGATGGTCTCCTCGGCCTTCCCAGCGACCTCCGCCTTGGCCTCGTCGTCCTTCTTCTTCGCCGAGAGCGGCTGGCCGACCTTGCAGTTGTCGCGGTAGATCGCGAGGGCCTTGACGCCCATCTTCCACGCCTCGAAGTAGATCTCCTCGACCTCTTCGACGGTGGCCGTCTCCGGCATGTTCACGGTCTTGGAGAGCGCGCCGGAGATCCACGGCTGGATGGCGGCCATCATGCGCACGTGGCCCATGGCGGAGATGGAGCGCTCGCCCATCGCGCAGTCGAAGACCTCGTAGTGCTCGGTCTTGAGGCCGGGTGCGTCCACCACGTTGCCGTGCTCGGCGATGTGGGCGACGACCGCCTCGATCTGCTCCTCCTGGTAGCCCAGGCGGCGCAGGGCCTGCGGGACGGTGCCGTTGACGATCTGCATCGAGCCGCCGCCGACCAGCTTCTTGAACTTGACCAGCGCCAGGTCCGGCTCCAGGCCGGTGGTGTCGCAGGACATGGCCAGGCCGATGGTGCCGGTGGGGGCGATCACGGACGCCTGGGCGTTGCGGAAGCCGTTCTTCTCGCCGAGCCGGAGCACGTCCTGCCACGCCTCGGTGGCGGCGGCCCAGATCGGGGTGTCGAGGTCGTCCGTGCGCACGGCGACGGCGTTGGCGTCGGCGTGCTGCTTCATGACCCGCAGGTGCGGCTGGGCGTTGCGGGCGTAGCCGTCGTACGCGCCCACCACGGCCGCCAGCTCCGCGGAGCGACGGTAGGAGGTGCCGGTCATCAGGGAGGTGATCGCACCGGCGAGGGCCCGGCCGCCGTCGGAGTCGTAGGCGTGGCCGGTGGCCATCAGCAGGGCGCCGAGGTTGGCGTAGCCGATGCCGAGCTGGCGGAAGGCGCGGGTGTTCTCGCCGATCTTCTGGGTCGGGAAGTCCGCGAACGAGATGGAGATGTCCATCGCGGTGATGACCAGCTCGACGACCTTGGAGAAGCGCTCCGCGTCGAAGGACTGCTTGCCCTTGCCGTCGTCCTTCAGGAACTTCATCAGGTTCAGGGAGGCGAGGTTGCAGGACGTGTTGTCCAGGTGCATGTACTCGCTGCACGGGTTCGAGCCGTTGATCCGGCCCGACTCGGGACAGGTGTGCCAGTGGTTGATGGTGTCGTCGTACTGGATGCCGGGGTCGGCGCACGCCCAGGCCGCCTCGGCCATCTTGCGGAAGAGCGCCTTGGCGTCGACCTCCTCGATGACCTCGCCGGTCATCCGGGCCCGCAGACCGAACTTCTCGCCGTTCTCCACGGCGCGCATGAACGTGTCGTTGACCCGGACCGAGTTGTTGGCGTTCTGGTACTGGACGGACGTGATGTCGTCGCCGCCCAGGTCCATGTCGAAGCCCGCGTCCCGCAGGGCGCGGATCTTCTCCTCCTCCTTGACCTTGGTCTCGATGAAGTCCTCGATGTCGGGGTGGTCGACGTCCAGGATGACCATCTTGGCGGCCCGGCGGGTGGCGCCGCCCGACTTGATCGTCCCGGCGGAGGCGTCGGCGCCGCGCATGAAGGAGACCGGGCCGGAGGCGTTGCCTCCGGAGGACAGCAGTTCCTTGGAGGAACGGATGCGGGAGAGGTTGAGGCCGGCCCCGGAGCCGCCCTTGAAGATCATCCCCTCTTCCTTGTACCAGTCGAGGATCGACTCCATGGAGTCGTCGACGGAGAGGATGAAGCAGGCGGAGACCTGCTGCGGCTGGGGCGTGCCGACGTTGAACCACACCGGGGAGTTGAAGCTGAAGACCTGGTGCAGGAGGGCGTGGGCCAGCTCGTGCTCGAAGATCTCGGCGTCGGCGGGCGAGGCGAAATACTTGTAGTCCTCACCGGCCTTCCGGTAGGTCTTCACGATCCGGTCGATCAGCTGCCTGAGCCCGGTCTCGCGCTGCGGGGTGCCGACCGCGCCGCGGAAGTACTTGCTGGTGACGATGTTGACCGCGTTCACCGACCAGAAGTCGGGGAACTCGACGCCGCGCTGCTCGAAGTTGATCGAGCCGTCGCGCCAGTTGGTCATCACGACATCACGGCGTTCCCAGACCACCTCGTCGTACGGGTGCACGCCCGGAGTGGTGTGGACACGTTCCATGCGCAGCCCCTTGGTGGCCTTCGCCCCCTTGGCACGGGAACTCCGTGCCGGACCGCTCGCCGTCTCTGTCATGCCGCCTCCCTGTATCGGGCCATAACGCCCTGAAGTGCCGTGTTCTTCCCACGACACGGTGTGCTGTTGCGCGCTGCGGGCACCCTGACCGTCGCCCCCAGCGAAATTAGGTGGTCGCCCTCGTCGACCTGTCGGGACCGGGTGGCCCCACCCGGTCCGACCGCGGGCCGGCCGCTAGCCGCCGGCCGGCGCGGGGGCCACCGGGCCCCGCAGCGCCTCGCAGCCGACGACCTCGGCGTCCGGGCCGTCGGCCCCGGACGCGCTCCCGGGCTGCTCCCGCAGCTCCGCGATGGCCGCTTCGAAGTCCTCCAGCGAATCGAACGCCCGGTACACGGAGGCGAACCGCAAGTAGGCGACCAGGTCCAGTTCCCGCAACGGGCCGAGTATGGCGAGCCCCACGTCGTGCGTGGTCAACTCGGCGCTACCGGTGGCCCGCACGGCCTCCTCGACCCGCTGGCCGAGTTGGGCGAGGGCGTCCTCGGTGACGGGACGCCCCTGGCACGCCTTGCGGACGCCGTTGATGACCTTCGTGCGGCTGAAGGGTTCGGTCACGCCACTGCGCTTGACCACCATCAGCGAGCAGGTCTCCACGGTCGTGAAACGACGGGAGCAATCCGGACACTGACGGCGCCTGCGGATCGACGTGCCGTCGTCGGTGGTACGACTGTCCACGACACGGCTGTCGGGGTGCCTGCAGAAGGGGCAGTGCATGTGGTTCCAGCCTCCTTCAGGGCACGTCTCCATGACTTCCGTACGGCACGCGCCGTCTGGAAGCAGCCCCCAGCATAGGCGATGACCGAAGCGGGTCGGACCGCGGGACCACAACTTCTGGGCTGCGACCGCAATCCAACCACTAGATCTGGGGTTTGGCCGCAATTCACCGCCCGTGCGTGTCGCGTATTCGCAGGGAAACCGGGCGGACGGCGAGCGCAGGAGGGACGGCCAACGGGCGGGCCGTGCGGTGACCTTCGCACGCGGGGAAGGACCGCTGCGGGCAAGGTCGACTCCGGCGGCTCCGGGGGCCCTGCGGAGATCACGCACGGTGGCCGCGACCCGGGTGCACGCGCGCCCCCGGCTCCGCCGCGGACGCCCTCCCCGGACACCGTAGCCGCCGCCTCCGACCGGCCGGGAGGCGGGGCGCCGACCCCGCCACCTCGACGGACACGGGCACGTGACCGCCGGCCATACACCGGACCGTCTCCACACGCAGGACGCTCGCCGTTTTTTCACTCGAACGTGTGTTTGGCGCAACCTTTCGAAAGCAACTACCGTTGGCTAGCTAGGGAGAACGTCCGAGAGGGGCTGCCGACATGACCACGACCGCCGACAGTGTCACCATCACCGCCCACGACCGCGGCCAGAACCGTCTGGAGTCAGTGCACACCATGACAGACGCGGCCACGAACGGGGAGGGGCCCAAGGCCGCACGCTCCCTCCCCGGACGACCTCCCGGCATCCGGGCGGACAGCTCGGGACTCACCGACCGTCAGCGCCGGGTCATCGAGGTGATCAGGGACTCGGTCCAGCGGCGCGGCTATCCGCCGTCGATGCGGGAGATCGGTCAGGCCGTGGGCCTGTCCAGCACCTCCTCGGTGGCGCACCAGCTCATGGCCTTGGAGCGCAAGGGGTTCCTCCGCCGCGACCCCCACCGCCCCCGTGCGTACGAGGTACGCGGTTCCGACCAGCCCTCGACCCAGCCGACGGACACCGCGGGCAAGCCCGCCGCCTCCTACGTCCCGCTCGTCGGTCGGATCGCCGCCGGTGGCCCGATCCTGGCCGAGGAGTCCGTCGAGGACGTCTTCCCGCTCCCCCGGCAGCTGGTGGGCGACGGCGAACTGTTCGTGCTGAAGGTCGTCGGCGACTCCATGATCGAGGCGGCGATCTGCGACGGCGACTGGGTCACCGTGCGTCGTCAGCCCGTCGCCGAGAACGGCGACATCGTGGCGGCCATGCTGGACGGCGAGGCCACGGTCAAGCGCTTCAAGCGGGAGGACGGCCACGTCTGGCTGCTCCCCCACAACGCCGCGTACCAGCCGATCCCGGGCGATGAGGCGACCATCCTCGGCAAGGTCGTGGCGGTGCTCCGCCGCGTCTGATCCGCCGCCCACGGCAGGACCACGCCCCCTGGCCGGCCCCGGAACCTTCTGCGCCTGGTTCCGGGGTCGTTTCCTGCCCGCCGCCGATGAGTCCGGCGGCGGGGCCGTGGGACCACGCCCGTGGGGCGCGCGCTCAGTCCTGCTTCGCCGCCGCATCGATGGCGGCCAGGGACCGACGGACCTGGTTGCGGTCCGTCGTGGACCAGAAGTCCGGGAGCGAGGACTTCAGGTAGCTGCCGTAGCGGGCGGTGGCGAGCCGGGGATCGAGGACGGCCACCACCCCCCGGTCCTCCGAGGCACGGACCAGTCGACCGGCTCCCTGGGCCATCAGCAGGGCCGCGTGGGTCGCCGCCACCGCCATGAAGCCGTTGCCGCCCGCCTCCTCGACCGCCTTCTGCCGGGCGCTCATCAGCGGATCGTCCGGGCGCGGGAACGGGATCTTGTCCATGACGACGAGCTGGCAGCTGGGCCCCGGCACGTCGACCCCCTGCCACAACGACAGGGTGCCGAACAGACAGGTCTCCGGGTCGGCCGCGAAGTTCTTGATCAACTCGCCCAGCGTTTCCTCGCCCTGGAGCAGGATCGGGAACTCCGGGAGGCGCGAGCGCAGCTCCTCCGCGGCGTTCTGCGCCGCCCGCATCGAGGAGAAGAGCCCCAGGGTGCGTCCCCCGGCCGCCTGGATCAGCTCCGTCAGCTCGTCCAGCATGTCCAGCCGGTCGCCGTCCCGGGCGGGCCGGTTCAGGTGCTTGGCGACGTAGAGGATGCCCTGTCTGGGGTAGTCGAACGGGGAACCGACGTCCACGCCCTTCCAGACCGGTTGCTCCTCGTCCCCGGCGGCGGCCGTGCCCTCGGGAGCCAGGCCCAGGGAGGCACCCACCCCGTTGAAGTCGCCGCCCAGCTTGAGGGTGGCGGAGGTGAGGATCACCGAGCGCTCCACGAACAGCTTCTCCCGCAACAGCCCCGACACCGAGAGCGGCGCGACCCGCAGCGACGCCCCGAAACGGTCGTGGCGCTCGTACCACACGACGTCGTACTCCGAGCCCTGGGCGATGCGCTCGGCGACCGCGTGCACCGTCTCGACGGAGGCCTGCGCCTGCTTGCGCACCGCGTCCTCGTCGACGAGGGACTTGTCGCGCGTCGCGCCCAGCGCCACGATGACGTTCCGGGCGGCGTCGCGCAGCGCCATCAGGGCGTAGCCGAGGTCCTCCGGGACCTCTTCGAGACGGCCCGGCAGGGCCAGCTCCATCACGCGCTCGAAGCCCTCGGCGGCGGTCTGGAGCTGGTCGGCGACCTTCTCGTCCACCAGCTTGGCCGCCCGCCGCACCGCCCGGGTGACCTGCCCGGAGGTCAGCTCGCCGGTGGCGGCCCCGGTGACCCGGGAGACGAGTTCATGGGCCTCGTCGACGATCAGCACTTCGTGCGGGGGCAGCACCGGCGCGCCCTCGATGGCGTCGATGGCGAGCAGTGCGTGGTTGGTGACCACGACGTCCGCGAGCTTGGCCCGTTCGCGGGCCAGCTCCGCGAAGCACTCGGCACCGTAGGCGCACCGGGTGGCGCCCAGGCACTCCCGCGAGGACACCGACACCTGGGCCCAGGCCCGGTCGGAGACGCCGGGGGTGAGGCCGTCGCGGTCGCCGGTCTCGGTCTCGTCGGACCAGTCCCGCAGGCGCAGCAGGTCCTGGCCCAGCTTGCTGGACGGCGCAGCGGCCTCGAACTGGTCGAAGAGGCCCTCCTCCTCGTCCTGGGGCATCCCCTCGTGCAGCCGGTGCAGGCAGAGGTAGTTGGAACGGCCCTTCAGCATCGCGAACTCGGGTCGGCGGCGCAGCAGCGGATGCAGGGCGTCCACGGTGCGCGGCAGGTCGCGCTCCACCAGCTGGCGCTGGAGCGCGAGGGTCGCGGTGGCCACCACGACGCGCTCCCCGTGGGCGAGCGCCGGCACCAGGTAGCCGAGGGACTTTCCGGTGCCCGTGCCCGCCTGGACCAGGAGGTGGGAGCCGTCGTCGATGGCGTCGGCGGTCGCTTGGGCCATGGCCACCTGGCCGGGCCGCTCCGTACCGCCGACCGCGGACACGGCGGCGTGCAGGAGCTCGGGGAGAGAGGACTTGGTCATAGACCGTCCAGCGTAGTCCGTGGGTGTGACAGCGGGGGCCCGGACCGCGGGCGCGGGACACGGCGGGGTCACGGCTCGTACAGCGGGTTGGGGACGGTGCCGTGCACGGCGGCGTGGGGGCGTTCGGCCCGGTCCCGGTAGCCGTCGAGGTGCAGCCGGTTGCGGTTCAGGCAGAGCCGGGCGATCCGCGGGGTCAGCAGGTCGAAGGCCTCGTAGCGTTCCTTGAGCTCCGGGAACCGGGCGTGGTGCCGCAGCACCTCGGCGCGCACCAGGGCCCAGAAGTCCCGCTCGTCCACCCCGAGCTGCTGTTCGCACAGGGGTGCCAGGTACCGGAACACGCCGACGAACAGGCCGGAGTGGATGAACTGGGTGAGGAAGCCGGGGGGTTCGGTGAGCAGGACCTCGCGCACGTCGTCGGGCATCGAGGCGTGCTCGGGAAGGCGTTCGGAGCTGACGTTGACGTCGTCGACGAAGTCCTTCACGGCCAGTCGTACGGGTACGTCCCGCTCGTCGAAGAGCACGATGGTGTTCTCCCCGTGGGGGGAGAACACGGTTCCGTACCGGTAGAGGAAGCGCAGCAGGGGCGGCAGCAAGGCCGCGAAGAGGTGGCGCAGCCAGGTGCGCGGTGCCAGGCCGGAGCGGGCGACCAGTTCGGCGGTGAACGACCGCCCGGTGGGATCGACGTGGAGCAGGGCCGCGAGGGTGCGGGCCCGTTCCCCGGGCCCGAGGTGGCGGCTCAGGGGCTCCCGCCAGATGGCCCCCAGCAGTTCCTTGTACTGGTACGGCACCTCGCGCAGGGTGTCGTAGACGGGGTGTTCGACGGTGACCGAGGCGACCTCCCCGAGGAGGACGACGGCGCACTCGTCGCGCAGGAAGGGATCCGCGTCCCTGAGGCCGAGCATCCAGCGGGTGACCGAGGGGGCGGCGAGGGTGCGCTCGGTGGGCAGTCCGCGCCAGACGAGGGTGTTGAGGACGGAGAGCGGCAGCTTCACGGTGTGCCGGGCGGGGCGGCTGAGGTTGAGGAAGGTGCGGATCGACTGCTGGGGCAGGCGGACGTCGCCGTCCGGGGGCAGCGGCACGACACGGCCGGCCGCCACCGAGGGGCTGAACAGGGGGAGGACGACGTCGTCCCACTGCCAGGGGTGCACCGGCAGGTACAGGTAGGCGGCCGGGTCCAGGCCCCGGCCGCGCAGGACGGCGGCGAACGTCTCCCTGGTGTCGGGATCGAGCTCGACGGAGTAGAGGTCGTCCGGGGTGTCGAGGCCGCTCACCCCGCGGTAGGTGGCGAGGTCCCGGTGGACCGCGATCCAGGGCAGCGGACGGGCGGCCCGGGCCTCGGGTGCCCAGCGGGCCGTGTCGGCGGCGGAGAACCCGAGCCGCCCCTTGTTGAGCACCAGCCAGGGGTGGCCCGTCTGGTGTCCTTCGAGTTCGGCGTACGGGAGCGCGGCGAGCTCGGCGGCCGGGAGCGCGGTGTGGTCGAGGCGGGCGTCGGCGGCGAGCGTCGCGGTCAGCTCGCGGATCACGTGGCCCAGGGTCGCGCCGTCGATGCCGAGGGTCCGGCGGGCCCGGGCGAGGAACTCCAACGGGTCGCCGAACGGTCGGGGCCAGGCTCCGGCGTCGGTGAGGGTGATGGTGTCGGGGTCGACCCGCCAGCAGTCGTAGGCGTGCCGGCGGGCGTGGAAGGTGAGGTGGCTGGACGGGGAGTCGAGGACGAGGGTGTGGGGCAGCAGGTCGGCGGCCCGGTCGGACCGGGGGTCCCGCCCCTCGGCCGCGTCCGCGGTCGGCGGCGCACCGGGGTCGCCGACCGGGGGACACCCGGCGGCGTCCGCGGCCCCGGGACGCGGGGGGCCCGGCTGGGGCACCGGCCGGATGATCTCCTCGTAGGCGAACTCCGCGAGCATCTTGGCGAGCAGCCGGCGGCCGGCGCGGGCCCAGTTCTCGCTGGTCAGCTCGGCGGGGACGGGGGGCGCGGCGGAGGTGGCGTCGGTGGTGGGTCCGGCGGACGGGCTCGGCACGGGTACTCCTCGGGAGGGAACCGGTTCGGGTGGGACGGTGTGCTCAGGGTGCGGAGTCGTGCGGGTGGGCGGGGGGTCGTTCCCGGATCATCAGCGCGGCCCGCTTGTCGGGGAGGGCCACCTCGGCGGCGAGCCGGAAGCCGGCGCGGCGGAAGGCGGCGACGGAGGCGCGGTTGCGGAGGTCGGGCTCCGCGACGACCCGGGAGCAGGCGGGCCGGTGGCGGAGGATCAGGGTGGTCACGGTCCGCAGCAGGAGGGAGCCGAGGCCCCGCCCCCGGCGGGCGGCACCGGCGACGAGCAGGTGGACGCCGGTGTCGTGGGGGCGGGCGGGGTAGTGCCGGGCGAGCGGGTCGAGGTCGGCCCGGTAGACCTCCCAGTAGCTCACGGGCGTGTCGTCGAGCAGGCCGAGGCAGGGGACGCTGTGCCCGTCGCCGTCGTGGAGCTGCTGGCCGAGGTGGCGGGCGGTGACGGCGGGGGGTCCGTCGAGTTCCCAGAAGGCGGCCACCTCGGGGTCGTTCATCCAGCCGGCGACCAGCGCCAGGTCACCGGGGAGCACGACCGGCCGCAGCCGGAAGGTGCCCGCGGACGTGGCGAGGGGGTGCCAGCCGGGGGGAGCGTCGAGACCGTCCAACGGGTCCTGCTCGGCACCGTGCCCCCCTCCCCCGGGCCGGGGCGCACGGTGCGCGGGCGGTGCGGCCCGGTCCTGCCCGGGGGGCAGGGGGCCGGTCCGGCCGCCGGGTCCGTCGCCGGTGGGGGTGGGGGGCACGGAGGCGTCCTCTCGGGGCGGGTCGGGGCGTTCCTCAGGGATGGAGCGGATTGGCGATGGTGACGTAGACGGATTGGGTGTCCACCGGGCCGACGAGCTCGTCGAGTCCGTGGAGCCGGGTCAGCAGGTTGGCCTTGCAGCGCAGGGTCGGGGTGTCCAGGAGCAGGGCGGGCAGGGTCGAGCCCGACCGGTCGGGCCCGGTGGCGGCCCCGTCCAGGAAGCCGCGGAGCACGTCGAGGAGGGTCCGCTCCTCGGCGAGCCGCTGCGCGCCGAAGGCGCCGATCAGTCCGAAGACGTTGTTGATGGCGAGGTAGTAGGCGAAGCGCTCGTCGGTGACCTCGTCGGAGACGAAGGTGTCGCTGTGCTCGCCGATGCCGGGGAGCCTGCGGTCGAGGGCCTCGCGGTGGGACTCCCGGAAGTAGTAGCCCTGGTTGTCCCGGTAGCGTCCGCCGACCGGCCAGCCGTCGCCGTCGAGGAGGAGCACGGTGTTCTGCTGGTGGGCCTCCAGGGCCACCCCGGCCACGCCGTCGAGCCAGAGCAGGGGGCGGACCACCTGGTGCAGGTAGCGCCGGAACCACTCGGCGGCGATCGCGCCGCGGGGGCGGCCGGTGCGGCCGGCGAGTCGGGTGATGACCTCGGAGAGCCGTGAGCGCATGGGGGTCGGGGCCGGGTGGGTGGCGTCGGGGAGGTCGGCGGAGGACCGGCGGCCCGCGGTGGGCCGGGGCGAGACCAGGCCGGCCACGCACAGGGCGTCGGCGTGTTCGGTGAAGGGGTTGTGCCGGATCATCACGTCCAGCCCCGGCACCGGCTCCCCGTCGGTGCCGGTGACGGCGAGCCAGGCGGGGTCGCGCACCACGTCGAAGCCGGGGTGGGCGGCCCGCCACTGGTCGGCGAGGCCGGTGCCCAGCAGCCGGTGCACCTCCACTCCGCGGTGGAGTTCCTTGCGGAGGTTCTCCCGGCGGGAGTTGGTGATCCGCAGGCCGAGGGACAGCTTGAGCATGGCGGGTGCGCCGGGGCGGTACAGGGTGCGCACCGAGGAGGTGGGGTACCAGTGCGGGCCGTGGGCGCCGAGGTCGCGCAGCAGACCGGTGTCGAACAGGTCGCGGGTGTCGGCGCGGAGCGCGAGTTCGCGCATCTGCCAGGGGTGCAGGGGCAGCACCGCGTACCCCTCGGGCAAGGGCAGGGGGGTGCCGGCGAGCCGGCTGGTGAGGTGGGTCGCCGGCACGGTCCGACCGCACTCCGTCCAGGCGGAGTCGCCGACGAGGACGGCGGGCGCCACGGCGAGCCAGTGCAGCGGGAAGGAGCCGCGCAACTCCGGTGAGTAGCGGGCGGATTCGGCGTCGGAGAGTCCTTCCCGGCTCTTGGGTGTGGGGTGCAGGGGGTGTCCCAGCACGAGCGCCTGCTCGCCGGCGAGGAAGGCGTCGTCCGACTCCTCGGGGTGGCGCCGCCGTCGGGTGAGGAAGGCGGCCGTGCGACGGGCCGAGTCGGCCACCCGACCGACGAGGTCACCGCCGTCGTCCCGGGCGCCGGACTCCCGGCCCAGCAAGGCGGCCAGGGTGACCGCGTCGATCGGCGGAGCGGTGTCGGGGGCGCCCTCCAGGTAGGGCGGGCCGAAGCGGTGCCATCCGGTGACGGACCAGTACTGCACCGGGACCAGCACGGTGGTGGTGCTGGCGGGCAAGTGTAGGCGCAGGATGCCGTGCTCGGGGGCGGTCAGGTCCTTCTCCCGGACCCAGCAGCGCAGGAGGTTCTCCACGGCCGCGGCCTGGGCGGCGGTGCGCGGGTCGGGGTGGTCCAGGAGGTCGACGGTGGCGCCGCGCAGTCGCTCCGCGTCGCGGCTTCCTCCCGTCTGCCGGGGTACCGTACCGGGCTCCGTCTCCCGCGGGGACGGCGCGCGCAGTCCTCGGGTCGGGGGGTGGGGACGGCGGTCGGGTGCGGGGGTGGCGTTCAACGGGGCTTCCTCGGGGGGTCGTTCGACCCGCGGGGTGCGGGTCCGGTCGTTCGGTGCCGGGTCGTTCCGGTCGGCTCCGGATGCGGTTGCCGTGGTCGGGGGCGCTGGGGTCCTCGGGGGCGGGCCCGGTGGGCCGGCCCCCTCATGGCCCTGGTCGGCGGGCGGTGGTGGTGGCGAGGGCGTCGGCGAGCCGGTCGAGGACCGCGGTCGCCTGTTCGTCGGTGAGGGTGAGCGGGGGCAGCAGGCGCAGCACGCCGGAGTCCGGACCGCCGCGTCCCAGGATGAGGCCCCGTTGCAGACAGGCGCGTTGGACGGCGGCGGCGAGCGCGGGGGCGCGGGACGGCCCGACGGTCCCGGCGGGTGCCGGGGTCTCGGGGTCCACCAACTCCACCCCGATCAGCAGGCCGCGGCCGCGGACCTCGCCGATGTGGGGGTGCTCGGCGGCCAGCTCCCGGAGTCGGTCGAGCATGTGGGCTCCGAGCCGCCCGGCACGGGCGGCGAGGCCGTGTTCGTGGACGTGGGCGAGCGTGGCGGCACCGGCCGCCCTCGCGAGTCGGTTGCCGCGGAAGACCTCGGTGGCGGCACCGCCGGGCCCGGGGTCCAGCGCCGTGCGGTGGACGAGGACGGCGAGCGGGAGACTGCCGCCGACGGACCGGGCCAGGACCATGATGTCCGGGGTCACGCCGCTGTGTTCGACGGCCCAGAAGGTCCCGGTGCGCCCGACCCCGGTCCGGGTCTCGTCGACGATCAGCGGGATGCCCCGGGCGGCGGTGACCTCCCGGGTGCGGCGCAACAGGTCGTCGGGGACCGGGAGCACGGTGTCGCCCCGGACGGGTTCGAGGAGCACGGCGGCGGGGTGGGGGGCGTCCGGTCCGGGATCGTCGTGGAAGGGTTCGGTACGGACCGCGGACGGTGCGGTGCGGCCGGCGCCGTCCACCAGGAGTCCGTCCCGGCCGGTGGCGGCACGGGCGAGGGCGAGTGCCTCCTGGACGGCGCGGGTGCCGGTCGGGCCGCAGAACCGGATCCGTGAGCACCCGACGAGCCCGGGGGGCAGGGTCCGGCGGAGCACGGCGACGAAGGGGTCCCCCGCCGGGGGGTCCGGCTCGGGCGAGGGGCCCACGGAGTCGAGCGCCCGGCGGACGGCCTCCAGCACCACGGGGTGGTTGTGGCCCAGGGGGAGCGTGCCGGCTCCGGAGAGGCAGTCGAGGTAGCGGCGGCCGTCCGGGCCTTCGACGGTGAGTCCACGGGCGCGCACCGGCACGATGGGCAGGGCGCGGGCGTAGGTGCGGGCCGCCGGTTCCCGTACCGGCTGCCGGCGGAGGGTTCCTTCGTGAGCGGTGGTCACCGCCGAGGGCGCCGGCTCGGTCACGGCCACGACTGGGTTTCCTCCCGCGGATAGGGGCGCGCGTGCCGGCCCGGGACGGGGACGGCACGGGGGGATCGCCGCCCGCGGCGGACCCCCCGTTCGTACCAACGACGGGACTCGCCCGGGATCACGGGGCAATCCCAAGATCCTTGCCGTGACGGAACCGTTGCCGTTCCGTCAGCCCGCGCGTACGGCGCCGCCATACTGTGGGGGAGCCGTACGGCCGGAACGGGCCTGGTGGGGGCGGTACATGGGGGTGCCCGTCGAAGGATTCCACCGGTTCCGCCGGTTTTCGGGGGGCTTGGCCTTCCCTCTGCCGGTCCGTCCCGTTCGGTCGGACCCGGCTCGTCCTCCGTCGTCCCGAACCAGGGGAGTCACACCATGCGATCCATACGCCCGCTCTTCACCGCGCACCGTGGAGGGGGCGCGCGCCGCAGGCGACCGGTGACGGTCGCGGTCGCGCTGGGCGCGGCGCTCGCGCTCACCGCGACGGCGTGCGGCAACGGGGACGACGGCGCGGGTGAGCCGACGGCGCAGGCGAGCGCGGCGGGTGACGGCAAGATCCAGATACCCGACGACATCAAGAACCGCCTCAAGGACCACGGCATCGACCTGGACAAGTGGCGCAACGGCGAGTGGAAGAACTGGGACCAGGACACCTGGCTGCGGGAGGCTCAGGACTTCGTCAACCCGATCATCGACGGGCTGTGGGACGAGGACCGGATGCGGGAGGCCGAGCAGCCCGACCAGGGGGTCGACGAGGGGGACATCGCGGATGACCAGGGGGTGACCGACCCGACGCCGGCGAAGGTGGCGGCCAAGCCGGTGAGCGCCCCGTACCAGTCCAGCGCGGCCGAGGCGGGCAAGGTCTTCTTCGACGGCCCGAGCGGTTCGATGGTCTGCTCCGCGACGGTGGTCGAGGACCCGGCGAACCCCGGCAAGTCGAACCTGGTCTGGACGGCCGGGCACTGCGTGCACGCGGGCAAGGAGGGCGGCTGGTACCGGAACATCGCGTTCGTGCCGTCCTACAACGGTGCGGGCAAGTCGGCCGCGGAGTTGGAGAACGCGACCCGCGAGGACGTGGCTCCGCTCGGGGTGTGGTGGTCCAACTGGGCGCAGACCTCCACCCAGTGGATCGAGCAGGGCGGTCCGACCGGCGGCGACGGCGCCCCCTACGACTTCGCGGTGCTGCACGTGACCCCGGAGGGCGGCGGCGGGAAGTCCCTGGAGGAGACGGTGGGTGCGGCGCTTCCGGTCGACTTCGACGCTCCGGCGATGGCGGAGATCGAGAGCATCACGGCGACCGGGTACCCGGCGGCGGCGCCCTTCGACGGGCAGCGGATGTTCCAGTGCCCCGACGAGCCGGGCCGACTGTCCCTGGCGGCCGATGCCCCGACGATGTACCGCATCGGCTGCACGATGACCAGCGGTTCGTCCGGGGGCGGCTGGGTCGCCCGGGGATCGGACGGCGAGCCCGCGCTGGTCTCGAACACCTCGATCGGCCCGGTGACGGCCGGCTGGCTGGCCGGACCTCACCTGGGTGCCGAGGCGAAGGGCATCTACGACGCGGTGAGCAAGAAGTTCGCCGGGCAGTGACCGGCGGCTGAACGCCGTCGGGCTCCCGTTCCCCGGGCGGGGAGCGGGAGCCCGGTGCGCACGGGCCGCTGGGCGACCGTCAGACGGAACTCGCGGCGGGTGCGAACGGCGCCAGTTCGGCGGCGAGTTCCTGGTGCACCCGGACCTTGATCAGGGTGCCCTCCGCGGTGTGCTCCTCGGAGTCCACCTCGCCCTCGGCGTGGGCGCGGGCGACGAGCCTGCCGTGGGTGTACGGCACGAGCGCCTCGACCGCCACCTCGGGCCGCGGCAGTTCGGAGTCGATCAGGGCCAGCAGTTCCGCCATGCCCTCGCCGGTCCGGGCGGACACGGCGATCGAGTGCTTCTCGATCCGCAGCAGCCGTTGGAGGACCAGCGGGTCCGCGGCGTCGGCCTTGTTGATCACCACGATCTCGGGCACTCCGGTGGCGCCCACGTCCCGGATGACCTCCCGCACGGCGGCCAGCTGCTCTTCCGGTGCGGGGTGGGAGCCGTCCACGACGTGCAGGATGAGGTCGGAGTCGCCGACCTCCTCCATGGTGGAGCGGAACGCCTCGACCAGGTGGTGGGGCAGGTGGCGGACGAAACCCACGGTGTCGGCGAGGGTGTAGACGCGTCCGCCCGGAGTCTCGGCCCGGCGCACGGTCGGGTCGAGGGTGGCGAAGAGGGAGTTCTCCACCAGGACGCCGGCCCCGGTCAAGCGGTTGAGCAGGGAGGACTTGCCGGCGTTGGTGTAGCCGGCGATGGCGACCGAGGGCACCTTGTTGCGGCGGCGTTCCTGGCGCTTGATCTCGCGGCCGGTCTTCATCTCCGCGATCTCCCGGCGCATCTTCGCCATCTTCTCGCGGATGCGGCGCCGGTCCGTCTCGATCTTGGTCTCACCGGGACCGCGGGTGGCGAGGCCGCCGCCCTTGCCGCCGCCCATCTGACGGGAGAGCGACTGGCCCCAGCCGCGCAGCCGGGGCAGCATGTACTGCATCTGTGCGAGCGCCACCTGCGCCTTGCCCTCGCGGGACTTGGCGTGCTGGGCGAAGATGTCGAGGATCAGCGCCGTGCGGTCGATGACCTTGACCTTGACGACGTCCTCCAGGTGGATGAGCTGCCCCGGGGAGAGCTCGCCGTCGCAGATCACGGTGTCGGCGCCCGATTCGACCACCAGGTCCAGCAGCTCTCGGGCCTTGCCGGAACCGATGTACGTGGCGGCGTCGGGCTTGTCGCGGCGCTGGATCACGCCGTCCAGCACCTGGGCGCCCGCGGTCTCGGCCAGGGCGGCGAGTTCCGCGAGGGAGTTCTCCGCGTCCCGGGCCGTGCCCGTGGTCCAGACGCCGACGAGGACCACCCGCTCCAGGCGGAGCTGCCGGTACTCGACCTCGGTCACGTCTTCGAGTTCGGTGGACAGACCCGCCACCCGGCGCAGTGCGGCCCGCTCCGAGCGGTCGAACTGGTCACCGTCCCGGGCGCCGTCGATCTCGTGGCTCCAGGCGACGTCCTCTTCCATCAGGGCATCGGCCCGAAGACCTTCAGTGCTGTTCAGCGGGAGACTCTGCGTGTCCTGGGAAGGGGAAGAAGAGGAGGTCATTGGATCCTAACGTCGATGGGAGCGGTACCGGGGTCGGGAGCACCGGCCCCCGCCCGGGCGGCGGGCGGCACCCGTCGCCCCTCTTCCTGTGAACGTGCGGGAGCGCCCGAGGATTCCCGGGCGACCGCGGGCCCGGAGCCCCCGGCCGGTGCGGTGCCGACCGGACGATGGTCGCACGGCACGGGGCGTCTCGTCACCGTGGTTTTCCCCGGGGTGCCGGGGAACCGCCGGGGCCGGGGCGACGGGGTCCCGGCCCTTGGAGCCCGGGGCGGGCGGCGGGCTGGCACGGGAGTACGGCTATCAGCCACCGCCGCCGGAACGGCGGCGGCTCGCTCGGACCCCACCCGACCGGCCCGGCCGGTGTCGCCCGTTCCGGGCCCGGGTCAGGACGGGGCCGGCCGGGTCCGGCTGACGTCGTAGACCCCGGCGACGTTGCGCATGGCCTTGATCAGGGCGGGCAGCCGGGCCGCGTCGGGCAGGTGGAGGGTGTAGGTGTGGCGGACCTGTTGCCGGGCCGGGGGCTCGACGGTGGCGGAGACGATGGCGACGCCCTCCTGCGCGATGGCCTCCGTGAGGTCGGCGAGCAGGTGGGGGCGGCCGAAGGACTCGGCGACCAGGGTGACGCGGTACTCGGCGGTGTCCCCCCAGCGCACGCCGACCTCGGGCCGTCCGACGTCCTTCATCCGGGTGACCGCGGGGCAGGCGACGCGGTGCACGGTGACCACTCCCCCACGGACCGCGAAGGCCGTGATCCCGTCGGGGGGCACGGGGGTGCAACAGCCCGCGAGCCGTACCGAGGCGCCCGGCAGGTCGACGACGGCGCCGGCGCCGTCCGGGCGGGCCGAGGGGCTGGGCTGGACGGCCCGGGGAGCGGTCTCGGGCGCGTCCGCGGCCTCGGGGTGATCGGCCAGCCAGCGTCCGATCGCGATGCGCGTGCCGGGTGCCACGGCGTGGTCGAGCCACTCCGGGGAGGCGCCGGCGGTCGGGTCCTGGCTCAGCAGGGGCTGCACGGTGTCCCCGTCGCGCAGGACGGTGCCGAGCGCGGCGAGGCGTCCGTTGACCCGGGCGCCGATGCAGGCGTGGGCCTCCTCGCCGTACTGCGCGTACGCGGCGTCCACACAGGTCGCGCCGACGGGCAGGCCCAGGGTGTGGCCGTCGGTGCGGAAGACGGTGATCTCCCGGTCCTGAGCCAGGTCCTCGCGCAGGGCGGACCAGAAGGTGTCCGGGTCGGGTGCGGACCGTTGCCACTCCAGGAGGCGGGAGAGCCAGCCCGGGCGGGTCGGGTCGGCGCGTTCGCCGTCGCCGGTCGCGGTCTGCGGATCGGCACCGGCCCCCGGGGGCACCGGGCCCTCGTCGGCGCCGGTCACGTAGGGGTTGCCGAGGGCGACGACGCCCGCCTGCGCGGTGCGGTGCATCTGGTGCGTGCGGACGAGGACCTCGACGACCTCGCCGTCCCGGCGGGCCACCGCGGTGTGCAGGGACTGGTAGAGGTTGAACTTGGGGACCGCGATGAAGTCCTTGAACTCCGAGACGACCGGGGTGAAGCAGGTGTGCAGTTCCCCGAGGACCGCGTAGCAGTCGGCGTCCTCGCCGACGAGGACCAGCAGCCGGCCGAAGTCGGCGCCCCGCAGTTCGCCGCGTTTGCGGTGCACCCGGTGGACCGAGAGCAGGTGCCGCGGCCGGATCTGGACCTCGACCGGGATGCCCGCCTCGCGCAGCACGGCGCGCACCTCGTCGGCGGTCTCGGCCAGGGGGTCCTCGGCGCGGGCGGCGTTCTCGCCGACCAGGCTCCTGGTGCGGGCGCACTCCTCGGGGTGGAGGATGGCGAACACCAGGTCCTCCAGCTCGGTCTTGAGCGTCTGGACGCCCAGTCGCTCGGCGAGGGGGATGAGGACGTCCCGGGTGACCTTGGCGATCCGCACCTGTTTCTCGGGGCGCATGACCCCCAGGGTGCGCATGTTGTGGAGCCGGTCGGCGAGCTTGATGGACATCACCCGGACGTCGTTGCCGGTGGCCACGAGCATCTTGCGGAAGGTCTCGGGTTCGGCCGCCGCACCGTAGTCGACCTTCTCCAGTTTGGTGACGCCGTCGACGATGAAGCACACCTCCTCCCCGAACTCGGTGCGCACCTGATCGAGGGTCACCTCGGTGTCCTCGACGGTGTCGTGGAGCAGGGAGGCCGTCAAGGTGGTGGTCTCGGCGCCGAGTTCGGCGAGGATCAGGGTGACCGCGAGGGGGTGGGTGATGTAGGGCTCGCCGCTCTTGCGCATCTGGCCGCGGTGCGAGGACTCGGCGAGGAGGTACGCCCGGCGCAGCGGATCGAGGTCGGCGTCCGGGTGGTGGGCGCGGTGCGCGTCGACGACGTGGCCGATGGCGTCCGGCAGTCCGTCCCGGGCGGTCGCTCCCCACACCGCCGCCCGACCCCACCGGCGTAGGTCCAGACCGGGACGACCGCGCCTGCGGTGCGCCTTGGGCGTGAGGGGAAAGGGGGTCGCAGGGTTTGTGGCCTCCGCGCTCATGGGCACCTCCGGCTGCGTCGACCGGCGGTGCGGAGCGGTCGCCTCCAGTCGTCACTGCTGGAGGTGTGCGGGTGGTCTCCCGTCCGGGCCGGTGCTTGATGCTACCGAGCCCACGACGCGCCCATGGCCCGCTCCCGTCGAGCGTGAAACGGATCACCCATTCGAGGGAAGCGCCGGGCGGGGCGGTTGCGTCGGCCCGATCCCCGTCCACCATCTCCGACCTGCGAAGGAGCCGTTCGGGTGAACATCGCGGGGGTGCGGGGGGTGTTGACGGGTCGTTCAGTGACCGGAGCCGCCCTCGGCCCCGGGGCTCCCCCGGGGGCCTCCGTGCGGGCGTTTCAGCGCAGTCGTGCGACCCGCCACACCGCGAGGACCACCACCACGCCCACCACCAGCGCGTAGAGGGCCGCGACCCGCCAGTCGACGCGCCGGCCGGAGCCGCGCTGCGGCAGTCCGGGCCAGGTGTGGCCCACCCGACGGGCGGCCATCATGCCCCAGCCCGCGGCGCAGGAGCAGATCAGCACTCCGAGCATGGCGACGACGGCTCCGCCGTCGCCGAACTCGAAGGCGAGGGGGAAGGCGAACATCAGCGAGCCGAGCGCACCGAGCCCCACCACGGGCGCCAGCTGCCACCAGCCCAGTTTGCGCCGGGGGCGCAGCTCGACCTCGTCCACCTCGGCCGCGTCCTCGGGGGCGGGGCCGTCCCCGGAGAGCGTTCCGGGGGCTTCGTCCGGACCGTCCGGGGTGAGTCCCTCGGGGGTCGGGGCGGGCACCCGGGGCAGCGGGGTCGGTCGGGGAACGGGCTCGTGCTGTTCCTCCGGCGCGGCGTCACGTCGAGGGCCGGCCTCCATCGCCACGCGCCCTCCCACTCCGGACTCCACTGGTCGATCGTCGCTCGATGATGGCACGGCGCAGTGGGCCGCGATGACGGGCGGGGCGTCCCGATGCCATCACGTGATCAGGCTGTGACCGGTCGTTCGAGCAACGCCAGCGCGCGCTCCGGGAGTTCCCCGTGGTCCTGCCGGGTACCGCTGAGCCAGTGCACCCGCGGGTCACGGCGGAACCAGGAGTCCTGACGGCGCGCGAAGCGCTTGGTGGCGCGCACGGTCTCGTCCCGCGCCTCCCGCTCGTCGCACCGCCCCGCCAGGGCGTCCAGGACCTGCTGGTAGCCGAGTGCGCGGGAGGCGGTGAGTCCGTCCCGCAGCCCTCGGGCCTCCAGCGCCCGCACCTCGTCCACCAGGCCCGCGTCCCACATGCGGTCCACCCGGGTGGCGATGCGTTCGTCCAGCTCGGGGCGGGGCACGTCCACGCCGATCTGCACCGTGTCGTACACGGAGTCGGGGCCGGGCAGGTTGGCGGTGAAGGGCTTGCCGGTGATCTCGATCACTTCGAGGGCGCGCACGATGCGACGGCCGTTGCTGGGCAGGATGGCGCGACCGGCCTCCGGGTCGGCCGCGGCGAGCCGGGCGTGCAGGGCACCGGGGCCGCGCAGCGCGAGTTCCTCCTCCAGGCGGGCCCGCACCCGGGGGTCGGTGCCGGGGAACTCCAGGTGGTCGATGGCCCCGCGCACGTACAGACCGCTGCCGCCGACGAGGATCGGCCAGCGTCCGGCGGCGAGGAGCCGGTCGATCTCGGCACGGGCCAGGCGCTGGTAGTCGGCGACGTTGGCGGTCACCGTGACGTCCCAGACGTCCAGCAGGTGGTGCGGGACGCCGCCGCGCTCCCGGGGCGTCAACTTTGCGGTGCCGATGTCCATCCCGCGGTAGAGCTGCATCGAGTCGGCGTTGACGACCTCGCCGCCGAGCTGCTGGGCGAGGAAGACGCCCAGATCGGACTTTCCGGCGGCGGTCGGCCCGACGACGGCGATGACCCGGGGTGCGGGGGGTGCGGTGCTCACCCCACCAGTCTCGCAAACCTCCCGGCGCTTCCCGAACGAGTTACGTGACGGGGCGCGCACGGGGTCGTTGCCTGTTGCGAGGTTCCGTCGCCGGTGATCGAGAACGGGGAACCGGGTGACGCAATGAGGCACCCCGGACGGCGAGGGATTTCACCCGAACAAGTAGGGTTTGGAGCACTCATGAGCGTTTTCACGCGGTTCTTCCGTAGGGCGAAGGGGCAGGACGGGGCTCCCGCGGCGGACCCGGCCCCCGCGGCTCCGGCAGCGGAGGCCGGGGACCAGCCGGTCGGGACCACCACCGAGGACGTTCCCGCCGGCGAGCGTCAGCCCGGATCCCCCGACGCCGCCGGAGCCGGAACGGCGTCCGCCCCCGAGTCCGGCGCCCCCGTGGAGATCCCCCAGCAGCAGTCCGCGGGGCGGGCCGCCGACAACGAGGCGGGCGAGGGCGCCCGCGCATAGGCCCCGTCGTCGCCCGGCGGACGCCGGTGCGACGCCGCCGGGCCCGGACGATCCGGGCCCGGCGGGCCCGTCAGTTCCAGAGCGCCACGAAGTAGCCCACCCCGTAGGGCGCCGCGTCGTACAGCAGCCGGCCGGTGAGGTCGCGCCCCTCCGCCGCCCCGTCGAGCACCTGCCAGGGCGAACGTCCCGAGACCATCAGCTCCCGGGCGAGGTCGGCGTCCAACCAGGGCAGGAACGCCTCGTCGTCGGCACGGGCCAGGGCGCGCGCGAGGTCGGCGTCCACCGCGGGGGCCCGCTCGTCCAGGTAGCCAGGTGCCTTCAGGTCGCGGCGCGCACTGCCCTCGCCCAGTACCAACAACCCCACCCGCTCGCCCGACTCCGCGGCCCGGGCCCCGTCCGCGCGGTTGTCCGCCCAGTCCCGGTCTGCGCCCGCGCTCAGCCCGCGCACCGGCCCCGTCCACCCGGCCCGGTCCAGCAGCCAGGCGCCGATCGCCAGGGGCAGGGGCAACGGGGGGCCCTCGGCGGGGGGCTCCGACCCGGGTCGGCCCAACCGCACGTCGAGCGGGACGCCGAGGCCGCGGAAGGTGCCGGGCACGCCCTGCGCGTGGGCGGTGGCCCCGGTGCCGGGCCCCGGGCCGACGACCACGATCAGCTCGGGGCGCGCCGCGAGCACCCCGCGCAGCGCCTCGTCGCACGCCGTGCGCAACCCGTCGAGTTCGGGTGCGGCGCCCGCGGCGACCTCGGGGACCAGCAGGGGCGGGCAGGGGCACAGGGCTGCGGCGACAAGCATGATCGGCAGCGTAGCCCGGCACCGGGACGCTTCCCAGCCCGCCCGGTGCGACCGGGCGGGCCGAGGGACTCAGCCGGCGTCGCAGGAACTGCCGCAGGCGCCTCCGGGCGCGGCGGGCAGCGGCTGCGGCGCCCCGATGCCGGGCAGGCCGAGCAGCACGCCGGCCGGCTTCGCGGCGGGCCGGGCCCGGCGCTTCTCCCAGGCGTCGCCCGCGCGGGTGCGGCGGACCTTCAGCACCTCGCCCTCGGCGAGGAGGTGGTGCGGCGCGGCGTAGGTGACCTCCACCGTCACCACGTCGCCGGGGCGCACCTCCTCGGCGGGCTTGGTGAAGTGGACCAGCCGGTTGTCGGGGGCGCGTCCGGACAGCCGGTGGGTGGCGCCGTCCTTGCGGCCCTCCCCCTCGGCGACCATGAGGTCCAGGGTGCGGCCGACCTGCTTCTTGTTCTCGTCCCAGGAGATGTCCTCCTGAAGGGCGACCAGGCGTTCGTAGCGGGCCTGCACGACCTCCTTGGGGATCTGGCCGTCCATCTCCGCCGCGGGAGTGCCCGGGCGCTTGGAGTACTGGAAGGTGAACGCCTGGGAGAAGCGCGCCTCGCGCACCACGTGCAGGGTCTGCTCGAAGTCCTCCTCGGTCTCGCCGGGGAAGCCCACGATGATGTCGGTGGTGATCGACGCGTGCGGGATGGCGGCGCGCACCTTGTCGATGATGCCGAGGTAGCGCTCCTGCCGGTAGGAGCGGCGCATCGCCTTGAGGACGGGGTCGGAGCCGGACTGGAGCGGCATGTGGAGCTGCGGCATGACGTTGGGCGTCTCGGCCATGGCCGCGATCACGTCGTCGGTGAAGTCCCGGGGGTGGGGGGAGGTGAAGCGGACCCGCTCCAGGCCCTCGATGGTGCCGCAGGCGCGCAGCAGCTTGCTGAACGCCTCCCGGTCGCCGATGTCGGAGCCGTAGGCGTTGACGTTCTGGCCGAGCAGGGTGATCTCCGAGACGCCCTCGGCGACCAGGGCCTCGATCTCGGCGAGGATGTCGCCGGTCCGGCGGTCCTTCTCCTTGCCGCGCAGCGCGGGGACGATGCAGAAGGTGCAGGTGTTGTTGCAGCCGACGGAGATGGAGACCCAGGCGGCGTAGGCGCTCTCGCGCCGGGTCGGCAGGGTGGACGGGAACGCCTCCAGGGATTCGGCGATCTCGACCTGCGCTTCCTCCTGGATCCGGGCCCGTTCCAGCAGCACGGGGAGTTTGCCGATGTTGTGGGTGCCGAAGACGACGTCGACCCAGGGGGCCCGCTGGACGATGGTGTCGCGGTCCTTCTGGGCCAGGCAGCCGCCCACCGCGATCTGCATGCCGGGGCGCTTGGTCTTCATGGGGGCCAACCGGCCGAGGTTGCCGTAGAGGCGGTTGTCGGCGTTCTCCCGCACGGCGCAGGTGTTGAAGACGACCACGTCGGCGTCGCCGTCGGAGCCCTCGGGCGCCCGGACGTACCCGGCGCCCTCCAGCAACCCCGAGAGGCGTTCGGAGTCATGGACGTTCATCTGGCACCCGTAGGTGCGCACTTCGTACGTCTTCGTTCCGTCCACCGTTCCGCCTGCCACGTCGTTGCCGCTCACCCGTCCAGGGTAAGGGTTGCGGCCGGCCGGCCCGGCGCCGTCCCCGGCGGGCCGGGGACGGGGGCGCGACCCGGGGCGGTCCTGAGTAGGCGTACTCATCCCCCGCGTCCCCGGCCCGCCTAGCCTCGGCGCAGGCGACGAGCGGCGGGAGGCGGCATGAGGTGGCGGCGGGGTTTCGGGGTGCCGGCGGCGGTGGCCCTGGCCGTGCTGGTGAGCGGCTGCGTGGCGTCGACCGGCGAGGACCGGGACCGGGCGAGGGAGACCGCCGAGGAGGTGTACCCCGGGGAGCTGACCGTGGTCGGGGCGCGGAGCCTGTTCCCCGCGTTCGAGGGCTCGGAGGTCACCTTCGCCGTGCGCGACGACCCGGACGCGGCGGTCGTCCTGCGGGTGGACGCCGAGGGGGACCGCTGCGACGGGGGCGCCTGCGGACCGGCCCTGCGCGCGGCGCGGGAGCGGGCGGAAGCGTCCGCACGGGCGTGGCGGGCCCTGGAGTGGGAGTTCTCCCGCTGCGGCCACGAGGTGCTCGGGGTCAAGGCGAGCGGGGGCACCGTGACCGAACCGTGGATCGCGGCCCGGCTGGACGACGGGAACGTGACGGCCGTGCTGCGCCGGATCGGCGGGTGCCTGGAGGCGTACGGCCGGGCCGTGCCCCCGCCCCGGACCGCCCCCGGCACGTCGGCGGGGGCCGTCGTCGTCCACGTCGTGGACCCGTCCGTGGTGGACGGCCTGCCCGAGCCCGCTGCCGAGGCGCCCACGCTGGTCGGCAGGACCTCGACGGAGCGGCACGCCGCGCTGGCCCGCCGGGCCTACCGCGCGGTGCTCTACCGCTGGACGCGGGAGGGCATCGAGCCGCAGCCCGTGTCGGCCCGTCTGGTCATGCCGTTCGAGGAGAAGCAGGCGTTCGAGGAGGAGGTGCACGCGAACGTCCGCGCCTGGCTGCGGCCGTACCGCCCGCACGCCGTGCTCTCCGCCTACGGCGGGATCTGGAAGCTGGCCGGGGGACGGGTCGACCGGCTGGAGGGGGTGGTGAAGTACTGCGACGAGCCCCGGGGGGGAACGGCCCGCCTGCGTCGGGGACCACACGCTGCACGTCACCGTGGACCGTGCGGGGCGGCTCGTCGGCGACCCGGTGGGCACCCGGGCTCCGGGGGGCCCGGCGGACCCTGGTCAGTCGCCGGGGTGAGCTGGCAGGATCGCGCGCATGGTCCCCGTCCTGTCCTCCCTCGGTCGCCGCCGTGCCCTCCGGGGCGGCACGGCCGCCCTCGCCGTGCTCGGGCTGCTGCTGTGGTGGCTGCTGCCGCTGGACGACGGGCCGCCGAACGACGAGATCACGGTGAGCACGGGCGTGCGGTCCGGCGTCTACGAGCGCTACGGCATGTTGCTGAGGACCGCGCTCAAGGAGGACATGCCCGACCTGGAGGTGCGGCTCAAGTCGAGCGAGGGGTCCCAGCAGAACGTCGAGCGGGTCGCGGCCGGCACCGCGGACTTCACCATCGCCGCGGCCGACGCGGTGGAGGCCTACCGCCTCGACCGGCGGCCGGGCGCCGACCGGCTGCGCGGTCTGGCCCGGCTGTACGACGACTACGTGCAACTGGTCGTCCCGCGCACCTCCCCGGTGCACGAGGTCGAGCAGTTGCGGGGCAAGAGGGTGGCGGTCGGCCAACTCGGCTCCGGCGTGCGGCTGATCGCGGAGCGGGTGCTGAGCGCCGGCGGCCTCGACCCGGAGCACGACATCCAGCCGGTCTCCATCGGCATCGACACCATGACCAGCGCCCTGAAGGCGGACCGGATCGACGCGTTCTTCTGGTCCGGCGGGCTGCCCACCGCCTCCGTGCACAGGCTGTCGGAGGAGCACGACATCCGGTTCGTGGAAATCGGCGGCCTGGTGGACGCGCTGCACGACCAGGGCGGCGCCTCCCGCTACTACCGGAGTTCGGTGATCCCGGCCGACGCCTACCCCTCGGCCCAGCAGGGGGCGGAGGTGACCACCCTCGCGGTGGCGAACCTGCTGGTCACCACGGACCGCGCGGGAACGGAGCTCACCGAACGGCTCACCCGCACGGTGATCGACAGCCGCGACCACATCGGCCGGAACGTCCACGCCGTCCAACTGGTCGACCTGCGCACCGCGATCTACACCGCCCCCTTGGAGCTGCACCGGGGCGCCCGACGCTACTACCGGTCGGTCAAACCCTGAGCGGGCGCGCCCGGATCAGCCGCCGTCCCGGCTCCGCGGCACGCTGACCGTCACCCGCAGTCCGTGCGGTTCCCGACGGGCGTAGTCGATCGTGCCGCCGCCCGGGGCCAGCAGGGCGCGGGAGATGGAGAGGCCGAGGCCCGAACCCTGCACGTTCTGGTGCCGGGGGGAGCGCCAGAACCGGTCCCCCACCCGTCCCAGTTCCTCGTCGGTGAGTCCGGGGCCGGCGTCCGTGACGACGATCCGCGACCGGGTGCCGGTGGCATCGACCGCGACCGAGACCTCGGACCCGTCCGGCGAGAACTTCAGGGCGTTGTCGATGACCGCGTCCAGGGCACTGGACAGGGCCACCGGGTCGACCCAGGCCGTCACGGGGGGCGTCCGCTGGCGCAGTCGCACCCCCTTGTCCTCGGCGAGAGGTCGCCAGGCGGCGGCCCGGTCCGCGGTGAGCTCCCCCACGTCCACGAGCCGCAGTTCGGCCTCGGCGTGCTCGGCCAGGGCCAGGTCCAGCAGGTCGTCGAGGACCCGGGCCAGCCGCTTGCCCTCGGTCCGCACCGAGGCGATCTCGGCGTTGCCCTCCGGGAGTTCCAGTGCGAGGAGTTCGATGCGCAGCAGCAGCGCGGCGAGCGGATTGCGCAGTTGGTGGGAGGCGTCCGCGACGAACGCGCGCTGCTGTTCGAGGACGTCCTCCACGTGATCGGCCATCTCGTTGAAGGAGCGGGCCAACCGGCGCAGCTCCGGCGGGCCGCCCGAGGGGGCGACCCGGGACTTGAGCCGTCCGGTGGCGATGTCGTGGGTGGTGGCGTCCAGCACCCGCACGGGTCGCAGCACCCACCCGGTCAGTCGGAGCGCCGCCCCGACCGCCACCAGCATCGCGGCGGACTCCCCCACCGCGATCCACAGCCATCCGCGCAGCGTCTTGGCGCGCATCTGCCCGGTCGGCGAGTCGGTGACGACGACGGCGACCACGTCACCGTCCCTGATCACCGATGACGCCACCACCAGCCGACCGTCCTGCCAGGGCCACACCTGGTCCGGGTCGTGGCCCGGCCGGGAGTACAGGGCCTGGGCGAACGTGTCGCGCACATCGCCCTGTTCGGGTAGGGGCCAGTCATCGGGGGCAGTGGCCATCATCCGGCCGTCGCGGTAGAAGACCCCCGCCCGGATGCCGTACACCGCGTGGTACCGCTGGAGTTCCTGGCGCAGGGTCTCCAGGCGCTCGTCGGTGGTCGCCACCCGCGAGCCGGGGCCGCGCGCCGTGACGAACTGGGCGAGGGACGCGAACCGGGCGGTGTCGTCGATGCGGTCGATGACCACCGTCTGCTGCTGCTGGGCGGCGACGCTCGCCCCCAGCGGGAACCCGAGGGCGAGCAGGACGCCGGCCATCAGGACGATGAGCAGCGGAAGGAGACGTGCGCGCACCCGCGGCCTCTACGGGGTGGGGGCGACGAGCCGGTAGCCCACGCCCCGTACGGTCTCGATGAGGGCGGGCAGGCGCAACTTGGACCGCAGGGACGCCACGTGCACCTCCAGGGTGCGCCCGGTGCCCTCCCAACTGGTGCGCCACACCTCGCTGATGATCTGTTCCCGGCGGAACACCACCCCGGGGCGCTGCGCGAGCAGGGCCAGCAGGTCGAACTCCTTGCGGGTGAGTTGGACGACGGCCCCGTCGACGCTGACCCGCCGGTTGGGCAGCTCGATGCGCACCGGCCCGAAGGCGAGCTCCTCGGTGCCGGTGGACGCCTCCTCCTCGGAGACCGTGCGCCGGCTGACGGCGTGGATGCGGGCGAGGAGTTCACCGGTGTCGTACGGCTTCACCACGTAGTCGTCGGCGCCCAGGTTGAGGCCGTGTATCCGGGAGCGGACGTCGGAGCGGGCGGTGACCATGATCACCGGAATGCTGGTGCGCTTGCGGATCTTGCCGCAGACCTCGTAGCCGTCCTGGTCGGGCAGTCCCAGGTCGAGCAGGACGACGGCGAACGGCGGCGTGTCGGGGGAGGTGGCGGGCAGCAGGGCGCGCAACGCCTCCTCGCCGCTGCGCGCGTGCACCACGCCGATGCCGTGGCGCGCCAGGACGGCCGACAGTGCGGCTGCGACGTGGTCGTCGTCCTCCACGAGGAGGAGTCTCATGCCGGCTCCCTCCGGTCCGCCTTCGATTCCCTTGCCGCTTCCGGCATTTGCCCCGTCGCCCCCTGCGTTCGGCCGGCCCGTACCCCCGGCGCCGGTGCCGTCCCGGCCGACGGGTGCCGTCCGGGGCGTGCGTCGCCCGGATCGCTGGGCGCGGGGCGCGGTCGTTTCCCTCCAGCATCCACGCGGATCGGAAAGGACCACGTCAAGGGGGTCTCGGCGGAGGGAGCCTACCGTTACGTACCCGGTACGCGCCCCGATCCACCTCCTCACGCGCAGTGATGCTCTGCTATCGGATTGTTATCCTCAAGTTCCCCTCAGATGTGATGACGATGACATCGGGGCGTCATTACTGTCCTCAACAACCGAGGAGGACGGAGCCATGGCCGATGACTGAAGATTCGGTGAACCGGAACGCCGCGCCGGCGGCCGAGGACCTGGTCGTCCTGAAGAACGTCAACAAGCACTTCGGTGCGCTGCACGTGCTCCAGGACGTCGACCTGACCATTGCCCGGGGCGAGGTCGTCGTCGTGATCGGTCCGTCCGGCTCGGGCAAGTCCACCCTGTGCCGGACGATCAACCGGTTGGAGACGATCGACTCGGGCGCCATCACCATCGACGGGCGCCCGCTCCCCCAGGAGGGGCGGGAGTTGGCCCGGCTGCGCGCCGACGTGGGCATGGTGTTCCAGTCGTTCAACCTCTTCGCCCACAAGACCGTGCTCGAGAACGTGGTGCTGGGGCAGACGAAGGTCCGCAAGACCGATCGCCCGGCCGCCGAGGCCAAGGCGCGCAAGCTCCTCGACCGGGTCGGCGTCGGCACCCAGGCAGACAAGTACCCGGCCCAGCTGTCGGGCGGCCAGCAGCAACGGGTGGCGATCGCACGGGCCCTGGCGATGGACCCCAAGGTGATGCTCTTCGACGAGCCCACCTCGGCCCTCGACCCGGAGATGATCAACGAGGTCCTGGACGTCATGCAGCAACTCGCCCGCGAGGGCATGACCATGGTCGTCGTCACCCACGAGATGGGCTTCGCCCGCTCCGCGGCCAACCGGGTCGTCTTCATGGCCGACGGGCGCATCGTCGAAGAGGCGGCACCGGAACAGTTCTTCAACAACCCGCGCAGCGACCGCGCCAAGGACTTCCTGTCGAAGATCCTGCACCACTGACCGCGCGCCCGGCTCCGGGACGCACCCCGTACCGCGGGGCCGGAGCCCGTGCCCGCACGCACCACCGTCGACCGGGGGCGGACGCCCGCCCGCACCGGCGCTCCGCCGACCCACCGATCCCGCCGACCGAAGGATCTCCCATGAAGCTCCGCCAGTCCGCCGCCGTGGCGGCCGTCGCCGTCCTCGCCCTGACCGCCACCGCCTGCGGCGGCGAATCCGGCAACGCCGGTGACTCGCCCGGCAAGGGCAACGCCGACAAGGACGCCCCCAAGCTGCCCACCTACGCGGTGGCCGAGGACGTCTCCGTCGACTCGCCCGTGCTCAAGGCGGCGCAGAAGAAGGGCAAGCTGGTCATCGGCGCCAAGAGCGACCAGCCGTACCTCGGCTTCGAGGACACCGACGGCAAGCGGTCCGGCTTCGACATCGAGATCGCCAAGATGGTCGCCGCCGACCTGGGGTTCGCCGTCGGCGACCTGGAGTTCAAGACCGTGGACTCCAACGTCCGCGAGACCGCCATCTCCAAGGGCGAGGTCGACCTGTACGTCGGTACGTACACGATCAACGACGAGCGCAAGAAGCAGGTCGGCTTCGCCGGCCCGTACTTCCTCGCCGGCGCCGACCTGCTGGTCCGCAAGGACGAGTCCGGCATCAGCGGGCCCGAGGGCCTCAAGGGCAAGAAGGTCTGCTCCATCAAGGGCTCCACCCCGCTCCAGGAGATCAAGAAGCCCAAGTACGGCGCCGAGACGGTGGAACTGTCGAAGTACTCCGAGTGCGTGCAGCAGCTCATCAACAACGAGGTCGACGCGGTCACCACGGACGACGCCATCCTCAAGGGCTACGCGGCCCAGCGCCCGGGCAAGCTGAAGGTGATCGGGAAGCCGTTCACCGAGGAGCCCTACGGCATCGGCATGGCCAAGGGCGACGCGGGCCTCCAGAAGGCCGTGACGAACGCCCTGGAAGCGCACCAGAAGAACGGCGACTACAAGAAGGTGTACGAGGCGACGCTGGGACTGTCCGGCTCCGCCTACGCCGCGCCGCCGGCGCTCGACCGCTCCTGACGCCGCTCGCTGACCGTCGTGCGGAGGCCCTCCGCACCGCCGCACGACGGAACACCGGCAGCACCGCGACCGCCCCGGGCCCGCCACGACGACGCCCGCCGGTGGCCTTCCCTGCCCGCCCGCCGCCCACGAGGACATCCCCGTGAACGTACTTCTCGACCATCTCCCGGAGTTCCGCGAGGGGTTCATCGGCACCATCCTGCTGACCCTGGCCAGCGGGCTGCTCGCGATGGTGTTGGGGCTCATCGTCGCCGGATTCCGCGTCTCCCCCATTCCTCCGCTGCGCCTGTTCGGCACGGCGTGGGTGACCCTGTTCCGCAACACCCCCCTGACCCTGCTCTTCCTCATCGCCTGGTTCGTGATCCCCGCCATCTTCATGCCGGGGCTGAGCCCGTGGACCAAGGCGCTGCTCGCCCTCGGCTGCTACACCTCGGCCTTCGTCTGCGAGGCGGTCCGCTCGGGCATCAACACGGTGCCCATGGGGCAGGCCGAGGCGGCGCGTTCCCTGGGCATGACGTTCTTCCAGACCCTGCGGCTCATCGTGCTGCCGCAGGCCACCCGGACCGTGCTGCCGCCGCTCAGCTCCATCTTCATCGCGTTGACGAAGAACTCCGCCATCGCGGGCGCCTTCAGCACCGCCGAGTTGTTCGGCGTGCAGAAGCTCCTCAGCGACAAGGGCATCGCCATCGCCTTGATCTTCCTCTGGGTGGCCCTCGGCTACCTGATCATCACCTTCACCATCAGCGGCGCGTTCAAGCTGCTGGAGCGACGCATGGGGGTCGCACGATGAGTTCGAGCGTCCTGTACGACGCGCCCGGTCCCAAGGCGCGGGTGCGCAACCGTCTGCTCAGCGTGATCGGCGCGGGCGCGATCGCGGGCCTGGTGGTGTTCGCCGTCTACCGCCTGCACGCCAAGGGCCAGCTGGAGCCCGAGGTCTGGAACATCTTCAACAACGCGGGGGTCCGCGCCAACATCCGGGACGGAGTCCTCAGCACCCTCAAGGTGTTCGCCATCGCGGGCGTGCTCTCGCTGGCACTGGGTCTGCTGCTCGCGGTCGCACGGCTGTCCGACCACAAGGTCGTCCGGGCCCTCGCCGCCGGATTCATCGAGCTGTTCCGCGCGGTGCCGCTGCTCATCACCATCTACGCCCTGTGGGTGCTGGTGCTGTCCTACCGCACCGACCTGGGCGTCATCGGGGAGAACTCCGCCTTCTGGGCCCTGGTCGTGGGACTCACGGTCTACAACGGTTCGGTCCAGGCCGAGGTGCTGCGAGCGGGCATCAACGCCGTGCCGCGCGGGCAGGTCGAGGCCGCCTACGCGCTGGGCCTGCGCAAGTCGCAGGTGATGGTGCTGGTCCAACTGCCGCAGGCGATCCGGGCGATGCTGCCCTCGATCATCAGCCAGTTGGTGGTGACCCTCAAGGACACCTCCCTGGGATACGTGATCATGTATCCCGAACTGCTCTACAAAGCAAGGGAGATGGCCAACAACATCATCGTGAACGACGAGAACCCGATCACCGCGGTGGTCATCGTCGTCGGCGCCATCTACATCGCCCTCTGCCTCGCCCTGTCCTCACTGGCCAGTTGGATCGAGAAGCGCGGCAGCCGGAGCAAGACCGGGCCGGCGGACCCCGGGCAACCGGTGGTGCCGGCACCCGCGGGCGCTGCCGACACGGGCACCGGCACCGCGGTGGGCAAGACCGACCGGCCCTGACCGGTGGTCGGGCTCCGGCGGCCGGCCACGGGGGTGCCGGCCGCCGGAGACGGTCTGTGCCCGACCGGCCCGGTCGCGTACCGTGGCAGCGGACCCGGGTGACCTGTGGGGTTGAGCCATGGAGGCACGGGCGGTGAGGTCATCGTCTCTGTCACTTGACGCGAGCACGGGCAGTGGGTTGCATACGTTCTGTGATCGCTCACCCCGCTCCCGTGCTCCGCTGCCGTGCGTTCCGTACACCTGACCAGCCGTCGCGGACTCTTCTCCGGGCAGGGGGCACCACACCGTGGACCCGGTGATCATCGTCGGCGCGGGGCCCGTGGGGCTGACGCTGGCCCTCTCCCTCGCGCGCTACGGAGTGCCCACCGTCCTGTTGGACGAGGGCCCCGGCAAGGACGAGCCGCGGCACGCGCGCACCGCAGTCCTGCACGGAGACACGGCGGAACTGGTGGACCGGCTGACCGGTGGCGCGCTCACCGCGCCGGACACCGGCACCCGCTGGACCGGTTGGCGGACCTTGCGGCGCAAGCAGTCCGGGCAGCGGACCGCCTTCGACGCCGACGCCCCGTCCCCGCTCCACCTCGCCCAGCACCTGCTGACCGCGGCGCTGCGGAGCGCGATCGAGGGGCAGAGCCTGGTCAAGGTCGCGGTGGACAGTCGGGTGGACGCGATCGAGCAGGAGAAGGACGGGGTGAGCGTCCGCACCCGGGGGGCCAAGGGCACCTGGTGGCGCGGCAGTTACCTGGTCGGTTGCGACGGGCCCCGGTCGACGGTGCGCAAGCTCCTGGACGTCCGCTTCCCGGGCCGCACCGCCGTCGAACGGCATGCCGTCGCAGCCCTGCGCACCGAACTCCCCCACCCGGGCGAAGCCTTGCTGCACCGGATGCCGCCGTGGCGACTGGCCGGCGACGAGGTGACCGGGCGGCCGTTGCCGGACGGGATGTGGCGGCTGGACTGGTTGCTGCCCCCGCAGAACGCGTTGGTCACCCCGGACGCCCTGGTGGCCCTGGTGCACGAGACCCTGACCGGTTGGAACGGGGGCAGCGCACCCGCGTACGAACTCGTCGACACCGGGGTCCACACCGTCCACCACCGGCTGGCCCGCAGATGGCGGGTCGGGCGGGCGTTCCTCGCGGGTGACGCCGCCCACCTCCTGGGCGCCCTCGGCACCCAGGGCCTGGGCGAAGGGTTGCGGGACGCGGAGAACCTCGCCTGGAAGCTCTCCCACGCCTGGCACCACGGTCCCGCCGAGGCGCTCCTGGACAGCTACCAGACGGAGCGCCGGGCCGCCGTCGCCGCCCGGCTGCGCGCCGCCGACCAGGCCCTTCCGCTGCTGCGCGGGGGCGGCGGGCTGCGGTCCTACGTTCCGGGGTCCGCCCGGGGGCGGGACGCCCTGCTCACGGACGGCCACCTGGGGCGCGGCCTGCTGGGGGCGCTGGGGGCGCACGCCCGCTCGCCGCTCACCCCGGCGCCCTTTCCGTCCGCGGTGCCGGTGGGCACCGCACCGGGCGAGCCGATGGCCGACGTCCGGGTGACCGCCGAGGACGGCACCTTCGTCCACCTGCGGGAGCGGCTGGGTCGGGAGCAGCTGATCGTGCTGCTCATCGCGCCGGGCACCGGGGTGTGGGAGCGGCGGCACTGGGCGAGCGCCGGGCTCATGCCCCGGCTCGCGGCGGCCGTCTCCGCGCTCCCCTGCCGTGCCGAACTCCTGGTCGCGGAGTCCTACCGGGACGCGCCGGCCCACTCCGTGCTGTTGATCCGGCCGGACGGCTTCCTGGTGGCGACATTCGACGGGGTGCAGGCGGCGGAGCTCCGGGCCGCGGCCGACACCGCTCTCGGCGGTGCGCACGCGTCATCGGACGCGTCCACCGACTGACCGGGACCGGACGGGGGCGGGCGGGGCCCTGTTGACCGGGTTCCGACGTCGTGGTCTACTCCGGCACGTGACCGACACCGATGTGCGCCTGTGGCGGAGGGTCCATATGGACCTGGTCCGCTACGCGGGCTGCGTGTGTCGCTGGTCCTGCTGACTTCGCCCTTCCCCTTCCGCACACCGCCGTTCGGTCCGGCTCGTCCGCGTGCGCCTCCTCGTGCACCGGCGTGGCCCGGTCCCCGCGGTCGTGCGCGTTCCCGCGAACTCCAGGACGGCAGCGTGCCCCCTTCCGCATCCCTCGCTTCCCCTTCCCCTTCTTCCCCTTCCCCCTCCGTCCCGTCGACCCGGGCGCCCGGCCCGGCGGAACTCCTCGACTTCGTCGGCCGCACCGCCGCGGACGGCGAGCTGATCGCTTCCCTGCCCCTCGATCCCGACGACCGCACCTGGGTCCGCCTCGACGGCCCGGGCGGCAGCGAGGCGTGGCTGATCGGCTGGCCGCCCGGAACGGGCACCGGCTGGCACGACCACGCCGGTTCGGTCGGCGCCTTCTTCACCGCGCGCGGTGCACTGCGGGAGCACTCCCTGAACGCCCGGCTCCCCACCGAAGGGTGGCGGAGCCTCGAACTCGACGAAGGGCTCGACCGCACCCGCCGGTTGACCGCGGGGCGGGGCCGCGCGTTCGGCCGTCACCACGTGCACGAGGTGCTGAACGACTCTGCGACCGCGCACGCCGTCTCGGTGCACGCCTACTACCCGCCGCTGCCGCACATCCGCCGCTTCAGTCGTTCCGGACCGCTCCTGCGGCTGGAGCACGTCGAGCGTCCGGAGGACTGGCGGTGAGCGACCCCGCGGACGCCGCCGGAACCGGTTCCGGCGCGGTGTCCATCGACGTCCACCTGGAGCGGGTCCGCGCCGGGCTGGACCGGCTCGCCCCCGGCGAGGCCCATGCCGCCGCGCGCGCCGGTGACGCACTCCTGGTCGACATCCGCTACGCCGCGCTGCGGGACCGTGACGGGCTGATCCCCGGGGCCCTGGTGATCGAGCGCAACGAGTTGGAGTGGCGACTCGATCCGCTGGGCAGCCATCGTGCCGCCGAAGCCCGCCACCACGACCTGCGGGTGGTGGTGATCTGCAACGAGGGGTACGCGTCCAGCCTGGCCGCCGCATCGCTGCACCGACTCGGACTGCACCGGGCCACCGACCTGGTGGGCGGCTTCCAGGCGTGGCGCGCGGCCGGGCTGCCGGTCACCGTTCCGAGGGGAGGGCCGCCGGGGAGCCCGCCGAAGGCCCCGACCGCCCCCGGCTGAGCCCCGTCCCGTCGTACTCCCCGGGGTGTCCCGCTGCCGGGGCACCCCGGTCCGGCCGCCCGTCCGATCGTGCGGCCCCCTCCGTCGGCTACGGCTCGGGGGGCTCGTACGCCCTGTGGCCGGGCTCCCACTGCTCCGCTTCCCGGCCGTCGTCGGCGTCCGCGCGCAACGCCTCCCTGACCACGCGCAGGGCGAGGCCCTCGGGGTAGCCCTTGCGGGCGAGCATGCCGGCGAGACGGCGCAGCCGCTTGTCGTGGGGGAGGCCGCGGGTGCCGGGCAGCTTGCGGGCCACCAGGGCACGGGCGGTGGCCTCCTCCTGGGCGGGATCGAGCTGGGCAACGGCACCGTCGATCACGGCCGGGTCGACGCCCTTGGTGCGCAGTTCCCGGGCGAGGGCACGACGGGCGAGGCCACGGGCGTGGTGCCGGGACTCCACCCAGGCGTCCGCGAACGCCCCGTCGTTCACCAGGCCCACCTCTTCGAAGCGGGTCAGGACCTCCTGCGCCACCTCCTCCGGGACGTCCTGCTGGTGCAGGGCATCCGCGAGTTGCCGGCGGGTGCGCGGGGCTCCGGTGAGCAGGCGCAGGCAGATCGCGCGCGCCCGCTCGGCGGGATCCCTGGGCGGCTCCCCCTGACCGGCCCTCGACGGAGAGGGGGAGCCGCTGTCGTGGCGGCCGCGCGGGCGCCCGCGGCGCCGGACGCCGCGGCCGGGTTCCTCCGCCGCCGGGTCGTCGTGGAGCTCCCGCCCCCCGTGACCGTCCGGCGCCGTTGCGTGACCGGGAGACGGGTCGGCCCCCCGGGGCCCCGGGGCCCCGGGGCGCTCCGACCAGTCGGTGCGCCGTGTCACGGGCTACGCCTTGGCCGCCGCGGTCTTGGCCTTGGTGGTCTTCGCCGCGGGCGCGGGGACCGCCTTGGCCTCCTCCGCCGTGGCCCCGGTGTCCGTCTCGCCCGCCGGCGCCTCGGGCTTGACCCCGACCCCCAGCTTCTCCTTGATCTTCCGCTCGATCTCGTTGGCGAGGTCCGGGTTGTCCTTGAGGAAGTTGCGGGCGTTCTCCTTGCCCTGGCCGAGCTGGTCGCCCTCGTAGGTGTACCAGGCGCCGGCCTTGCGGACGAAGCCGTGCTCCACGCCCATGTCGATCAGTCCGCCCTCGCGGCTGATGCCCTGGCCGTAGAGGATGTCGAACTCGGCCTGCTTGAACGGCGGGGCGACCTTGTTCTTCACGACCTTGCAGCGGGTGCGGTTGCCGACCGCCTCGGTGCCGTCCTTGAGGGTCTCGATGCGCCGGATGTCGATGCGGACCGAGGCGTAGAACTTCAGCGCGCGGCCACCGGTGGTCGTCTCCGGGGAGCCGAACATCACGCCGATCTTCTCGCGGAGCTGGTTGATGAAGATGGCCGTGGTCTTGGACTGGTTGAGCGCGCTGGTGATCTTCCGCAGGGCCTGGCTCATCAGTCGGGCCTGGAGGCCCACGTGGGAGTCGCCCATCTCGCCCTCGATCTCCGCCCGCGGGACGAGCGCGGCGACGGAGTCGATCACGATGAGGTCGATGGCTCCGGAGCGGACCAGCATGTCCGTGATCTCCAGGGCCTGCTCACCGTTGTCGGGCTGGGAGAGGATGAGGTTGTCGATGTCGACGCCGAGCTTCTTGGCGTACTCGGGGTCGAGGGCGTGCTCCGCGTCCACGAAGGCCACCTGACCGCCCGCCCGCTGGGCGTTGGCCACGGCGTGCAGGGTCAGGGTGGTCTTGCCGGAGGACTCCGGGCCGTAGACCTCGACCACGCGGCCCCGCGGCAGCCCGCCGACCCCGAGGGCGACGTCGAGCGCGGTCGACCCGGTCGGGATGACCTCGATGGGCTCGTTCGGCCGCTCGCCCAGGCGCATCACCGCGCCCTTGCCGAATTGTCGTTCGATCTGCGCGAGTGCGGCGTCGAGCGCCTTCTCGCGGTCGTTTCCTGCCATGGGTTCCACCCGGTGTGCTTGAGTCGATCGCTTCACGTCAAAGACGCTAACGCCTGCCACTGACAACGCGTCCCGACGCCGGTCCGGCCTGTGGACGACTCCGGTGACACGCTCACCGGCATCACCCTCACGGGCCCCGGAGGACCCGGTGATCCACCGGTTCCTCAGCGGCCACGTCGACGCGGACCCCTCTTATCAGAATAGATGTTCGATTTTCATGTCAAGCGTGCCGCGCACGGTCCGGCCCGCGACCGCACGGGCCGGACCGGACCGGACCGGGTCAGCCGGGGGTCCCGTCCGCCTCGGACGTGGTGCGGGCCGCCCCGCCGAACATCGCCCGGGCCCGGGCGATCCCGCCGGCCGGCACCGGCCGGCGGCGCCCCTGGACCCGGGGATCGTCGGTCACGTCGTACCGGCGCACGTACGCCCCCAGGAACGCCTGGAGGGTGGCGACGGCGGGAATGGCGATCAGCGCGCCCACCGCACCGAGCAGCGCGGTGCCCGCGATCACCGAGCCGAAGGCGACGGCCGGGTGGATGTCGACGGTGCGCGCGGTCAGCTTCGGCTGGAGCAGGTAGTTCTCGAACTGCTGGTACACCACCACGAAGACCAGCACCCACAGCGAGTACCAGGGGTTGATGGTGAAGGCGATCAGCATCGGCAGCGCCCCCGCGAGGTAGGTGCCGATGGTCGGGATGAACTGCGAGACGAGGCCCACCCACACCGCCAGCGCGGGCGCGTAGGGCACGCCGAGCACCTGGAACAGCACGTAGTGCGCGACGCCGGAGACCAGCGCCATCAGACCGCGCGAGTAGAGGTAGCCGCCCGTCTTGTCCACGGCGATCTCCCAGGCGCGCAGCACCTCGGCCTGCCGGGCGGGCGGCAGCACGGAGCACAGCGCGCACCGCAGCCGCGGGCCGTCGGCGGCGAAGTAGAACGAGAACAGCAGCACGGTCAGCAGTTCGAACAGCCCGCCGAGCACCTGCGCGGAGACGTCGAGCACCCCGGTCGCGCTGTTCTGGAGGTACTTCTGGAGCCAGTCCGAGTGGACGACGCTGTCCTGCACCTTGAGACGGTTCAGCTCGGTGCCGAACGTCGTGTTGATCCAGTTGATGACGGAGTCGACGTACTCCGGGAGGTCCTCGGTGATGCTGGCGATCTGATTGGCGAGCATCGATCCCATCATGGTGACGAAGCCCGCCGTCACCACCACCAGGCCGAGGAACACGGTGGCCGTGGCGACGCCCCTGCGCACCCCCCGCGAAGCCATCCAGCTCACCGCCGGCTCGATGGCCAGGGCGAGGAAGAAGGCGATCAGGACGTTGATGAGCAACCCGGTGAGCTGGTGGAACGCCCAGCTGCCGAGTTGGAAGCAGGCGTACAGGGCGAGCGCCAGGGCGATGGCCCTGGGCAGCCAGCGGGGCATCCGGGCGCCCCGGAGCGCCGCGCCCACGTCGGCGGCGGGCGACGGCGGCCGGGCTCCGGGGGCGGGTGACGACGGCCCCGGGGCCCCGCCCCCGCCGTCGGTGCCGTCGCTCTTCGAGGTGCTGGCCCCCGGGCGCGCCGGGTTCGCGCTGTCGTCCGTGTCTTCTATGGCTGCCACGCTGCCAGTTTGACGCACGTCGCCCGGGTTCCGACCCCGCCGGGCCTCAGCGCAGGTGCGCCGGCACGCCCGCCGCCTCGCAGACCGCCCGCCACACGTCCTTGGCCTCCCAGCCGTCGTCCAGCGCCTGATGCACCGTGCGCCCGCCCAACTCCGCCATCACGTGGTCGCGGGCGTAGGTGTCGGCGTACCCGGGTCCGAAGTGGTCCGCCATCCGCTGCCAGAAAACCGTCAACCGCATGCCCCCAGTATCCCGCCCCTGAGAGTGCAGCCGGGCCGGTACCGCTCCCCGCGCCATGATCGGCCTCTACGGTCGTGGCATGGCCGATTCCGGAGCTTTCCCCCCTCCCCCGCAGTCCGCCGCGACCCGCGGCGCCACCCCCTCGACCGGGGCCGCGCACCCCGGGCCGGCGCACACCCCCCTCGCCCGAGCGGCGGAGTTCCTGTGGCTCACCGCGCGGGTGCTGGAGCAGCGCAGGTTCGCGTACGAGTTCCTGGGCGTGGCCTGCGCCGACGCGGTGGAGGCCGCGCTGGACGCGTACCGCACCGCCGACGACGGCTACGGCCACGGCCTGGAACCGGACCTCCGGGGCCCCGTGAGCCAGCCGCTGCACGCCGCGCACGCGCTGCGGGTGCTGGACGCGATCGGGCGGTGCGGGGGGCAGCGGGTGGAACGGCTGTGCCGGCAGTTGACGTCCGCGTCGACGGCGGAGGGCGCCCTGCCCTCGGTGCTGCCCTCGCAGCGGGCCTACCCCTCGGCCCCGTTCGTCCCCGTCGTCGACGATCCGCCCGGGGACCTGCTGGCGACCGGCCCGGTGGTGGGGCTGCTGCACCGCAACGACGTCTGGCACGCCTGGCTGTTCCGGGCGACGGACTTCTGCTGGCAGGTGGTGGAGTCGCTGGAGAAGTCGCACCCCTACGAGATCGAGGCCGCGCTGGTGTTCCTCGACGCGGTGCCCGACCGTTCGCGGGCGGAGGCCGCCGCGGACCGGTTGGGGCGGCTGGTGCGGGAGCAACGGCTCGCGGTCCTCGACCCCGAGCGGCTGGACGACTTCCCGGTGGCCCCCGGCTACGCCCCCGCCGAGCACCACTACCCGCACCACTTCGCGCGCACCCCCCGCTCGCTCGCCCGCCGGTGGTTCACCGACACGGAGATGAACCGGTCCCTGGACGCCCTCGCGGCCCAGCAGCAGGGCGACGGGGGCTGGCCTATCCAGTGGCGGCTGTGGGCGCCCGGCACCGCACTGGAGTGGCGCCCGATCGTCACCCTGGACGCCCTGCGCACCCTGCGCGCGTACGGCCGGCCCATCGGGTGAGCCGGTCGGGCGGCGGCCGGCCCGGGACTCAGCCGGCCACCGCCCGCACGGCGGCCGTCACCACCACGGCCGCCCCCACGACCACCAGGAACGGCGCCCGCAGGAGCAGGGCGACCGCCGCGGCGGCCAGCCCGGCGGCCCGGGCGTCGAGGACCAGCGCGCGCCCGTCCGCGAAGGTCTGCTGGGCGGTGAGCGCGGCGAGCAGCGCGACGGGCACCAGGGCGGCCAGCCGGCGCACCAGGGGGCGCTCCAGGACCCCGGCGGGGACGAGCAGTCCGAGCAGCTTCGCGGCGTAGCAGCCGACCGCGGTGACACCGATCGCGATCCACACCATCGTCGTCGTCACCGGGCGACCCGCCTTCCCGGACGGTCCGGGGCACGGGGGGTCCGCCGTCCGCTGACGTAGAGGACCACGGGTGCGGCGAGGGCGGCGGCGAGCACGGGCACCCCGGCCGGCAGCAGCGGGAGCAGTCCGAGGCCCAACAGCACCGCGAGGCCCGCGACGGCGCGTTCGGCGGTGGTGCGCAGCATGGGGGCCAGCAGGGCGAGGAACACCGCGGGCGCGGCGGCGTCGAGCCCCCAGGCGTCGGTGTCGCCGATGGCGTCCGCGCCGAGCGCCCCGAGCAGGGTGGTGAGGTTCCAGAGCACGTAGAGGGTGAGCCCGGTGACCGTGAAGCCGATCCGGGCGGCCCGGCGGGTGGGCTGGGCGAGGGAGACCACCGCGGTCTCGTCGATGACCCAGTGCGCCGCCAGCGGACGCACCGCGCGCGGGAGGGCGAGCACCTGGGACAGCCGCAACCCGTAGAAGGCGTTGCGGACGCCGAGGAAGAAGGCCCCCGCCGCGGCGGTGAACGGGTTGCCGCCCGCGGCGAGCGCGCCGACCAGGGCGAACTGGGAGGCTCCGGTGAAGACCAGGAGGCTCAGGACGCAGGTCTGGAGGAGGTCGAGGCCACCGCCGGCCGCGGTCACCCCGAAGGCGAAGCCGGAGAGGCCGACGGCCACTCCGACGCCGAGCGCGTCCCGGACCACGGCGGCGTCGCGCTTGCCGGGTCCCTCCGGCCGGTCCGGTACGTCGGTCCTGCCGGCCGACGCGGCGGATATCCGTTCTGTCGCTTCTGTCACGCCCTCGACAGTACGACGAGTGCGCCGGAGGCTTCTTGTACGTTCTTGCGCCCCCGTTGGTAGGCGCCCGGGGGAACGCCGACGATCCGGGCGAAGTGGCGGCTGAGGTGCGACTGGTCGACGAAGCCCACGGCGAGGGCCACCTCCGCGGGCGGGGTTCCGGCGTCCAGCAGGTGCCTGGCCCGGCGCACCCGCGCATCGGTGAGCCAGGTGTGCGGGGGCATCCCGTAGGTGTCGCGGAAGGCTCTGAGCAGGGAGAACGGCGAGGTGCCCAGGGCGGCGGCGAGGCGCTCCAGGCTCGGCGGCCGGTCCAGGCCCTCCTCCAGCACGGCACGGGCCCGGGCGGCCGTACGGGCCCCGGCCGAGCGGACCGGACGCGCGGGCAGGGCGCCGCCGGCCCGGCGCAGCAGCCGGGTGACGGTGGCCCGCAGCAGCGTGTCGGCGGCCAGGGCGTTGCCCTCCTCGGTGGCCCGCAACAGGTCGACGCCGGGCAGCCCGGCGTACTGCCAGTGCCGTGCGCGCTCCTCCTGACCGGCCACGGTGCCCATTCTCCCCCGGCGGCCGGCCCCGCCCTCCGGGGCCGTATGCGCAGGTCGGGGGGAATGTCAGTGGCGGGGTGCAGGATGGGGGCATGGTGACGTCCGCTCTCGACGCGTTCTCCCCCGCGACCCGCGGCTGGTTCTCGGGGGCGTTCTCCGCGCCCACGAGCGCGCAGAGCGGTGCGTGGCGGGCCATCGGCGAGGGTTCCGACGTGTTGGTGGTCGCGCCCACCGGCTCCGGCAAGACGCTGGCCGCGTTCCTCGCCGCGCTGGACCGGCTGGCCTCCACGCCCGTGCCCGCCGATCCGAAGCAGCGGTGCCGGGTGCTGTACGTGTCCCCGTTGAAGGCGCTCGCCGTGGACGTGGAGCGCAATCTCCGCAGTCCGTTGACGGGCATCCGGCAGGAGGCGGTCCGGCTCGGGCTGCCGGAGCCGCAGGTGCGGGTCGGCATCCGTTCGGGCGACACCCCGGCCGCCGAGCGGCGCGGCCTGGCGAGCCGCCCGCCGGACATCCTGATCACCACCCCGGAGTCGTTGTTCCTGATGCTGACCTCGGCCGCCCGGGAGGCCCTGGCCGGGGTGGAGACCGTCATCCTGGACGAGGTCCACGCGGTGGCGGGCACCAAGCGCGGCGCGCACCTGGCGCTCTCCCTGGAGCGGCTGGACGCCCTGTTGCCGCGGCCGGCCCGGCGCATCGGCCTGTCGGCGACGGTCCGCCCGGTGGACGAGGTGGCGCGCTACCTCTCGCCGCACCGCCGGGTGGAGGTGGTGCAGCCGCCCTCGGGCAAGGAGTTCGACCTGTCGGTGGTGGTGCCGGTGGAGGACCTGGGCGAGTTGGGCGGCTCCCCCGCCTCCCAGGCCGGCGAGGACGGGGAGCGGCCCTCGATCTGGCCGCACGTGGAGGAGCGGATCACCGATCTGGTGCAGTCCCACCGCTCGACGATCGTCTTCGCGAACTCGCGGCGGCTGGCGGAGCGCCTGTGCAACCGGCTGAACGAGATCGCCTACGAGCGGGCCACCGGCACCCCGCTGGCCGAGGGGCACGCGCCGGCCGACCTGATGGGCGGCTCGGGCGCGGCCCGCGGCGCCCCGCCGGTGATCGCCCGGGCCCACCACGGTTCGGTCTCCAAGGAGCAGCGGGCGCTGGTCGAAGAGGACCTGAAGGCCGGCCGGCTGCCCGCCGTGGTGGCCACCTCCAGCCTGGAATTGGGCATCGACATGGGCGCCGTGGACCTGGTGGTGCAGGTGGAGTCACCGCCCTCGGTGGCGTCCGGGCTCCAGCGGGTGGGCCGCGCCGGGCACCAGGTGGGCGCGGTGTCGACCGGGGTGGTGTTCCCCAAGTACCGGGGTGACCTGGTGCAGTCCGCGGTGGTGACCGAGCGGATGCGGGCGGGCGCGATCGAGTCGCTGCGAGTGCCGGCGAACCCGCTGGACGTGCTCGCGCAGCAGCTGGTCGCGATGGTCGCCCTGGACACCTGGCAGGTGGACGACCTGCTGGCGCTGGTGCGGCGGGCCGCGCCGTTCGCCTCCTTGCCCGAGTCGGCGTTCACCGCGGTGCTGGACATGCTCGCGGGCCGCTACCCCTCCGACGCCTTCGCCGAGCTGCGGCCCCGCGTGGTGTGGGACCGGATCGCGGGCACGGTCACCGGCCGCCCCGGCGCGCAGCGCCTCGCCGTGACCTCCGGGGGCACCATCCCGGACCGGGGACTGTTCGGGGTCTTCCTGGCCGGTGCCGATCCCAAGAAGGGCGGCGGCCGGGTCGGGGAGCTCGACGAGGAGATGGTCTACGAGTCCCGGGTGGGCGACGTGTTCACCCTGGGCACCAGCTCGTGGCGGATCGAGGACATCACCCGGGACCGGGTCCTGGTCTCCCCCGCGCCGGGCGTGCCGGGCCGGCTGCCGTTCTGGAAGGGCGACCAGCTCGGCCGACCGCTGGAGCTGGGGCGGGCCCTCGGGGCCTTCCTGCGCGAGGTCGGCGCGCTGCCCCCCGAGGACGCCCGCGCGCGGCTGCGGGCCGCCGGGCTCGACGCCTGGGCCGCCGACAACGTCCTCGCCTACCTGGACGAACAACGGACGGCGTGCGGACACGTACCCGACGACCGGACGATCGTGGTGGAGCGGTTCCGCGACGAGCTGGGCGACTGGCGGGTGGTGGTGCACTCCCCCTTCGGCGCGCAGGTGCACGCCCCCTGGGCCCTCGCCCTGGGCGCCCGCCTCGGCGAGCGGTACGGCATGGACGCGCAGGTGATGCACGCGGACGACGGACTGGTGCTGCGCCTGCCGGACGCCGACCTGATGGGGCTGGACCTGCTGGACGCGGACCCGCCGGCCGCGCGGGGCACGGAGTACGACGCGGAGCAGGCCCCGGTGGGCGCCGCCGACGTGCTGTTCGACAAGGACGACGTCCAACAGGTCGTCACGGACCAGGTCGGCGGCTCGGCACTGTTCGCGTCCCGGTTCCGGGAGTGCGCCGCACGGGCCCTGCTGTTGCCGCGCCGCAGCCCCGGCAAGCGCACCCCGCTCTGGCAGCAGCGGCAGCGGGCCGCCCAACTCCTGGAGGTGGCGAGCGACTTCGGTTCCTTCCCGATCGTCCTCGAAGCGGTCCGCGAGTGCCTCCAGGACGTGTTCGACGTGCCGGGCCTCTCGGAGCTGATGGGCGACATCGCGTCCCGTCGGGTCCGGCTGGTGGAGGTCACCACCCCCGAGCCCTCGCCCTTCGCCCGCTCCCTGCTCTTCGGGTACGTCGCCCAGTTCCTGTACGAGGGCGATTCGCCGCTGGCCGAACGGCGGGCGGCGGCCCTCTCCTTGGACTCCCGGCTGCTGTCCGAACTGCTGGGCCGGGCGGAGCTGCGCGAACTCCTGGACGCCGAGGTGCTGGCCGAGTTGGAGGCCGAACTCCAGTGGCGCACCGAGGACCGCCGGGTCAAGGACGCGGAGGGCGTCGCCGACCTGTTGCGGCTGCTCGGCCCGCTGACCCCCGGGGAGTTGGCCGAGCGCGGTGCCGAGGAGGCGTGGGCGGCGGAGCTGACCGCGGCCCGGCGAGCGATCCGGGTCCGGATCGCCGGCACCGACCACTGGGCGGCCGTCGAGGACGCGGGACGCCTGCGGGACGCCCTGGGCACCGCACTGCCGGTCGGGGTGCCCGAGGCCTTCACCGAACCGGTACCGGACCCGTTGGGCGACCTCCTCTCCCGCTACGCCCGCACCCACACCCCCTTCACCTCGGCCGCCGCGGCCACCCGCTTCGGGCTGGGCCCCGCCGTCACGGATGGCGCGCTGCACCGGCTGGCGGCCGCGGGACGGGTCGTCCAGGGCGAGTTCCATCCCGCGGGCATCGGCCAGGAGTGGTGCGACACCGCGGTGCTGCGCCGCTTGCGCCGGCGCTCGCTGGCCGCGCTGCGGCAGGAGTTGGAGCCGGTGCCCGCGCCGGCGCTCGCCCAGTTCCTGCCCCGGTGGCAGCACATCGGCGAACGCGGCGGACTGCGCGGCCCGGACGGACTGGTCCGCGCCGTCGAACAGCTCCAGGGCGCGGCCGTCCCCGCGTCCGCCCTGGAGAAGCTGGTCCTGCCCTCCCGGGTCGGCGACTACGCCCCCAGCCTGCTGGACGAGCTGACGACCTCCGGCGAAGTGGTGTGGGCGGGGGCCGGCTCCCTGCCCGGCAAGGACGGCTGGATCTCCCTCTACCTCGCCGATGCGGCGCCCCTGCTCCTCCCCCCGCCCCATCCCTTGGAGCTGACCGAACTGCACCGGTCCGTGCTGGACGCCCTCTCCGGCGGCTACGGGCTGTTCTTCCGTCAGATCGCCGAACGGGTCCGGGCCACGGGTCACCCGGAGGCCACCGATCCGTCGCTAGCCGAGGCGCTGTGGGACCTGGCCTGGTCGGGTCGGCTGACCAACGACACCCTCGCACCACTGCGTGCCCTGCTCGGCTCCGGCCGCACCGCCGGTGCCACGGCGCACCGGGCCCGCCGTACCGTCCCCCGCGGACGGTACGGCTCGCTCACCGCCGCGGCCCGCCCGGCGGCCTCCCGCAGCGGTCCGCCCACCGTGGGGGGACGCTGGTCCCTGCTCGCCCCGGTCGAGCCCGACCCGACCGTGCGCGCCCACGCACTGGCCCGCACCCTGCTGGACCGGCACGGGGTGGTGACCCGGGGGGCCGTCGCGGCCGAAGGCGTCGAGGGCGGCTTCGCCGCGGCCTACCGGGTGCTGTCCGCGTTCGAGGAGAACGGACAGGCCCGGCGCGGCTACGTGGTGGAGGGCTTGGGCGCGGCCCAGTTCGCCGTGGACGGGGCGGTGGACCGGCTCCGGGCGGTGGCGACGGCTCGGGAACGCGGCGACAGTGCCCCGCTCCCGCCCGGGGAGGCCGACGCCTTCGACCCGGCTCCCCGTCGTCCGGCCCGTGGCGCCACCGCCGGCCCGCGCGCGGTGGTGCTGGCCGCGGCGGACCCGGCCAATGCCTACGGGGCGGCCCTGCCCTGGCCCGACCCGCCGACCGGTGCCGGTCACAAGCCCGGCCGCAAGGCCGGCTCGATGGTCGTCCTGGTGGAGGGGGAGCTCGCCCTCTACCTGGAGCGGGGCGGCAAGACCCTGCTGGCCTGGCCCACCGACCCGACGGCGGAGGCTGGCGCCTGGCGCAGCGACCCGAGGTTGACGGCCGCCGCCGAGGCAGTGGCCCGAGCGGGTCGGGACGGCGCCCTGGGCACGGTCACGGTGGAACGGGTCAACGGCACCCCGGCGCTGAACTCGACGTTCGGTGAGCTGCTGGAGGCGGCCGGCTTCCACGCCACGCCCCGGGGCCTGCGCCTGCGCGGCTGAGGCGTCGGGCCGGGGACGGAGCTCCGGCGGCTGCGACCCTCAGCGCACGTAGCGGCGGATGCGGTAGCGCAGCCCGGACGCGGACTCCCGCCACCCTTCGTCCTCCACCACGGCCGTCCAGCCGGCGTCCAGGACCGGCGCGTGGGTGTCGCCGTCCACCGCCGAGTCGATCTCCGTCACCGAGAGCGTCGTGGCGTGCCCCAGGGCGGCCCGGTAGATCTCCCCCCCGCCGATCACCCAGGTCTCGGTGGGCGTCTTCGCCCCGACCGGCTCGGCGGCCCGCGCCAGGGCCTCCTCGACGGAGCCCGCGCGTTCCGCGCCCCCGGCCGCCCACCGGGGATCACGGGTCACCACGACGTTGCGCCGCCCCGGCAACGGACGGAAGCGCGCCGGCAACGAGTCCCAGGTCCTGCGGCCCATCACCACCGGATGACCGAGGGTGGTCGCCTTGAAGTGCGCCATGTCCTCGGCCAGGCGCCACGGGATGCCCCCGCCCGCGCCGATCACGCCGGCACGGGTCTGCGCCCAGATCAGCCCGACGTTCACACCGCCACCGGCGCCTTGATGGGCGGGTGGTGCCGGTAGCCCAGCACCTCGACGTCGGCGTAGGCGTAGTCGAAGAGCGAATCGGCCCGGCGCAGCCGCAGCTCGGGGAAGGCGAACGGGACGCGCGAGAGCTGTTCGGTCACCTGCTCGACGTGGTTGTCGTAGATGTGGCAGTCACCGCCGGTCCAGATGAAGTCACCCGGCTCCAGATCGACCTGCTGCGCCACCATGTGGGTGAGCAGGGCGTAGCTCGCGATGTTGAACGGGACGCCGAGGAACAGGTCCGCGCTGCGCTGGTACAGCTGGCAGGAGAGCCTGCCGTCGGCGACGTAGAACTGGAAGAAGGCGTGGCACGGGGCGAGCGCCATCCGGTCCAGTTCCCCGACGTTCCAGGCGGACACCACCATCCGGCGGGAGTCGGGGTCCCGGCGCAGGGTGTCGAGGACCTCGGAGATCTGGTCGACGTGCCGACCGTCCGGGGTGGGCCAGGAACGCCACTGGGCACCGTAGACCGGACCCAGTTCGCCCTTCCCGTCGGCCCACTCGTCCCAGATGGTGACGCCGTGCTCGTTCAGCCAGCCGACGTTCGACTCGCCCCTCAGGAACCACAGCAGCTCGTACACGATCGACTTGAGGTGCACCTTCTTGGTGGTGACCAGCGGGAACCCGCGCGAGAGGTCATAGCGCAGTTGGTGCCCGAAGACACTCCGGGTGCCCGTGCCCGTCCGGTCGTCCTTGGCCGTCCCGGAGGTGAGCACCAACCGCAACAGGTCTTCGTACTGGGTATCCGCCACGTTCGCCGAGTCTACTCACCGGCCGCCGGCTCCCGCAGCCGCGCCCGGGAGCGGCTGCGAGGATGGGACCGGAGGCCGGCCGACACGGCGAGGAGGTGCGGCAGGTGCCCGAGGGCGACACGGTCTGGCAGGCCGCACGGCGGCTGCACCGAGCACTGTCCGGGCAGCTACTGACCCGGTCCGACCTGCGGGTTCCCCGTCTGGCGACGGCGGATCTGCGGGGCCGCACCGTCCTGGACACCACACCGCGCGGGAAGCACCTGCTGACCCGGCTGGAGGGCGGGCTCACCCTGCACTCCCACCTCCGCATGGACGGCTCCTGGCAGGTGTACCGGGCCGGGGAGCGCTGGCGCGGCGGCCCCGCGCACCAGATCCGGGCGGTCCTGGGCACCGGCACGGTCACGGCCGTGGGCTACCGGCTGCCGGTGCTGGACCTCCTGCGTTCCGCGGACGAGGCCCGGGTGGTCGGCCACCTCGGCCCCGATCCGCTCGGCCCCGACTGGGACCCGGAGCGGGCGCGGGGGAACCTGCTGGCCCGGCCCGGTCGCCCGCTCCTGGAAGCGCTGCTCGACCAGCGCAACCTCGCCGGCATCGGCAACGTGTACGCGGTGGAGCTGTGCTTCCTGCTCGGGGTCACGCCCTGGCTACCGGTCGCGGAGGTGCCGCCCGACCGGCTGGCCGCGCTGCCCGGTCTCGCCCGGGACCTGCTGGTGGCCAACCGCGACCGTCCGGTCCGGGTGACCACCGGCCGCCGCGACGAGCGGCTGTACGCGTACGGTCGGGCCCCGCGCCCCTGCCTGCGGTGCGGGACCCCGGTCCGCCGGGCCGACCGGCCCGAGGGCTTCGGGACCCGTCCCGTCCACTGGTGTCCGTCCTGTCAGACCGGTCCGGCACCGCCCTGACGGCGCCGTACCTTCGGCCGGGCGGGAGCGCTGTGCACCGGAAGCAGGCTCAGCCCCCAGCCGGTGGCCGTCACCAGGCCCTCCCGCAGTCCGGCCCCGGGGGCGAGGGCCAGCCGCAGGGCGGCCCACCACCACAGCACCCCGCCGACCACCGCCGTCAGCCGGAGGAGGGTGCGTCCGGGCCCGGTGGACCGGGCGGAGCCGGTCGGGCGGGGGCGCAGCGTGCCGCTCAGCCGTTCTCGGCCTGGAACATCCAGTGGTGCTTCTCCAGATCGGCCGTGATCTGGATGAGGATGTCCTGGCTGACCGGGTCGGCGTCGGCGGTGGCGTCCACCCGCTCCCGCATCCGTGCGATCACCGAGCCGAGGGCGCCGACCAGGGTGCCCACCGCGTCCGCGTCCTTGATCCAGCCGTCGGGGACCTTGCCGGTGCCGCTGGTGCGGGCCACCGTCTCCGCACGGCCGTCCGGCGGGACGCCCAGGGTCGAGGCACGCTCGGCCACGGTGTCCGAGTGCAGTCGGGCGGTGTCGACCACCTCGTCGAGTTGCAGGTGGATGGAGCGGAAACGCGGTCCGACGACGTTCCAGTGGATCTGCTTGGAGATCAGCGACAGGTCCACCAGATCCACCAGAGCTCCTTGCAGGGCCTCGGCCACGGTCTTCATGGCGGCGTCAGACAGCGGGCTCTTCACGACGTACATGCCGGTCCTCCGGTTCCGCAGGGGGAGATCATTCCTCTCCCACCATGGCACACCTACCCGAACGGGGAGATGTACACCTGGTCCGGTCGAACCGGGGCACAGGAAGAAGCCCCGGTCCGAACGGCTCCCTCGGGGGAGCGTCCGGACCGGGGCTTCGGAACCCCAGGGGCCTCGTGGCGCGTGCGGACACCGCGGACCGTCAGGCCGCGACGACGTCCACCGCCTCCGCGGGCGCCTTGATCGTGACCCGTTCCGGTGGCACACCGGTCACCGACACGGAATTGAGCATCGGGCGCACCGGTGCGGGCACCGACTCGTTGGCCGCAGACTCGGCCAGCTCCGCGAGGGCGAGCTCGTCGCTCACCTCACGCATCAGCTCGGACATCCGTACGTCAAGCGCGTCGCAGATCGCGGAGAGCAGCTCAGAGGATGCCTCCTTCTGCCCCCGCTCCACCTCGGAGAGATAGCCGAGTGACACTCGGGCGGACGAGGAGACTTCGCGCAGAGTACGGCCCTGGCGCTGGCGCTGCCGACGCAGCACGTCACCCAACAGGCGACGGAGCAGAATCATCGGTTGCTCCCTCCTCGGACCGTGTAGCCGCATCCTTCACGCCCCACCGTACCGCCTTGCGCCGCGGCCGTGCGGGGAGCGATGTCGTGTTCACTCAGGGCTGCAAACATCAAGTCCCCCCGTTCTGTTCCGTATCCTGTGCCCGGGCGCCTCCCGGCCGGTCGGACAGACGTTCCAGCAGGAGGGCGAGCACACTGCGCACGCTCTCCCTACGGATTTCCGTCCGATCGCCGTTCAACCTCAATGCGACCACTTTGCCGCCGTCCCGTGGCCCGCGCACGGCGACGTACACCGTGCCCACCGGCCGCCCGTCCTGCGGCTCCGGCCCCGCGACGCCCGTGGTCGCGATCCCCCAGTGCGCGCCGAGCGCCCGCCGCACCCCGTCCGCCATCTGGAGCGCGACCGCGTCGTCCACGGCGCCCCGGGCCGTCAGCACACCGGCGTCGACCCCGAGCAGACCGGCCTTGAGGTCCGTCGCGTAGGCCGTCACCGAACCGCGGAACGCGGAGGAGGCGCCGGGCACCTCGGTGACCGCAGCAGCGACCAGGCCGCCGGTGAGCGATTCCGCCACGGCGAGGGTCTCGCCCCGGTCCCGCAGCAGTCGCAGTGCCTCGGCGGCCGGCGTGCTCACCGCTCGGCTTCCCGCTCCACCGCGGCCGGCGGTCCGGCGGCCAGGGCCCGGCGCTCGGCGATGCCGCGCCGGCGCAGCACCACGGCCTGGCGCACGTAGTCGAGTCCGGTGACCACCGTCAGGACCACGGCCACCGCCATCACCCAGAACCGCAGGGTGGCCAGCGGCCCGGTGAGCGCCAGCACGTACATGCCCACGGCGGTGCCCTGGGCGAGCGTCTTCATCTTGCCGCCGCGGCTGGCCGGGATCACCCCGTAGCGGATCACCACGAAACGCAGCAGGGTGACGCCCAGCTCACGGCCGAGGATCACCCCCGTCACCCACCAGGGCAGGTCGCCCAGGGACGACAGGCAGACCAGCGCCGCGCCCATGATCGCCTTGTCGGCGATCGGGTCGGCGATCTTGCCGAAGTCGGTGACCAGGTTGTACGTCCGTGCCAGGTGGCCGTCGAAGAGGTCCGTGATCATGGCGATGGCGAACGCGGCCCAGGCCAGGGAGCGCCAGGCCGGGTCGTATCCGCCGTCCGCGAGCATCAGCACCACGAAGGCCGGGACGAGCAGCAGCCGGATCATGGTGAGGATGTTGGCGATGTTCCACAGGCTGGCCTGGTTGACGGCCGCAGCGCCCAGCTTGCCGCCGGGCACCGGCCTGCCGGAACCGCCCGTCGCGGATGCCGGGACTCCGGTCATCTGGCCGCCTCCTCGGAACGCACGTCGCTCGCGGTCAGCTCCACGACCTCCGCCAGGAGGTCGACGCCTTCGGTGCCCACCACCTTCGCCCTGACCATACGGCCCACGGTGAGCGGGACGGCGTCGGTGAAACGCACCTGCCCGTCGGTCTCGGGGGCCTGGTGGGCCCCGCGCCCCACGGCCGACCCGTCCTCGTCGAGGTCGTCGCCGGTGCCCGGGGACTCGACGAGTACCTCCAGTGTCTCGCCGAGGCGTTCCTCGGCGCGCTGGGCGGTGAGCTCGTCGGCGAGCCGCGACACCCGGGCCAGCCGGTCGGCGACGGTGTCCTCGTCGTGCTTGACGGCGTAGGTGGCCGCTTCGGTGCCCTCCTCGTCGGAGTAGCCGAACACGCCGATGGCGTCCAGGCGGGCGTGGGTGAGGAAGCGCTCCAGCTCGGCGAGGTCCTCCTCGCTCTCGCCGGGGAAGCCCACGATGAAGTTGGACCGCACTCCGGCCTGGGGCGCCTTGGTGCGGATCTGGTCGAGCAGCTCCAGGAAGCGGTCGGTGTCGCCGAAGCGGCGCATCGCCCGCAGCACCGCGGGCGCGGAGTGCTGGAACGACAGGTCGAAGTAGGGCGCGACCTTCTCGGTGGAGGTGAGCACGTCGATCAGGCCGGGGCGCATCTCGGCGGGCTGGAGGTAGCTCACCCGCACCCGCTCGATGCCGTCGACCGCGGCCAGCTCGGGCAGCAGGGTCTCCAGGAGGCGGATGTCGCCCAGGTCCTTGCCGTAGGAGGTGTTGTTCTCGGAGACCAGCATGACCTCCTTGACGCCCTGCTCGGCCAGCCAGCGGGTCTCGCCGAGGACGTCGGAGGGACGGCGGGAGATGAAGGAGCCGCGGAAGGAGGGGATGGCGCAGAACGTGCAGCGCCGGTCGCACCCGGAGGCCAGCTTCACGGACGCGACGGGCGCGGCGCCGAGCCGGCGGCGCAGCGGTGCCCGGGGACCGGAGGCCGGGGCGAGGCCCTCGGGCAGGTCCCGGGGGACGGTCGCGGGGGCGTGGCCGGGCAGGGCGACGTCCGCGCCGGCGGCCTGGCGCTCGGCGGGGCTGACGGGCAGCAGCTTGCGGCGGTCGCGCGGGGTGTGGGAGGCGTGGATGCCGCCGCTCAGGATGGTCTGGAGTCGGTCGGAGATGTCCGCGTAGTCGTCGAAGCCGAGGATGCCGTCCGCCTCCGGAAGGGCCTCGGCAAGGTCCTTCCCGTACCGCTCGGCCATGCAGCCGACGGCCACGACGGCCTGCGTTCTCCCGTGTCCCTTGAGGTCGTTGGCCTCCAGGAGGGCGTCGACCGAGTCCTTCTTGGCGGCGTCGACGAATCCGCAGGTGTTGACGACGGCGACGTCCGCGTCCTCGGCGTCCTCGACGAGTTGCCAGCCGTCCGCCTCCAAGCGGCCTGCCAGCTCCTCCGAGTCCACCTCGTTACGGGCGCAGCCAAGAGTGACGAGAGCGACGGTGCGGCGTTCGGGCATGGACTCAAGACTACTTCGTCCCGGTGACCGCCCTTGCGCCTCGGGCACGGTTCCGGCCCCTTCGGCCCGTGCCGGCTCCGGAGCGTGTCGCCGGGCGGCGGTGCACCGCCCGGCGACACGCGGGGGATCAGCCCGCCGCGGGGTCGCCCTTGGTGTAGGTCAGGCGCTCGACCATGCCGGGCTTGAAGTCGTCCTCGATGGCCTTGCCGTTGACCAGCAGTTCGATGGCGCCCGCGTTGCCGAGGACCAGGTTGATCTGCTGCTTGTCCTCGAAGGTCTTGGCGTCGCCCTGCGCCAGGAGGCCGTCGAAGAGGGTGCGGCCGTTGCGGTCGCGCGCGGAGATCCAGCTCGTGCCGTGCGGGGCGCTGACCTTGACCGTCACCTTGTCCTGGGGGGCGGCGGCGATCGCGCTCTCGGACGGGTGGGGCTTGGGGTCGGCGGGCTTCGGCGGGTTCGGCTTGGCCGTGGCGGTGCCGGCGGAGGTGGAGCCGCTGCCGGCGACGGGGGTCCGGCCCCCGTCCGGTTCGGAGTCGCCCCGGAACGCGGTGAAGCCGACGAAGGCGATCACCACGACGATCGCCGCGACCATGGCGGCCGTCCAGTTGGGGCGGCGCGGCTCGGGCCGGATGCGCTCGGCCTCGAAGAGCGGGGCGGCGGGGGTCGGCGCGGGACGGCCCCCGTGATCGGCGGCGAACCGCTCCAGCAGTTCGGCGGGGTCGAGGCCGACCGCACGGGCGAGCGTGCGGATGTGCCCGCGGGCGTAGACGTCGCCGCCGCAGCGGCTGAAGTCGTCCTGCTCGATGGCGTGGATGATCGGGACGCGCACCCGGGTGGCGGTGCTGACCTGGTCGACGGTGAGTCCGGAATCGATCCGCGCCTGTTGGAGGGCGCGCCCGATCGGGGGACGGTCGTCGGCCGGGAGCTCGGCGGGGCCGAGGTCGTCGGCGGGCCGGTCGTCTTCAGGGGAGTTGCCGATGGACACGGGGGCGCCTTTCGAGCGTGAGCCACCTGCTGGAGGTTCAGTCTAGGGGGGGTGCGAAAGGGTGGGGCAACCGGTCGGTACGACTTTGTACGCCATTTGTACGGTGCGGGAAACGGCCGCCCACCCGGACGGGGCGACAGCGTGCTGTCCCTCTCCCCCCAACTTGACGAACGTCGTGGGGAAACGGTTGCTCTGCTCTCCCGATCGGGTGAGACCCGACCGTCGTCGCGACGGCCGGGCACCCCCGCCGGACGGGGGAACCCGGTGACGGGCCTCAGCCGCCAGTCTCCCCCCTGATGACCGCGAGGACCCCGTCGAGCTCGTCGGCCTTCACGAGAACGTCACGTGCCTTGGACCCCTCGCTGGGGCCGACGATGTTCCGCGACTCCATCAGGTCCATCAGCCGCCCCGCCTTCGCGAAGCCGACGCGCAGCTTGCGCTGGAGCATCGAGGTGGAACCGAACTGGGTGGAGACGACCAGCTCGGCGGCTTGGCACAGCAGGTCGAGGTCGTCGCCGATGTCCTCGTCGATCTCCTTCTTCTGCTTGCCGCCGACCACCACGTCCTCGCGGAAGACGGGCGCCATCTGGTCCTTGCAGTGCTGGACCACCAGGGCCACCTCGTCCTCGGTGACGAAGGCGCCCTGCATCCGGGTCGGTTTGTTGGCACCCATCGGCAGGAACAGGCCGTCGCCCTTGCCGATCAGCTTCTCGGCGCCCGGCTGGTCCAGGATGACGCGGCTGTCCGCCAGCGAGGAGGTCGCGAACGCCAGCCGGGAGGGCACGTTCGCCTTGATGAGTCCGGTGACGACGTCCACGGACGGCCGCTGGGTCGCCAGGACCAGGTGGATGCCGGCCGCGCGGGCGAGCTGCGTGATGCGGACGATGGCGTCCTCGACGTCCCGGGGCGCCACCATCATCAGGTCGGCCAGCTCGTCCACGATCACCAGGAGGTAGGGGTACGGCTGGAGTTCGCGTTCGCTGCCCGCGGGCGCCGTGACCTTGCCCTTCCTTATCGCCTCGTTGAAGTCGTCGATGTGGCGGAACCCGAAGGCGGCCAGGTCGTCGTAGCGCAGGTCCATCTCCCGCACCACCCACTGGAGGGCCTCCGCGGCGCGCTTGGGGTTGGTGATGATGGGCGTGATCAGGTGCGGGATGCCCTCGTACGCGGTCAGCTCGACGCGCTTGGGGTCGACCAGGACCATCCGGACGTCCTCGGGGGTGGCCCGCATCATGACCGAGGTGATCAGGCAGTTGATGCAGGAGGACTTGCCGGAGCCGGTGGCGCCGGCCACCAGGATGTGCGGCATCTTGGCCATGTTGGCCATCACGTAGCCGCCCTCGACGTCCTTGCCGAGCGCCACCAGCATCGGGTGGTCGTCCTCGGCGGCGTCCGCGAGCCGCAGCACGTCGCCCAGGTTGACCATCTCGCGGTCGGTGTTGGGGATCTCGATGCCCACCGCGGACTTGCCGGGGATGGGGCTGATGATCCGTACGTCGGGGCTGGCGACGGCGTAGGCGATGTTCTTGGTCAGCGCGGTGATCCGCTCCACCTTGACCGCCGGGCCGAGCTCGACCTCGTAGCGGGTGACCGTGGGCCCGCGGGTGAAGCCGGTGACCGCGGCGTCGACCTTGAACTCCGTGAAGACGTTGGTGAGCGAAGCCACCACCGCGTCGTTGGCGGCGCTGCGCGCCTTGCCCGGGCCGCCGCGCTCCAGCAGGTCGAGCGAGGGCAGGGCGTAGGTGACGTCCCCGCGCAGTTGGAGCTGCTCGGCGCGCGGGGGGAGTTCCCGGTGCACCTCGGGGGCGGCCTTGGTGAGGTCGGGAACCAGGGCTCCGGTCGGCGCGGACTCCCGGTCCGCGGCCTTCCGCGTGCTCCCGGCCGGGGGGGCGCCCGCGCCCCGGGCCGGCGGCACCGACGGGGTCGGCTCGGGGTCGCGGTCCACGCCGACGCCCTGGGTGAGGTCGGCGACGAGGGGGGAGGGCGGCATGCCGTTCAGCACCGCGCCGTCGAGGGCCGCGGCAGCGGCGGCGGCGACGTCCACCGGGTCCAGGGGCCGGTCCCAGTCGGGCGGGCCGGACCGTCCGCGGGGCCGGCGACGCCGGGAGAGGGCGTCGTCCTCCTCCTGCTCGGGGTCGTACTCCCCCGCGGCCGGGGAACGCCGGCGGGAGCGGGCGGGCAGCGCCTCGCGCCACTGCTCGTCGTACCGCTCGTCGTCCTCCGGGTCTCCGACCGGGGCGTCGACCGGTTCGACCAGGCCGAGGCGGGCGCCCAGCTGCCGCAGTCGCTGGGGGATGGCGTTGACGGGGGTGGCGGTGACCACCAGCAGGCCGAAGACGGTGAGCAGCACCAGCAGCGGGACCGCCAGCACCTCGCTCATGGTGTACGTCAGCGGAGTGGCGGCACCCCAGCCGATGAGTCCACCGGCGTCCCTTATCGCCTGCATGCCGTCGGTCCGGGCGGGCGACCCGCAGGCCACGTGCACCTGGCCGAGCACCCCGACGACGAGCGCCGAGAGGCCGATGACGATCCGTCCGTTGGCGTCCTGCTGGTCCGGGTGACGGATGAACCGCGCGGCGACCACGACCAGCAGGATCGGCACCAGCAGGTCGAGGCGGCCGAACGCCCCGGTGACCAGCATCTCGACGAGGTCGCCGACCGGGCCGCGCAGGTTCGACCAGGTGCCGGCGGCGACGATCAGCGCGATGCCGAGGAGGAGCAGGGCGAGCCCGTCCTTGCGGTGGGCCGGGTCCAGGCCCTTGGCACCGCGCCCTATCCCACGGAACACCGCCCCCACCGCGTGCGCGATGCCGAGCCAGCAGGCCCGCACCAGCCGGTAGAGGCCGCCGGTGGGGCTCGGTGCCGGACGCGGAGCCGGTTTGGCCGCCGGTTTCCGGGCGGCCGTCTTCCTGACCGGTGCCTTCTTCGCCGGGGCCTTCTTGGGCGGCGGCTTGCGGGCCGCGGCCTTCCTCGCCGGGGCCTTCGCCGGTGCTGCCGCCTTCTTGGCGGGCGACTTCTTGGCTGCGGGCTGACGTGAGGCCATGGGTGTGAGGTTACCGGTGCCGGGCACCGGGAACACGCGCCGCGCTGTTTCACCCGTTCGTGTCGCCACTGTCGGGGAGGCGCTTTGACGGCGGGGGAAGCAACACCTACTGCGCCCTCTTCCGCCCCACACGAAGCCGTGGCCCCACCCCCCACAAACGCACAGGAGGCATCAGCCGTCCCGCACTGTCCGCCCCGGGGCGACCCCCACAACTCCACGGGCCCGCACAGTCCCTGACGTCACGGAGCCCCGGCTCCGTGACGTCCGCGGTGCGGAGGGCGGAGCCGGGGCCGTGTCGGGTCGTCAGCTCGGCGAAGGCACCGAGGGAGCCCCGGCGCCCGTCCCGGGCTCCAGGGCGTCGAGCGCCCTCCGCAAGCCGGTGAGCTTGCGTTCGAGATGGGCGGCCGTGGCCACCGCGGCGGCGTCGCCCGCGTCGTCGTCGAGCTGCTTGGAGAGGGCTTCGGCCTGCTCCTCCACCGCGGCGAGCCGCGCAGAGAGTTCGGCCAGCAGTCCCGCGGCCTCCTTGCCGCCGGAACCGCCCTGACCGCCTCCTTCGAGCTGGAGGCGCAGCAGCGCGGCCTGTTCCCGCAGCTGGCAGTTCTTCATGTACAGCTCCACGAAGACCGAGACCTTCGCACGGAGCACCCACGGGTCGAACGGCTTGGAGATGTAGTCCACCGCGCCCGCCGCGTAACCGCGGAAGGTGTGGTGCGGCCCGTGGTTGATCGCGGTCAGGAAGATGATGGGGATGTCCCGGGTCCGCTCCCGCCGCTTGATGTGCGCGGCGGTCTCGAAACCGTCCATCCCCGGCATCTGCACGTCCAACAGGATGACCGCGAAGTCGTCCGTGAGCAGCGCCTTCAACGCCTCCTCCCCGGACGATGCCCGCACCAGCGTCTGATCGAGCGCGGAGAGAATGGCCTCCAGCGCGAGCAGATTCTCCGGCCGGTCATCGACCAGGAGGATCTTGGCCTTCTGGACCATGGCCCGTCCTCCTCGCCCCGGCAGTGCACCGGGCGCCGCCCCAGGGGACGACTCTGTTGTGCCGTCCGTTCTTGTGCCGGTCATGGTAGCCGCACCCCGCCTGTCGCCACACCCTGTCACCGCGATGTCACTGTGCACGTAGCAGAAACTCCGCGGGGGACCAGAAGGTTCCCCGAATCCCGCACTTCTACACGGGATCGGCCACGGCCCGTCAGTCCGAGCGGAGGGCGCGGCCGTTCACCGCGAACGCACCCGCACCCGTTCACTCGCCCCGCATCCACTGTTCCATCACCGTCAGCAGTTGGTCCGAGTCCACCGGCTTCGTCACGTAGGCGGAGGCGCCCGACTCGATCGCCTTCTCCCGGTCGCCCTTCATCGCCTTGGCCGTGAGCGCGACGATCGGCAGCCCGGAGAACTGCGGCATCCGCCGGATCGCGGTGGTCGTGGCGTACCCGTCCATCTCCGGCATCATGATGTCCATCAGCACCAGCCGCACGTCGTCGTGCTGTTCCAGCACCTCGATGCCCTCCCGGCCGTTCTCGGCGTACAGAACCGACAGCCCGTGCTGTTCCAGGACGCTGGTCAGGGCGAAGACGTTGCGGATGTCGTCGTCGACGATGAGCACCTTCTCCCCGTCGAACCCGAAGTTCCGCGGCGGCTCCTGCTGTCCGTCCCCATCCGTCTCCGGCACGGCGACGAGGGCCTCGCGTTCCGGCTCGCCGAGGGCGGAGTCCTCCACCGGCCGTGCCGGTTCCGCGGCGGGCAGCGCCGCCGTGGAGCGGCGCCGGCGCCGGAAGTTGGCGGCCGGGCCGCGCTGGGCGTCCTGGTAGGAGCGCACCTCCGGCGGGGTCTCCAGCGCCGCCGGCCCGAGTTCGGGGTCGACGCCCGGCTCCAGCACCGAGGGCACCGGTGTCAGGCCCTGCCCGGGCGCCCCGGTCGGGTGCAGCGGCAGGTACAGCGTGAACGTCGAACCGCGGCCGGGTTCGCTCGCCGCGTGGATCTCGCCGCCGAGGAGCCGGGCGATCTCGCGGCTGATGGACAGGCCCAGCCCGGTGCCGCCGTACTTGCGGCTGGTGGTCCCGTCCGCCTGCTTGAACGCCTCGAAGATGACCCGCATCTTGCTGGCGGCGATCCCGATGCCCGTGTCGCTGACCGAGAACGCGATCAGCTCGGCGTCCGGGGCCGTGAGGGCACCGGTCTCCAGGAGCTGTTCGCGGATGGAGACGGGCACGTCCGCCCCGGCGGTGCGGATCACCAGTTCGACCGCCCCCGTGTCGGTGAACTTCACCGCGTTGGAGAGCAGGTTGCGCAGCACCTGGAGCAGCCGTTGCTCGTCGGTGTGCAGCGTGGCGGGCAGTTCGGGCGACACCCGCACCGAGAAGTCCAGTCCCTTCTCCGCGGTGAGCGGCCGGAAGGTGGCCTCCACGTAGTCCACGAGCTGGACCAGGGCGATCCGGGTCGGGGACACGTCCATCTTGCCCGCCTCGACCTTGGACAGGTCGAGGATGTCGTTGATCAGCTGGAGCAGGTCGGAGCCGGCGCCGTGGATCGTCACGGCGAACTCGACCTGCTTCGGCGTCAGGTTCGCGTCGGCGTTGTCCGCGAGCAGCTTCGCCAGGATCAGCAGCGAGTTGAGCGGCGTCCGCAGTTCGTGGGACATGTTCGCCAGGAACTCGGACTTGTACCGCATCGACACCGCGAGCTGCTCGGCACGCTCCTCCAGGACCTGCCGGGCCTCCTCGATCTCGGTGTTCTTCACCTCGATGTCACGGTTCTGCTGGGCGAGCAGCTCGGCCTTCTCCTCCAGCTCCGCGTTGGACTCCTGGAGCGCCGCCTGCCGGTTCTCCAACTCCTCCGAGCGCTCCCGCAACTGCTCGGTGAGCTCCTGCGACTGCTTGAGGAGGACCTCCGTCTTGGTGTTGACGCTGATCGTGTTGACGCTGGTCGCGATCATCTCGGCGATCTGGCTGAGGAAGTCCTTCTGGATGTGCGTGAAGGGCTGGAACGACGCCAGCTCGATCACGCCCAGCACGGCCCCCTCGAACAGCACCGGCAACACGATGACGTGCGCGGGCGGCGCCTCGCCCAGCCCGGAGGAGATCTTCAGGTAGCCGGTCGGCACGTTCCCCATCAGGATCGTCCGCTTCTCCTTGGCCGCCGTTCCGATCAGCGTCTCGCCGGGCCGGAAGGAGGTGGGCATGGTGCCCATGGAGTACCCGTACGAGCCCAGCATCCGCAGCTCGTAGCCGTCCTCGGCGTCCGTCTGGGTGGTGACGACGTCATGGCCGTCGTCCGGCACCGCGATGAAGAACGCACCGTGCTGCGCGGACACCACCGGCGTCAGCTCGGTCATGATCAGTCTGGCCACGTCCTCCAGGTCCCGGCGGCCCTGCATCAGACCGGAGATCCGCGCGAGGTTGCCCTTCAGCCAGTCCTGCTCCTTGTTGGCGATGGTCGTGTCCCGCAGGTTCGCGATCATCGTGTTGATGTTGTCCTGGAGCTCCTGGATCTCCCCGGCCGCGTCCACGTCGATCTTCAGGCTGAGGTCGCCTCGGGTCACCGCGGTGGCCACCGCGGCGATGGCCCGCACCTGGCGGGTCAGGTTCCCGCCCATCTCGTTCACCGACTCCGTCAGGTCGCGCCAGGTGCCGTCGACGTCCCGGACCCGTGCCTGACCACCGAGCTGCCCCTCGGTGCCCACCTCGCGGGCCACCCGGGTCACCTCCTCGGCGAACGAGGACAGCTGGTCGACCATGGTGTTGATGGTCGTCTTGAGTTCGAGGATCTCCCCGCGGGCGTCGATGTCGATCTTCTTGGTCAGGTCGCCCTTGGCGATGGCCGTGGTCACCATGGCGATGTTGCGGACCTGGCCCGTCAGGTTGGACGCCATCGAGTTCACCGACTCGGTGAGGTCCTTCCAGGTCCCGGAGACCCCGGGAACACGCGCCTGCCCGCCCAGGATGCCGTCCGTGCCCACCTCACGGGCCACCCGGGTGACCTCGTCCGCGAACGAGGACAGGGTGGTCACCATGGTGTTGACGGTGTCGGCGAGCTGGGCGACCTCGCCGCGGGCCTCCACGGTCACCTTCTTCGTCAGGTCGCCGTTGGCGACCGCGGCGGACACCTGGGAGATGTTGCGCACCTGGCTGGTCAGGTTGTTCGCCATCAGGTTGACGTTGTCGCTCAGGTCCTTCCAGATGCCGGTGGCGCCGGGCACCCGGGCCTGGCCCCCGAGGTTGCCCTCGGTGCCGACCTCGCGGGCCACCCGGGTGACCTGCTCGGCGAAGTTCGAGAGCTGGTCCACCATCGTGTTCACCGTCGTCACCAGTTCGAGGATCTCGCCCCGGGCGTCGACGGTGATCTTCTTGGAGAGGTCGCCCCGCGCCACCGCGGTCGTCACCTCGGCGATGCTGCGCACCTGGATGGTGAGGTTGTTCGCCATGAAGTTGACGGACTGGGTCAGGTCCTTCCAGGTGCCGGAGACCCCCTGCACCTCCGCCTGACCGCCGAGGATGCCCTCCGTGCCCACCTCGCGCGCCACCATGGTGACCTGCTCCGCGAAGTTCGACAGCTGGTCCACCATCGTGTTCAGCGTGTTCTTGAGTTCGAGGATCTCGCCGCGCGCGTCCACGTCGATCTTCTGCGACAGGTCACCCCGCGCCACCGCCGTGGCGACCTGCGCGATCTGCCGCACCTGCGAGGTCAGGTTCCCCGCCATGCCGTTCACCGAGTCGGTGAGGTCGCGCCAGACGCCCGCCACCCCCGGCACCTGCGCCTGGCCGCCGAGCCGGCCCTCGGTGCCGACGTCCCGGGACACCCGGGTCACTTGGTCGGCGAACGCGGAGAGCTGGTCCACCATCGTGTTGATGGTGTTCTTGAGTTCGAGGATCTCGCCGCGCGCGTCCACGTCGATCTTCTGCGACAGGTCACCCCGCGCCACCGCCGTGGTCACCTGCGCGATCTGCCGCACCTGCGAGGTCAGGTTCCCCGCCATGAAGTTGACGGAGTCCGTCAGCTCCTTCCAGGTGCCGCTCACCCCGTCGACCCGGGCCTGCCCGCCGAGCCGGCCCTCGGTGCCGACGTCCCGGGCCATCCGCGTCACCTGGTCGGCGAAGCTCGACAACTGGTCCACCATGGTGTTCACGGTGTTCTTCAGCTGGAGCATCTCGCCCGACACGTCGACGGTGACCTTCTGCGACAGGTCGCCGTTGGCCACCGCCGTCGTCACCTGGGCGATGTTGCGCACCTGCCCGGTGAGGTTGCGGAACGCCGTGTTCACGGAGTCCGTGAGGTCCTTCCAGGTGCCCGCCGCGCCCTGGACGTGTGCCTGACCGCCGAGTTCGCCCTCGACGCCGACCTCCCGCGCGACCCGCGTCACCTCGGCACCGAACCCGGAGAGCTGGTCCACCATCGTGTTGACGGTGTTCTTCAACTCCAGCATCTCGCCGGCCACGTCGACCGTGACCTTCTGCGACAGGTCGCCGTTGGCCACCGCCGTCGTCACCGCCGCGATGTCCCGGACCTGCGTCGTCAGATTGCGGAACACGGTGTTGACGGAGTCGGTGAGGTCCTTCCAGGTGCCCGCCGCGCCCGGCACCTGCGCCTGACCGCCGAGCCGCCCCTGACCGCCGACCTCGTTCGCCACCCGGGTGACCTCGTCCGCGAACGTCCGCAGCGTCTCGGTCATCTGGTTGATGGTCTCGGCGAGTTGGGCGATCTCGCCCCGCGCGCTGACGGTCACCTTCTGCGAGAGGTCGCCGTTGGCCACCGCCGTCGTCACCTGGGCGATGCCGCGGACCTGCGCCGTCAGGTTGCCGGCCATCAGGTTCACCGAGTCGGTGAGGTCCTTCCACACGCCCGCCACCCCGGGCACCCGGGCCTGACCGCCCAACTCGCCCTCGGTGCCCACCTCGCGGGCGACCCGGGTCACCTCCGAGGAGAACGAGGACAGCTGGTCCACCATCGTGTTGACGGTGTTCTTCAGCTCCAGCATCTCGCCGTCGACGTGGACGGTCACCTTGCGCGACAGATCGCCCCGGGCCACCGCCGTGGTCACCAGCGCGATGTCCCGCACCTGCGCCGTCAAGCGGTCCGCCATGGTGTTGACCGAGTCCGTGAGGTCCTTCCACGACCCCGACATCCCCCGCACCCGTGCCTGGCCGCCCAGCTTGCCCTCGGTGCCGACCTCGCTGGCCACCCGGGTGACCTCGTCGGTGAACGTCGACAACTGGTCGACCAGGTTGTTGACCGTGCGCCCGACCTTCAGGAACTCGCCCCGCAACTGCGGCGCGGTGCCGTTCCCGCCGTGCGGACGCAGCTCCATGCGCTGTTCCAGGTCGCCCTCGGCCACCGCCGACAGCACCCGACCCACCTCGGACACCGGCCGCACCAGATCGTCGACGAGGGCGTTGGACGCCTCCACCGCCGCGGCCCAGGACCCCTCGCACTGCCCCTGGTCGAGCCGTTCTGTGATCTTTCCCTCACGTCCGACCACCCGGCGCACCCGAGCCAGTTCACCCGTGAGGTGGAGATTGCGGTCCGCGACCTCGTTGAAGACGGCCGCGATCTCGGCGAGGACGTCGTCCCCGGTGACCGGCAGGCGCTTGCGGAAGTTCCCGTCCCGCATCGCCTCCAGGGCCGCCAGCAGACGGTTCAACTCCGCCGTGCGCACGGCGGTCGTCCCCCGGTGCGCCGAACGCGCCTTCCTCACGGGCGCTCCGCCTTTCGTGCGCGTGCTCGTGCCACGCGCCGACGCGCCAGACTCCACCGTGTCCCTCCCGCAGGGGTCGACCTCGTGCATTGGACCGTCCTCATCAAGCCTGCCCAGTGTTTCACCCCGGCTGAACCAGGCCATAACAGTTCGGCAGCTTCGCACAACCTCCGCACCCCTTGGGGGCGGAAACTCCCTCGGGCGGCATCCGCATGGACCGCGAAGGTAAGTAACCTGGCATGCGGCTGTCCACCCACCAGGCCCGCCCGGCCGGGACGGTGGCAGGAGTACGAGCGGGCATCGGAGGCGGCCCCAGCATGACCACCGGACTGCACTTGCCCGGGGGACACCCCCGGGATCCCCGGCCGCGACAGGCCGGCGACCGGGGAGCACGGCACGACGAAAACCGAACGAGGAGTTCTGTGATCACCGCGCGCGCGGCAGCCACCTTTCCCCCCGCGAGCCGGTCCGTGGCCACGGCCCGATCCTTCGTCCGGGACACGCTCCAGGGCTGGGGCCTGACCGACCTCATCGACGACGCCGTCGTCCTCACCAGCGAACTCGTCACCAACGCGGTCATCCACGCGGGCACCGCAGCGGAGGTGCAGTGCCTGCGCTCCGGCGACAGCGTGCGCGTCGAGGTCGCCGACCGCTACCCGGAGCGGGAGATCCCGCTCCAGCAGTCGCACGCCGCACTGCGCAGCCCCGACCGGGAGGGCGGCCGCGGTCTGCAACTGTGCGCCGCCCTCGCCCACCGTTGGGGCGTCGAGTACACCCCTACCCACAAGCACGTCTGGTTCCACCTGGAGCTGCCCGACCGACCCATCGGCACCCGCTCCGCCGGCCCGAGCCTGCCCACCGGCCTGCTTCCCGCCTCGGACGGACGGATCAGGGTCGCCGTGCTCCAGATCGACGGCACGGGAACCGTCCACGCCTGGAACGAGGACGCCACCGCGCTCTTCGGCTACGCCACCGAACAGGTGATCGGAAAGCCCCTCACCGACCTGGCTGCCTGGCCGCACACGCCCGGCACCGGCACCGGCGTCACCGAGGCCCTCCAGCTCTCCCGCTGGGAGGGCAGCTACGGAATCCGCAGCGCCACCGGCCGGGTGGTCCCCGTCTACGCCTCGCACCTGCGGGTCCGGGACAGCGAGGGCGAACCGTCCACGGTCTGCCTGCTGGTCCACGACCACGAGCGGGCCGTGATCCAGACCCCGCTGCGCTCCGCCGCCCCGGACACCACAACCGCCACCGAGCCGGGTGCCGCCGACCCGTTCGAGGTGTTCATCGGCACGCCGGCGCCCGACGACCTTGACGGCCTGCTCCAGCGCACCGTGGAACGCGCCCGGGACATGCTGGACGCCGACGCCGCGTTCCTGCTGCTCGCCACCGACGACGAGACGGAACTGGAGGTCCGCGCCTCCACGGGGCTGCCGTCCGCGCGCCAGCGCTTCGCCCGGGTGCCCGTCGAGGCGGGCCCCGGTCGGTACGGCTCGGCGCGCATGCCCGCGGTCCACGAGGACCTGTCGGTCGTCCCGGGGGCCGTGCCGCTGTTGAGCGGCACCGGCATGCGGTCGGTCGTCACCGTCCCGCTGAAGGTCGAGGGCCGGCTCACCGGCTCGCTCGGCGTGGCGGCCGAATCACCGGACCGCTACTCCAACGAGGAGGCCCTCCGCCTCCAGTTCGCCGCCGACCGGATCGCCCTCGCCGTGGAGTCCGCCCGGCTCGGCGAACTAGAGCGCCTGCGGCGCGGCTCCCTGAGCTTCCTCGTCGAGGCGTCCGACCTGTTGGCCGGCACCCTCGACCGGGACCAGACACTGGCTCTGATGGCCCAGATGACGGTCCCCACCCTGGCCACCTGGTGTGCCGTCTATACGATCGCCGACCAGTCGTCGGACCCCCAACTGTCGTTCGTCCTCCACGAGGACGAGGACCGCATCGACGCGCTCAAGGAACTCCTCGCCGGCATCGCCGCACCCGAGCCCGTCCTCGCCCCCGGCGCCCGGGTGTGGCACGCTCCGGGCCTCGCCGCCCGGGACGCGGCCCAGGACCTCGACCGCCCGGGCGCGCCGTCCGCGGACGGTCAGGCGGTCGGCGGCGAGAGCGTGGTCCTGCCGCTGGTGGCCCGCAACCGCGTCATCGGCATGCTCACCCTGGGACGTCCTGCGGGGGACCACTTCCGCCAGGAGGTCCTGGAGCTCGCCGAGGACCTGTCCCGGCGGGCCGCGCTCGCCCTCGACAACGCCCGCCTCTACTCGGAGCGCACGGCGATCAGCCAGTCCCTCCAGCGCAGTCTGCTGCCTCCGCAGACCCCGGAGATCCCCGGTGTGGAGGTGGAGGTGATCTACCGCGCGGCGGGCGAGGGCAACGAGGTCGGCGGGGACTTCTACGACCTGTTCCCGATCCGGGACGGCGCCTACGGCTTCGCCATCGGCGACGTCTGCGGCACCGGCCCGGAGGCCGCCGCGGTGACCGGCCTGGCCCGGCACGCCCTGCGCCTGCTGGCCCGCGAGGGCTTCGGCGGGCCCGCGGTCCTGGAGCGGCTCAACACCGCGATCCTCGACGAGGGCGCCCGCAGCCGGTTCCTCACCCTGCTGTACGGGGAGCTGTGGCCGCAGTCGGACGGCAGCGCCCTGCTGAAGGTGGTGTGCGCCGGGCATCCCCTGCCGTTGCGGCTCCGTCCGGACGGCACGGTGACGGCCGCCGCCGAATCCCAGCCGCTGCTGGGTGTGATGGAGGAATTGGAGCTCTTCGAGGAGACGGTCACCCTGGATCCGGGCGATGTGCTGCTGTGCGTCACGGACGGGATCACGGAACGCCGCGAGGGCTCACGCATGCTGGGTGACGAGGGCCTCACGGAGGTCCTGGCCTCTTCCACCGGGCTCACGGCGGGGGCGGTCGCCGCCCGGGTGATGCGCGCGGTGGAGCGCTTCGCCAGCTCGACGCCCTCCGACGACATGGCGATCCTCGCGATGCGGGTGCCCGGGCTCACCGTCTGATCCCGGAACGAGAGGAGAGGTCCTGACCATGTGGTCAGGACCTCTCCTCTTTGGCTGAGCCCCCAAACGGAATCGAACCGTTGACCTTCTCCTTACCATGGAGACGCTCTGCCGACTGAGCTATAGGGGCCTGTTGTCTTCGCGGTCCCCCGCGCTTCCAACGGAATAGATCATACCCCGAAGACGCGGGTGCTCCGCACCACCCACCGCCCCCGGTGCGTTCAGAAAGCAGCGGCCCACCAGGCGCCCGGATCGGACCGCACCACGCCGCCGCCGAGTGCATTGCACCGGGAGACGAGGTGTCGCGCCTGGCGTCGGGTGAACGGGCTGGCAACGGGGAGCGCGAGGGTCTCGTCCGCAGCCCGTTCGGTTTCCGGAAGCGAGGTGTTGCGCCAGTACTGCGGCAGCCGGTGAAGGGGGGTCCGCACCGGTATCCGGCAATCGATGCGCTCGGCCCGGAGTTCGCGAGCGAAGGCGTCCCGATCCGGTCTGCCGTTGCCGGGCACGCGAACCACGTACTGCCGATAGGTGTGCCCGGCGCTCCCTTCCGGCACGCGCACACCTCGCAACCGGACGTCGAAGTAGGCTGCCCTGGCTCGTCGGAGGGCCACCTCGTCCCGGGTGTCGGGCGGTTGGCCTTCCTCCGCTTCCAGGACCAACAACCCGTGCCGCCGGCTGAGTTCGACGAGCGGTTCGCGTTCCACGGGGCGCCCGAACCGGGGGGTGGTGAGGACGGCAGCGGTCCGCGGCCCCAGCACGGCGGCGACGGCATCGCGGGCGAGGCCGTACGTCATCGGGTCGATGTCCGCGAACACGGGGACCGCGCCCACTTCGGTGATCGAGCGAACGGTGTCCACGTCGCCGAAAGCCGATACGACGACCTCGTCTCCCGGGCCGATCCCTGCTGCCCGCAGCTCTGCGTCTGTGCCCATGGGCACGATGCTCTCGGCGGGACGTGAACAGCGCATGACGCGGAGGCGGCGCAAAACAAAAAAGGAGTGGTTCACCGATCCTGGGATCGGTGAACCACTCCTTATGAAATTTAGTTCGGCGGCGTCCTACTCTCCCACAGGGTCCCCCCTGCAGTACCATC
>NZ_JBEOWM010000018.1:0-129585 GCF_040296045.1 Streptomyces sp. NPDC002490 | reverse complement strand
CACGCCGACACAGCTTCGAAGGAGCTGACACCGACATGCGCGAGCCTATCGTCCGTGCACTCGTACGGGTACTGACTCGTATCCGCTTGACGCGGCCCCCCCACCACACCGGCGCCACCGCCACCCACCCCCCACGGACCGGCGCGGTGACAGCACCGGCAACGGGGCCGGGCCCGGAAGCGCTCGTCGTGCAGGAGGACAGCCCCTGGGCCAAGCCCTGGCCCGGCCCCTCCAGCGCACAAGCCCGAGCCGTGTTCCACGCCCCCGAGGCACACCACCTCGACCCCGCCCAACAGGAACTCTTCTACGCCGAAGCATGGGCGGCCCAGGGCTACACCTACCGACCCGACCCCCAACGACTCCGACCCCGACCCCAGCCACCGGCGCACCTGTGGGTGGTGTCCCCGTGACGCGCGAGGCCCTGACCGGTCCCCCGCCCGAGCCGTTCACCGCACGGTGCGTCGTCTGCCACCGGCGCACCACGGCGCCCGTGGCCGTCCGGCACACCGGAAGCCTCAGCGGCGGCAACGCCGTCACCCTCTACGCCTGCCCCGCCCACGCACCCACCGTCGCTCCCGGCCCCTTCGGCGACGAGTTCGACCCGGAAGCCGAAGGGCTCGAAGGGCGAGAGGGGCTCGAAGGAGCAGCGTGAAACGCCCGAGGGCGGCACCCCCTGCGGGGTGCCGCCCTCGGTCCGTCCGGACGGACGGGTGGTGCGGAAGTCCGAGCCGGAGGCTCAGAAGTCCATGTCACCGCCGGGCATGCCACCGGGAGCGGCAGCAGCGGCCTTCTCCGGCTTGTCGGCGATGACGGCCTCGGTGGTGAGGAACAGCGCGGCGATCGACGCGGCGTTCTGGAGCGCGGAGCGCGTCACCTTGGCCGGGTCGAGGATGCCCTCGGCGATCATGTCGACGTACTCGCCGCTGGCGGCGTTCAGGCCGTGACCCGGGGTCAGGTTGCGGACCTTCTCCACCACGACGCCGCCTTCGAGGCCGGCGTTGACGGCGATCTGCTTGAGCGGGGCCTCCAGGGCCAGCTTGACGGCGGCGGCACCGGTGGCCTCGTCGCCCTCCAGCTCCAGCTTGTCGAAGACGGCGGACGCCTGGAGCAGGGCCACGCCACCACCGGCGACGATGCCCTCCTCGACGGCGGCCTTCGCGTTGCGGACGGCGTCCTCGATGCGGTGCTTGCGCTCCTTGAGCTCCACCTCGGTGGCGGCACCGGCCTTGATGACGGCCACGCCGCCGGCGAGCTTCGCCAGGCGCTCCTGGAGCTTCTCGCGGTCGTAGTCCGAGTCGGAGTTCTCGATCTCGGCGCGGATCTGGTTCACGCGACCGGCGACCTGGTCGGTGTCACCGGCACCGTCGACGATGGTGGTCTCGTCCTTGGTGATGACGACCTTGCGGGCGCGGCCCAGGAGGTCCAGGGTCGCGTTCTCCAGCTTGAGGCCGACCTCCTCGGAGATGACCTCGCCGCCGGTCAGGATGGCGATGTCGCCGAGCATGGCCTTGCGGCGGTCGCCGAAGCCCGGGGCCTTGACGGCGACGGACTTGAAGGTGCCGCGGATCTTGTTGACGACCAGGGTCGACAGGGCCTCGCCCTCGACGTCCTCGGCGATGATCAGCAGCGGCTTGCCGGACTGCATGACCTTCTCCAGCAGCGGCAGCAGGTCCTTGACGTTGCCGATCTTGGAGTTGGCGATCAGGATGTACGGGTCGTCCAGGGACGCCTCCATACGCTCCATGTCGGTGGCGAAGTACGCCGAGATGTAGCCCTTGTCGAAGCGCATGCCCTCGGTGAGTTCCAGCTCCAGACCGAAGGTCTGGGACTCCTCGACGGTGATGACGCCTTCCTTGCCGACCTTGTCCATGGCCTCGGCGATGAGGTCGCCGATCTGGGTGTCGGCGGCGGAGATGGAGGCGGTGGAGGCGATCTGCTCCTTGGTCTCCACGTCCTTGGCCTGCTCCAGCAGGGCGGCGGAGACGGCCTCGACGGCCTTCTCGATGCCGCGCTTGAGGGCCATCGGGTTGGCGCCCGCGGCGACGTTGCGCAGACCCTCGCGGACCAGCGCCTGGGCGAGGACGGTCGCGGTCGTCGTGCCGTCACCGGCGACGTCGTCCGTCTTCTTCGCGACCTCCTTGACCAGCTCGGCGCCGATCTTCTCGTAGGGGTCTTCGAGCTCGATCTCCTTGGCGATGGAGACACCATCGTTGGTGATCGTGGGGGCGCCCCACTTCTTCTCAAGGACGACGTTGCGGCCCTTGGGGCCGAGGGTGACCTTGACGGCGTCGGCGAGCTGGTTCATACCGCGCTCAAGGCCGCGCCGCGCCTCCTCGTCGAACGCGATGATCTTGGCCATGTGAAGTGGTCCTCCCGGACTGAAGGGGGTCCTACCCGCGCCCTTACGGCGTGGGAGCGGATGGTTCGGACCGCGCTGGCGCCCGCGACGGACGGCCTACGACACCGGGTGAGGGATGCCCCCGCCCGGTCCGCGGGCCTCACCGACCCGGTCCTTCGTAGCACTCTCACTCGTAGAGTGCTAACGCCAATGATTAGCACTCGACAGGTGCGAGTGCAAGCGGCTTGCCCTTGCGACATACCGCCGCCATCGCTTCCGTGCAGGTCAGGGCGGTTCGGCCAACCGAAGCACGACCGGGGCGCGACCGAATGCGGGAACGGTGTCGCCGGGGCGCGGGGGCGCGACAGGGGGCGGGCGGGAACGGGCGGCGGGCGGGGGCGGACAGCACGGAGGGTCCGCACCCTGTCGGGGTGCGGACCCTCCGGAACGTCGCAGCCAGTCGACGCCGGCGTCAGACGGCCAAACGGACCATATCGGCCTGCGGCCCCTTCTGACCCTGCGAAATCTCGAACTCGACCCGCTGACCCTCTTCGAGGGTGCGGTACCCGTCCATCTGGATGGCGCTGTAGTGGACGAAAACATCCGCACCACCGTCGACCGCGATGAAGCCGTAGCCCTTCTCCGCGTTGAACCACTTGACGGTGCCCTGAGCCATGCCTAACTCCCCTATTACTGGCCCTTGCACAGGACCGCACTTCGCGGGCCCGGGTCAGACCTCCACCCCCCAACGGTTGGGGGTGTGCGCCGGAACGCGTCGACCGCCGCTGAATGTATCTGTCCAACTGCCGTCTGCAACAGGTCAACTGGACGAGAAATCCGGGGACGGCCGCTCGGAGAAAGGCGGATGACCGGCGCGAATTCAGGGCAACTCGGGCCGGTCAAATGTGATGAAAGGGCCAATTCGGTAATGCTCTTTGGCTGCTTCTTGTCGGCGCGCGGCTGAGAAGTCATATGTGTGAAGCACAAATGCGCGAGCCATTTCCCCAACCCTACCGCGTTCAATCCTCATGAATGACCCCCTCCGCTTCTCTTGCGGAGGGGGTCGAGGTGATGACGGAGCGTCAGCCCCGGCGGAGGCTCAGCCGCCGGCGACGGCCGGGATGATCGAGATGCCCGCGCCGTCCGGGGTGGCGGTGGCGAGGCCCTGCTCGAAGCGGACGTCGTCGTCGTTCACGTACACGTTGACGAAGCGGCGCAGCTTGCCCTGGTCGTCCAGGACCCGACCGGCGATGCCCGCGTGGTTCTTCTCCAGGTCGGCGATGACCTCGCTGAGGGTCGCCCCCTCGGCGGGAACCTCGGCCTGGCCGCCGGTGTACGTGCGCAGGATGGTCGGGATGCGAACGGTGACACTCATGAGAAGACCTTTCCGGTCGTTTCCGGAGAGAACCGGAGAGAAGTGGAGGGAAGGGGAGGGAAGGGCGGGGGGAGTTTCGCGACCTCCCGCCCCGGGGACGTCAGGGGGCGGGAGGGGGTGGCGGTTCAGTCGGTGGCGAGGCCCGCCGCACGGAAGGCGTCGAGGTTCGGCTTGATGGTCGCGGTGGGACGGGCCCGGTCGGCGACCGCGTCCAGGGTCTTGAGCCCGTCGCCGGTGTTGATGGCGACGGTGGTCAGCGTCGGGTCGAGCTGCCCGCTCTCGATGAGCTTCTTGGTGACGCCGAGGGTGACGCCGCCCGCGGTCTCCGCGAAGATGCCCTCGGTCCGGGCCAGCAGCGAGATCGCCTCGACGACCGCGGTGTCGTCCACGTCCTCCACCGCACCGCCGGTGCGCCGGGCGATGTCGAGGACGTAGGGGCCGTCCGCCGGGTTGCCGATGGCCAGCGACTTGGCGATGGTGTCGGGCTTCTGCGGGCGGACCACGTCGTGGCCGGCCTTGAAGGCGGTGGAGACCGGGGAGCAGCCGGTGGCCTGGGCGCCGAAGATCTTGTAGGGCTTGTCGGCGACCAGCCCGAGCTTGATCAGCTCCTGGAGGCCCTTGTCGATCTTCGTGAGCTGGGAGCCCGAGGCGACGGGGATGACGATCTGGTCCGGGATCTCCCAGCCGAGCTGCTCGCAGATCTCGTACGCCAGGGTCTTGGAGCCCTCGCCGTAGTACGGACGCAGGTTGACGTTGGTGAAGCCCCAGCCCTCGCCCAGCGGGTCGCCGATCAGTTCGGAGCAGAAACGATTCACATCGTCGTAGGTGCCCTCGATGGCGACGAGTTCGCCCCCGTAGACGGCGGCGGTGACGACCTTGGCCTGCTCCAGGTCGTGCGGGATGAAGACGCAGGAGCGCAGCCCCGCCCGGGCGGCGGCGGCGCCGACCGCGCCGGCGAGGTTGCCGGTGGAGGAGCAGGAGAGCGTGGTGTAGCCGAAGGCGCGGGCGGCCTCGACGGCCTGGGCGACGACCCGGTCCTTGAAGGAGTGCGTCGGGTTGCCGGAGTCGTCCTTGACGTACAGCCGGCCGGTGACGCCCAGCTCGCGGGCGAGGTTGTCGGCCTTGACGAGCTGCGTCCAGCCGGGGTTCAGGTTGGGCTTGCTGGCCACGTCGGCGGGGACGGGCAACAGCGGGGCGTAGCGCCAGATGTTCTCGGGGCCGGACTCGATCTTCTTGCGGAGCCCCTCCGGGTCGCCGACCGGGAAGTCGTAGGCGACTTCGAGGGGCCCGAAACAGAGCTCGCAGGCGAAGATCGGGCCGAGCGCGAACCGCTCCCCGCACTCCCGGCAGGAGAGTGCCGCGGCGGGACCCAGGTCGACGGTGGTGGTGTCGGTGGTGGACGCGGCGGTCTGAACAGCCATGGTGGCGAGGCCCTCTCTCCTCATCTTCCCCGTGACGCGTTTCGTCACGAGACGGAATTGGCACCTTCCCGAGTCGGGAGCCTCGCGGGCCGTCCACCGTGATCGACGTGATCGTTCGGCGGCGGCGACGAGAACCGACTGGAGGGTTGCCGGGGCTTCAACGGGCCGTGTCCCTCTGCCCCTCTGGATGAGCGGTATGCGGTTGTCAGCGCTGCGGACCCGACGTGCGGCGGCCGTGCGCGTTGCTCAAGACTGTAACCGAAGGCCAGGACGGTTGAGATAGCCGTCCGCACCGCGAGATGGGTCACAGTAGGGAGCCACTGACCGTGCTGGAAGAGGTCGAGTCCTGGTTGAGCAGGCGTTCCTGGTCCGTGGCGGACCGTCCGCCGCACCAGCTCGTCGCGGCGAAACGGGCCTCGGGGTCCACGGTCAGTGTGGTGCTGCCCGCGCTGGACGAACAGGAGACGGTCGGCCAGATCGTGTCCGTGATACGCACCGAGCTGATGGCCGGACCAACGCCCCTGGTCGACGAGCTGGTGGTGGTCGACTCCGGCTCCACGGACCGGACTGCGGAGGTGGCCGGGGCGGCCGGGGCGCGGGTGGAGCACCGGGACGCGATCCTGCCGCGGCTGCCCGCGCTGCCCGGCAAGGGCGAGGTGCTGTGGCGGTCGCTACTGGTCACCCGGGGGGACGTGGTCTGCTTCGTGGACGCGGACCTGCGCGAGTTCTCGGCGGACTTCGTCCGCGGGATCGTCGGCCCGCTGCTCACCGAGCCGGACGTGCACTTCGTGAAGGCGATGTACGACCGGCCGTTCGGCGGCTCCCCCGCCGCGGGGGCGGGACAGGGCGGCCGGGTCACCGAACTGCTGGCCCGCCCGGTGCTCAACATGCACTGGCCGCGGCTGGCCGGATTCGTCCAGCCGCTGGGCGGGGAGTACGCGGCCCGGCGCTCGCTGCTGGAACGGCTGCCGTTCCCGGTGGGGTACGGGGTGGAGCTGGGGCTGTTGGTGGACGCCCTGCACAGCGTGGGGCTGGACGCCCTGGCGCAGGTGGACGTGGGGGTGCGCCGGCACCGGCACCAGGACGGCCAGGCACTGGGCCGGATGGCGGCGGCGGTCTACCGGACGGCACAGTTGCGGCTGGCCCGGGACCATCTGCTGTGGCCCGAGCTGACCCAGTTCGAGCGGGGCGCGCGGGGCTTCGAGCCGCGGACGTATCCGGTGGACACGGAGGAGCGTCCGCCGATGGCCTCGGTGGCGGAGTACGCGGCGCGACGGGTGGCGTGAGGGGGCGGGGGCGCGGGGCCACCGGAGGCGGGACGAGCGGCCGGATGCGGACCCCTCGCGCCGCCGGCGGGCGCGGTGACCGGGTGCGGTGACCGGGTGCGGTGATCGGGGCACGGGGCGGTGCGGACCGCGTGGCGCGCGGGCGCCCGTTCGGACCGCCGCCTAGATTGTCAGCTCGTGCGTGGATTCTTTGGTATTTTTCGCATTTTTAGGTTCTTCTCCACCGGGGCGGGTAAGGGCCACAGTGGTGGCGTCCGACGGCGCGCCGTGTGGACGGCAGGGGTTCTCGCGGCATCGGTGCTCACCGTGACGTCGGCTCCGGCCGCGTATCCGGTGGGCCTCCCCCGTGCGGGCGCCACCGTCGTCGTCCCCCCGGTGACCGAGGGGCGCACGGTGCAGCGCCGGGCCCCCGACCCGGAGTTCTCGCCCCATCTGTACGCGGGTCTGGCGCTCTCGCTGGGCGCGGTCGGCGGGCTGCTGGTGGCGACGGTGCGCAGCAAGACGGGTGCCCGCGGTGGCCGGGCGGGCCCGGGTTTGGGGGCCGACGAGGTGGGCGAGGTATCGCCGTATGGCTTCTTCCGAAGGTGAGCAGGGCGCCGGCATCCTGGTCGCGTCCAACCGCGGCCCGGTGAGCTTCGCGGTGGGCGAGGGCGGTGCGCTCACCGCCCGGCGGGGCGGCGGCGGGTTGGTGTCCGGGCTGTCCGCGATCGGGCCGGACGCCGATGCGGTCTGGGTGTGCGCGGCCCTCGGCGACGGCGACCGGGAGGCGGTCCGCCGCACGGGCGGCGCCCTCGATCCCGCGGACACCGGCGGTCAGCGGGTGCGCATGCTGGACGTCCCGCCGGACGTGTTCGCGGACGCCTACAACGGCATCGCCAACTCCGTGCTGTGGTTCGTCCACCACATGCTGTACCAGACCCCGCTGGAGCCGGTGTTCGACGCCGGGTTCCGGGTGCGGTGGGCCGCCTACGAGGAGTACAACGCGGCCTTCGCCCGGGCCCTGGCCGAGGAGGCCGCCGAGGGTGCGGCGGTGCTGGTGCAGGACTACCACCTGGCGCTGGTCCCGGGACTGCTCCGGGAGCTCCGCCCGGACCTGCGGATCGGCCACTTCTCGCACACCCCGTGGGCCCCGGTGGACTACTTCCGGCTGCTCCCCGACGACGTGGCCGAGCAGCTGCTGCGGGGCATCCTGGGCGCCGACCGGGCGGCGTTCCTCACCCGCCGGTGGGCGGACGCGTTCACCGCCTGCTGCGAGGCGATCACCGGGGGCACCGGCTCCACCCGGATCGGGGTGCACGGCCTCGGTGCGGACGCCGACTTCCTGCGCGAACGGGCCCACCGCGCCGACGTCGAGGAACGGATGGCGGTGCTGCGCGGACAGATCGGCACCGCCCCGGACGGCAGCGCCCGCCGCACGATCGTCCGCGTCGACCGCACCGAACTCTCCAAGAACATCGTGCGCGGGCTGCTCGCCTACCGGGACCTGCTGGAGCGCCGCCCCGAGTGGCGGGGCCGGGTGGTGCACGTGGCGTTCGCCTACCCCTCGCGGCAGGACCTCGCGGTCTACCGCGACTACACGGCCGAGGTGTCCCGGCTGGCGCGGGAGATCAACACCGCCTACGGCGAACCGGGTTGGACGCCGGTGGTGCTGCACGTGGAGGACGACTTCGCCCGCTCGCTGGCCGCGTACCGGCTGGCGGACGTGGCGCTGGTGAACCCGGTGCGGGACGGGATGAACCTGGTGGCGAAGGAGGTCCCGGTGGTCTCCGACCGGGGCTGCGTGCTGGTGCTGTCCCGGGAGGCGGGCGCCTTCGAGGAGCTCGGGGAGCACGCGCTGACCGTCAACCCGTACGACGTCACCGCCACCGCGGACGCCCTGCACACCGCGCTGACCCTGCCCGGGGCGGAGCGCGCCGAGCGGACCGAGCGCCTCGCCGCGGCGGCCACCGCGCTCCCCCCGGCCCGCTGGTTCCTCGACCAACTGCGGGCCCTGGACGCCTGATCGGCCCGGGGCCGGCGGTCAGCCCCGTCCGTCGACCGCCGCGGCGAGGGCGGCCAACAGGGCGACGACGCCGGCCGGGCCGTCCACCACCAGGTCGGCGCGGTCGGCGAGTTCGGTGACCTCGCCGCTGCCGCTGCACACCAGCAGCCCGGGCACGCCCTCGGCGCGCAGGGCGGCCACCGCGGCGAAGGCGGGCAGGTCGCCGAGGTCGTCACCGGCGTAGAGCACCGCACGGGCGCCGCTCTCCCGCACGTACGCGGTGAGCGCCACGCCCTTGTCGACGCCCGGGGGGCGCAGCTCCAGCACCATCCGGCCCGGTTCCACGACCAGCCCGTGCCGGTCGGCGAGCTCGGCCAGGGGGGCGCGCAGGGCCTGGAACGCGCCCTGCGGGTCGGCGGCGCGGCGGGTGTGGACGGCGACCGCGTGCCCCTTGTCCTCGGTCCAGGTGCCCGGGTGGTCCCCGGCCGCGGCCAGCACCCCGGGCAGTTCGGCGCGGACCGCCGCGACGCCCGGGTGCGGGGGCGGGGCGGTGAGCGCGCCGGTGGCGGCGTCCCAGCGTTCGGCGCCGTAGTGGCCGAGGACGGTGAGGCGGTCGAGGCCCGGGGCGCCGTCGAACCCGCCCGCCCGCACGGCGACCGCGGCGGGCCGTCCGGTGACCACGGCGACCCCCCGCAGCCGGGGCGCGAGGGCGCCCAGCGCGGGCAGTGCGCCGGCGTGGGCGCGGGCCCGTTCGGGGTCGTCGACGATGGGGGCGAGGGTGCCGTCGAAGTCCAGCGCCACCACCGCGTGCGCGGGGTCGGCGAGGAGGGCGGCCAGGGCCTCGCGGCCCTGGGGGGTGGTCGGCTCGGGCACGGAGTCACGAGGGCTTCCCATGGCTTCGAGCCTAACGTCACGCCAGCCGCCACCCACCGCACTCCGGCCGGGACGCCCCGCGTCCGTCTCCGCGCCGCGCCCCAGCGGGCCGGCCTCCGCCACGCCGGCAGCCCTCGCCGGCCCCCGCCCGGGCACCTCGGCGGAGGTCGGCTCAGGACCCCGCCGTCTCCTCACCCCCGCTGTTCGCTGCCGCCATGGTGATCAGCTTCTCCGCGGGCAGCCGCAGTCGGACCGTGCCGGAGACGACCGTCTCCGGGCCCGCGGGCGAGCGGACGGTGAGCAGTCCCAGCGGGGTCTCCACCCGGTGGAGGTAGCTCCCGCCCACGTAGTGGTGGTCGACCGGGGTGCCGGTCACCAGGTTCTCCCCGGCCGCTCCCGTACCGGCCCCGCCGCCGTCGGTCTCGAACACGATGTCGTCGGGCCGGATGCCGAGGGTCAGTCCGCTGCCCACGGGGTGGACGCCGGGGCCGGTCCGCAACCGCAGCCCGCCCACGGTGACCTCCAGGCCGCCCGGGTCCGAGGCGGTCACCGCGGCCGCCCGGACGAGGTTCATGCGGTCCAGGAAGTCGGCCACGAACTCCGACACGGGGGCCGTGTACAGCTCCTCCGGGGGCCCCTCCTGGACGATGCCCCCGCCCTCCATGAGGCCGACCCGGTCCGCGAGCATCATGGCCTCCTCCTGGTCGTGGGTGACGAGCAGGCAGGTGATGCCGGTGCGCCGGGAGAGTTCCTTCAGCTCCATCCGGAGGTCCATCCGGAGCCTCGCGTCCAGGTTGGAGAGCGGCTCGTCCATCAGCAGGACCCGGGGCCGCAGCGCCAGCGCCCGGGCCAGTGCGACCCGCTGCTGCTGGCCGCCCGAGAGCCGGGTCACCTTCCGGTCCGCCTGCTCGGTCAGCCGGAACAGTTCCAGCACCTCCTCAACCCGCGTGGCCGCCTCCTCCCGGCTCGTGCGGCGCACGCCCCGGCGCAGGGGGAAGGCGATGTTCTGTCGGATCGTCATGTGGGGCCAGAGCGCGTACGACTGGAACACCATGGCCTGGGGCCGCTCCTCGGGACCCACCCAGACCGAGGGAGTACCGCCCGAGACCCGGCGTCCGTCGATGGTCACCACCCCGGAGTCCGGCTGCTCCAGGCCCGCCACGATGCGCAGCGTGGTGGTCTTCCCGCAGCCCGACGCCCCGAGCAGGACGTAGAACTCGCCCTCGGCGACGGAGAGCGAGACGCCGCGCAGCGCAGGGACCTGGCCTCGGCCCTGGGGGAAGGACTTCGTGACACTTTCGAGTTCGATCATGGTGGGACTCCTAGAAGGACTGGCGGCGGGCCACGCGGGTGAAGGCCACGAGCAGGACCGTGATCAGGCCGAGCTGGACCACCCCGAGGGCGGCCGACAGGCTCGTCTCGCCCGCCGAGCTGTAGCCGAAGATCCGGGTGGACATCACGTCCGTCCCGTCGCTCGACAGGATGAGCGTGATGGTCAGCTCACGGATGGTCAGCAGCGCCGTCCAGAACCAGGCGTAGGCGAGGCTGCCGCGCACCACGGGAAGGACGACCGACACGAAGGCCCTGCCTCGGCGGACGCCGGAGACGGCGGCCGCCTCCTCCAGTTCGCCGTGGACCTGGAGCATCGTTCCGTGCAGGGTGCGGTACGCGGTCGCCACGAATCGGCAGGCCACCACGAGGGCGAGGAAGGCCACGGTTCCGTAGAGCGGCAGCCACTGGTAGGAGGACAGGCCCACGTACACGAACGAAACCGCCATGACGATCGACGGGACCGCGAGCGTCATCATGATCAGCGCGTCGAGCCCGCGCCGGCCCCACACCTTGGTGCGGGTGACCAGCCAGGCGGCGCAGGCGGCGAACGCCACGGCGACCGTCGGCACCACCGCCACCATCAGGAGCGTGGTGGGTAGCACCTCGCCCAGGTCGTAGGACGCGTCGCGGTAGGCGTCCAGCGACAACTCCCCGAACGCCTCCAGGGACGGCGGCTGCAAATAGGGGACCAGTGAGGCCCAGACCAGCGTCAGTACCGGGAGGACGACGCCCACCAGGGCGTACAGCCCGATGAAGGCGTACCCGCCGACCCGGCCGGCCCGGGAGAGCGCGATGGGCTCGCGGGCGGCCCGTTTGCCGGTGACCGTGGCCAATTGCCCGGCCCGCCGGGTCGCCCGGTAGTAGGCGAACATGATCAGGCCGATCCCGAGCGCCATGCCGAGCCCGACGGCCGCCGCGTTGCCGTACTCGGGGGCGCCGGTGGTCCCCTGCGTGTACTGGTAGATCAGAGTGGACAGGACCGTGATCCGGGCGGGCATCCCGAGCATCCCCGCGTAGTCGAAGACCTCGACGGCGACGATGAAGAAGAACACCGACACCCCCGCGATCGCGGGCGCGGCGACCGGCAGCAGCAGTTGCAGGGCCGCCCGCCACCGGGGGATGCCGTGGACCGCCGCCGCCTCCTCGATGTTGACGTCGATCACCCGGAGCGTGGGCACGAGCATGAAGAAGGCGGGGCCGGCGAAGTCCAACCCCTGGAGCAGGATGATCCACTTCAGGGAGTAGACGTCGGTCAGCGGATCGCCTCCCGATCCCGCCCACCAGCTGTTGATGATCCCGTTGCTCGGGTTGAACATGAAGATGTAGCCGAGGGCCACGAGGAAGCCGGGGATCGCCGTCTTCGCGGCGGCGAGGAAGAGGATGACCGACTTCCCGCGCAGATCGGTCCGCGTGTACAGCCAGGCCAGCGGGACGGCGACGACCAACATCACGACCACGCTGCCGATGCCGAGCGCCAGGGTCCGCAGCAGCGTCCCCGTGAGACCGTCGGAGGCGAGTACGGTGCGGAAGTTGTCGAGCGACAGGTCTCCGCCGCCGAAGCCCTCGCCCGGGCCGAAGGCCGCCCAGACGAGTCCGGCCAGGGGGATGACGAGCACGACGCACAGCAGGACGATCAGGACGCCGACCACGGCGAGCGGGGGGTCGATCCGCCGCCAGGAGCGGCGCCCCGGCGGGGGAGCGCCGGGCGGCGACGCTCCCCCGGGTGCGGTGCTCCGGCCGCCGGCGGCGGTACGGGTGGCGGCCGGAGCAGAGGTCTTCTCGGGCATCGCTACTTCCTCAGCAGGCCGGCGACCTGCTTGTTGACCTGCTCGTACTCGTTCATCCACCAGTCGGTGTCCGCGGTCATCACACCGCCCGCCTTCTGGGCCAGCGCGTGCAGATCGGTGCCGGGGGTGGTGTGCCGGGGCCAGTCCAGGACCTCGTACGCCTGCTGGCGGCCCTGCTCGGTCGCATTGAGCCAGTAGAGGAAGAGCTGGGCGGCGGAGGGGTTCTTGGCGCCCTTGACGACGAGCCCTGCGCGCGGCACGACGGGCACCTTGACGGGCGCGTAGTCGACCGGCGCCTTGGCGGTGCGCTGGCGCTCGCCGATCCGGATCCCGTAGCCGACGGGGAACTCGCCGCTGCTGACCTGGGTGCGGATGGCGGTCGGCACCGAGGCCAGCGACACCCGGCCCTTCTCCAGCAGCCGGCGAACGAAGTCCAGCGTGGCGTCGGCGCCCATGCCGGCGGCGAGCGGGCTGAACACGTCGGGCAGCCCGGAGGTGACGATCTTGCCGCGCCAGCGGTCGGAGAGCAGGTCGTCCAGGGTCCTCGGGGCGTCCTCGGCCTTGACGCTCTTGGTGTTGTAGAGCACCGTCCGGGCGATCTCGGCGACGACGATGCCGTGGTGGCCGGTCCAGACGTCGGTGGCGGCCACGCCTTCCATGGCGGCCCAGTCGACCGGGTGGACCAGGCCCCCGCCGCCGAGCTGCTTGACCACCAGGGGCGTGGTGGCGAACACGTCGATCGACGGGGCGACCTTCGCCTTCGCCTCCTGGACGAGCTTGTTGGCGAACGCCGGGTCGGGCTCGCCACCGACGAACTCGATCCCGAGGTCGACGCCGGTGTCGGCGCGCAGGGCTCGGGAGAGCTTGCGGGCATGGGCGGGGGTGCGGGAGTCGGTGCTGACGAAGACCCGCACCTTCCCCTCCTTCGCCGCCTCGTCGGCGAGCGGTCCAAGGGAGGAGGGCAGCGTACCGCCGGCTCCGGTACCGGACTTCGGCCCGGTCTTGCCGGAGCCGTCGCCGTCGCCGCAGGCGGTCAGCAGACCGGCGGCTCCCACTGCTGCCATGCCGTACAGAAGGGACCGCCGGTCGAGCGACGAGGAGCGCTTTCTCATGATCAATACCACCTTGCCGGGAGGATGGCCGGACGGTCCGGCCGGAAAGGGGGGCAGGGCACCGGGGTGTGGGGTGTCCGGCGGTGGGGGAACCGGCTGCGGGGGCCGGGAACTCTGTCGTGGTGCGAGGGCGGTTGCGGGCCCGAGGGGCGGGCCGGCTCCCGGCGCCGGACTGATGGCGGGCGGGAGTTGGTGACACGTGTACGGGCACGTGATCGCGCAGGATCGGGCCAGGGGGCGCCGGGCCCGGGCCGACGGTGGTGACCGCGCGCGGCCGGGGCCCGAGCACAGGTGAAGGGAATGTGCCGCTCTGGGGGTGGGCGTCCCCGCTCCTGGTGGCGGAGGCGGAGCCCGGAAGGTGCGGGGCGCGGTGGCCGTGCCTTCCGGGCCCGGCTCCCGCCGCGGGCTACGCCCCGACCGAGTTCAGGCGGGTGGACACGGTGTTGAACTCGCGGCAGCCCGACTCCGTCGCCGCGACCACGCCGCCGACGATCGCGCCCCGCCTGCCGAGCCTGGCGTCCGGCTGGAGCGAGAACGTCATGCCGGGCTCGATCTCGAAGTCGAAGAAGGGCTTCTCGTGCCCGTCGGCCAGGGGGTACGCGCCCGCGAACCCGGCGATGTGCTCCCGGACGCCGAGGCCCGAGCCACCACCGGAGAGCAGCGGGTTGAGCGAGGCGAACTGGGGGGTGAGATGCCACATCCCCGCCTCGGTCAGGGGTTCCTCCATCGCCGCGCACACCTCCGCGAAGGACGCGCCGGGCCGTACGGCGGCGACGCCGGCCTCGTAGGAGGCGCGGGCCGCCTCGGCGCAGCGCAGGGTCTCGGCCGGCGGGGTCCCCAGGGTGAAGCTCATGTTGACGTGGGTGTTCAGCTCGGCGTAGTTGGGGAAGATCTCGGCCCACACCATGTCCGAGCGCTCCAGCCGCCTCGCCGGCTCCGGGCGGGTCAGCCAAGTGGGCTCGCCCCAGGCGTAGTTGTCGAGACCCGTCTGGAAGAGCATCCAGGTGACCCGCATGCCCTTGCGCAGCATCGTCGCGACGCCCTCGGCGTACAGCGCCTTCTCGTCCACGCCGGGCTCGGCGAGCGCCATCATGGCCTCGATCGCCGCGTCCCCCGCCGCGGCGGCGGTGGCGAGGTGCTCCAGGTCCTGGTCGCTGCGCCGGGCCATGACCAGCCCGTAGTCGCGGGTGACGTCGAGGAGCGTGGCGTCCGGGAGCCGTTCGCCGATCGCGTCCCAGACGGACCGGGAGACCCAGCCGCCCGGGTAGAACGGCGATCCGTACCCGGCCCCGATCACGCCGAGCCGGCCGCTGCCGAGCCCCTTCTCCCGGGCTATCTCGGGCAGGAGCTCCGGTGCGGACCCCACGCGGATGTCATCGATCCAGGTCTCCAGGCCGCGCTCACGGGTGAGCAGGTTCTGCGCCGCGACCTGGGCGGCGAAGGCCACCATGACCGGCTCGCCGTGCCGGGGCACCACGTAGTGCTGGTAGCGGCGGTCGCGGAAGAGGTACTGGCCCGCGTCGTACCGGTCGCTCCGGTCGGCGCCGAAGACCAGCAGCCCGTCCAGGTCATGGGCGTCCATGAACTCCTGGGTGCGACGCATCCGAAAGGCGCGCTCGTCGTGCGGTGTCCCCTCGGAGGTCACGGTTGCTGATGTGTTTCGCGGGGCTGTCCCGGCGGTGGTCGGAGTCGGCACGGATGGCTCCCTTCGGGCCCCTCGGGAGGTCTCCCGCGCGGGGGACGGGGAGGGGCGTGGACTCAAGTCCTTGTGGTCGGCCGTCCGCCGGGCCGCAGGGGCGATGCGCTTGGCGCTGGAGGGCCCGTGATCCGGACGATCGATCTGTGTGCCGAGACCATAAACCCCACTCTCCCGAATCCACAATACTTAGACCAAAGAAGCTTTTAGCTGAGATGTTTTCGGGGGCGAGCCGGACGGCACCGGCCCTCGGAGGCACGGCGCGACTCCCCCCAGGGGCCGGGAGTCTGCGCAGGTGGCAGCCCCGGTCAGTCCAGGTCGCGCAGCCGCGCCTCAAGCTTCTTCAACAGCCCGGCGAGCTGCTCCCGCTCTTCGCCGCTGAGCGTCGCCAGCATCTCCCGCTCCCGCTCCAGGTGCTCGTCGATGACCCGGTCGATCAGGGCGAAGCCAGCCGGGGTCAGCTCGGCGTACACGCTCCGCCGGTCCTCCTCCGAGCGGATCCGCCTGATCAGCCCGTCCCGCTCCATCCGGTCGAGCCGCATCGTCATCCCGCCCGACGTCAGCAGGGACGACGACGCCAACTCCCGCGCGGTCTTGCGGTAGGGCGGGCCCATCCGTCGCAGGCTCGCCAACACGTCGAACATGGACTCGTTGATGGAGTGGCGGTCGTGCATCCGGTTCGACAGGTTGCGGACGAGCAGCCCGCAGCGGGTGACCCTCCCCACGACGTCGATACTGCTGGCGTCGAGCCCCGGCCGTTCGGTCCGCCATTCGGCGATGATCCGGTCCACTTCGTCGGGGCGGCCCTCAGGGGCCGGGCCCGCATCCCCCGGCTCCTGAGGTGCCGGTCGGGACGGTGCGGAACGCTTGGCGGTTCGCTGGCTCACGAGTACCCCTGCCTTCGGGTTGTGAGGGAAAGGCTGGGCGTGAAGAGTAACAGCCCTATGTATTGACGCTCTGAGATGCTTAGATCAAAGTAGTTATTCCCGTCCGGACCGGTACACACCGGACTGGCACACAAGGGGCGTCGGCACCTACGACCGGGGGGCAGCGCACCGCCCCTCCGGACACGACCCGGCGACTGCGCCGACCGCCCGGCGGGCGACCCGAGCCGCACGGAGCAGGGCCCGCCGACCCCCGGCAGCGGCCTTCCCGGCCCGCCCGGTCGACTCGCCGAGCCGACCCCCGGGGCGAACCCGACATCGGAGGGCGGGCGCCGGCCCCCACCGCCCCGGCGACCGAACCGACCCCGCCCATCCGTCACCCCGCCCCGGCCGAGCGGCCGACCCGGGCCGACGGAGAAGGCAAGGCGGTCCTCGCACCGCACGAGCGGCCAACACGGTGGCACGGGGCGACCGTGCGCCTCCCCGAGATGACTCACCACAAGGGACATCTTGACTATAAGCCTCTCAGCTCTTAATGATTAAGCCCTGAGGTAAATGGAGGTGGGCCATGGAACAGCCGGTCGTGCGTTTGCACTCACTGCGCTCGGTGCAGCTGAAGGTGCCTGATCTGGCCGCTTGTACGGACTTCTACTCGGAGGTCTGGGGACTCTCGGTCGTCGAGCGCGACTCCGACGACACCTGGTTGCGGGGCACCGGCACGAACCACCACGTGCTCCAGCTCTCCCGTACGGAACGCAACGCGCTGGGCAGCATCAGCTTCGCCGTCCGCACCCGGGCCGAGGTCGACGAGGCCGGCCGCCGGCTCGTTGCCCGGGGCGTGCCGCTGCTGCGCGAGCCGGGCCCCCTCGACGCCGTCGGCGGTGGTTACGGACTGGAGCTCGTCGACCCCGAGGGCCGCCGCATCGAACTGAGCTGCGAGGTGCACGCGGTCACCCCGCAGGGCCACGACGGGGCGGTGCCGACCGGTGTCACGCACGTCGTCCTCAACACCGTCGACATCGACGCGGCCGTCACCTTCTACACCGAGGTGCTCGGCATGCGGGTGTCGGACTGGTCGGAGCACCAGATGGCGTTCCTGCGCTGCAACACCGACCACCACAGCATCGCCTTCAACCAGGCCGCATGGACCTCGGTCAACCACGTGGCGTACGAGATGCCGTCGATGGACCACTTCATGCGCGGCATCGGCTCGCTGAAGCACCACGGGATCACCCCCCTGTGGGGCCCCGGGCGGCACGGCCCGGGCAACAACACCTTCTCCTACTTCGCGGACCCGGCAGGGCTCGTGTGCGAGTACACCTCGGACGTCGCCCAGATCGTCGAGGACCAGTGGCTGTGCCGGGTCTGGCGCCGGGTACCGGAGCTGTCCGACCTGTGGGGCACCGCCGGTCCGCCCTCGCGCCAGGTGCGCAGCCACATGGCCGGCGTCGAGGACCGCGGAGCGTTCACGGGAGCGGAGCAGAGCCGGTGACCCGCCCCGTGCCGAAACCGGTACGCGCCGCGGTCATCGGCGCCGGAGCGATCGGGACCACGGTGATCGGCGCCCTCAGGGCCGGGCGTCTGCCCGGAGTCGAGCCCGTCGGTTTCGTCAACGACCGTCGGACGGGCGACCTCGGCCTGCCGCAGATCAGTCTCGCCGAGGCGATGGAGCGGGCCGACGTGATCGTCGAGTGCGCGGGGCAGACCGTGATCGCCCAGTCGGGCCCGACCATCCTCGACCACGGGGTCGACCTCCTGGTCACCTCGGTCGGTGCCCTCTGCGACCCCGAGGTCGCGGCGGCACTCGACGCGGCCGGCCCGGGACGCTACCTGATCACCTCGGGCGCCGTCGGCGGACTGGACATCCTCACGGCTGCCGCCGCCCAGGCACCGTTCGACAGGGTCAGCGTCACCACCGTCAAGCTGCCCGAGACCCTCGTCCAGCCCTGGATGGACGAGGCCGCCGCCGACCGGCTGCGCCGCACTGCCGAGCCCGTCGAGATCTTCCGGGGCAATGCGGCCGAGGCCACCCGTCTCTTCCCCCGCTCGCTCAACGTCGCGGCGACCGTCGGCTGGGGCGTCGGCGACATCGGTCTGGTCGAGGTGCGACTCCTCGGCGACCCGGAGGCCGCCCTGACCCGCCACGTCATCGAGGCCGAGGGCCCCTGCGGCAGCTACCGGTTCGAGATCGCCAACCTGCCCTCCGCACAGAACCCGCGCACCAGCGGCGTGGTCCCGCACGCGGTCCTCCGCTCGCTCGGCGTCCTGGTCGGGCAGCCCAGGGGGGTGATCTGATGGTCCCCGCCCACCGCACGGCCGGCACCGGCCCGGGAATGCTCCTGCTGCACGGCATCGGCTCCTCGTCGGCCTCCTTCGCGCACCAACTGGACTCACTTGCCGAGGAGTTCACCCTGATCGCCTGGGACGCTCCCGGCTACGCCGCCTCACCGGACCCGGCGGAGCCGGTCACGCTGGACGGGTACGTCACCGCCGCGGGGGCCGTCGCCCGTGCCGCACTGGGCCCGGGCCCGTTCCACCTCGTCGGCGTCTCCTGGGGCGGGGTGATCGCGCTCCGGCTCGCCGCCACCCACCCGGAACTGGTGCGGTCCCTGACCGTGATCGGCGCCAGCCTCGGCTCGGGCACCGACCCCGCGCGCGCCCGGCAGATGCGCTCCCGGACCGCCGAACTGCGACGACTGGGCCCGCAGGCGTTCGCCCGCGCCCGCGCGCCCCGCCTCCTCGCACCCGACGCCCCGGCCGAACTGGTCGAGACCGCCACCCGCACGATGGCCGAGGCGATCCGGCTGCCGGGCTACGGGGAGGCCGCCGAGTCCATGGCGTCCGCCGACCTCACCGCCGACCTGCCCCGGATCACCGCACCGACCCTCGTGCTCGCCGGCGAGCACGACACCGTCACCGGCCCGGAACGGGCCCGCGAGATCGCCGCCGGCATCCGCGGAGCCGTCCTGGCCACCATCCCCGGCGCCGGCCATCTGGCCAACCAGGAACAGCCGGACCGGGTCAACGACTGGCTGCGCCGGACGGCCCTCGCCACCGGGCCCGGCCACCCGCCACCACCCCGCCCGGTACACCCCTGACGCCACACCCGCGACACCCGTCGCCCCAAGGAAAGGAAACGTCATGACCCTGCACTACGAGGACGCCGACCTCGACGCGTTCACCGACTCCCTCATCCTCACCAGGGCCACCCGCCACGAGGACTGGGACACCCTCGGATTCCAGGCCAAGGCGGGCGCGCAGTTCGCCCGCGCCCAGATCAGGTACGTCGGCTCCGGCGCCACCGGAAACCACGAGACGGACCGCCGCACCATCGCCTCCCGCGGCTTCACGTTCTCCAACATGCTGCTGCCCCCCGGCGCCGAAGGCCCCGAGCACACGCACCACGACGCCGAGGAGGCGTTCTTCGTGCTCGAAGGGGAGGTCGAGGTCGGCATCCACCGGGACGGAAAGGTCGAGAAGCGCACCCTCGGCTACCGCGACATGATCGTCGTCCCCGCCGGAGTGCCGCGCAGCCTGAAGAACAACGGCGACACCAACGCCCTCTTCTGCGTGGTCATCGGCGCGCAGAAGCCGCAGATCCCCACCTACCCCGAGACCTCCGCCATGCACGGCGTCTCCCGGGACTGACCCGCGATGGACCTGCTGCTGAAGGACCGTACCTGTCTCGTCACCGGCGGCAGCTCCGGCGTCGGCGCGGCCACCGTGCGCCTGCTCCTGGCCTCCGGCGCCAGGGTGGTCACCTGCGGGCGCCGCGCCGACGCCCTCGCCGACGCCGCGGACCGGATCGCCGAACAGGCCGGGGCACCCCGCGAGAAGCTTCTGGCCCTGCCCTGCGACGTGCGCGACGCCGAGGCCGTCACGGGGCTCGTCGAGGCCGCCACCGAACGCTTCGGCGGCCTCGACGGCGTGGTCAACAACGCCGGCCAGTCCCGGATGGCCGGCCTCGACACCGCCGGACCGGCCGAGTTCCGGGACGAACTGGACCTGAAGTTCAGCAGCGTGCTGCACGTCCTCGCCGCCGCCCGGCCCTGGCTGGAGAGATCGCCCGCGGCCTCGGTGGTCAACGTGAACGCGGTGCTCGCCAAACAGCCCGAACCCCGGCTGGTGACCACCTCGGCGGCTCGCGCCGGACTGCTCAACCTGTCCAAGTCGATGGCGATCGAGTACGCCCCCCGGGGCATCCGGGTCAACTCGGTGTGCCTCGGACTGATCGACACCGGGCAGTGGCGCCGCCGCCACGCCGAAGCCGGGAGCGGAACCCCCTTCCCCGAGTGGGAGCGCGCGCTCGCCGAGGACCGGGGCATCGCCCTCGGCCGGTTCGGCACCGCCGAGGAGGTCGCCGCGGCCATCGCCTTCCTGCTTTCGCCCAGGTCCTCGTACATCACCGGAGCGGCCCTCGACGTGTGCGGCGGCGTCTCGCGCGGACTCTTCTGAGAGCCGTCCCCGTTCGGCCAGACAAGGAGCAATGACCCATGGCAACACCAACAGGGCACACGGGCGGTGACCTGCTCGTCGAGGTGCTCCGGCGCCATGGCGTGGACACCGTCTTCGGGATCGTGAGCGTGCACAACCTGCCCCTGGTCGAGGCAGTCGACCGGGAACTGCGCTTCGTACCCGTCCGACACGAGGCGACCGCGGTCAACGCCGCCGACGGCTACGCCCGCGCCCGGGGCGGCCTCGGCTGCGCCCTCACCAGCACCGGCACCGGTGCCGGCAACGCGGCCGGCTCCCTCGTGGAGTCGCTCAGCGCCGGAACGTCCGTCCTCCACGTCACCGGCCAGGTGGACACCCCGTACCTGGGCTCGGGGCGCGGCTTCATCCACGAGACCAAGGACCAGCTCGGGATGCTGACGGCCGTCTCCCGGCACGCCGTCACCCTCACGGACCCGGAGAGCGCCGGAGCCCTCCTGGAGGAGGCCGTCGCACGGGCCCTCGCCGCGCCGGGCGGGCCCTCCTCCGTCGAATGGCCCATCGACCTCCAGTACGCCACCCATCCGTTGCTCGGCCCCGCCGGCAGCACGCCCGCCCCCGGTGCCCCGCCCGAACCGAACGCCCTCGCCGCCGCCGCCGGCCTCCTCGCCGCCGCCGAACGGCCCGTCGTCTGGGCCGGCGGAGGCGTCGCGGACGCGGGCCCGGCCTTGCGGGCCGTCGTCGAACTGCTGGGAGCCGGGCTGCTCACCAGCAACTCGGGCCGCGGCGCGGTCCCCGAGGACCACCCCCTGTGCGTCGGCAACTACGCGACGTCCCCCGGCGGCCGGGCACTGCTCGCCGAGGCCGACGTACTGCTCAGCATCGGCACGCACTTCCGCTCCAACGAGACCGCCGACTACACCCTCGCCGTGCCCGCCGCGCACATCCAGGTCGACCTCGACCCGGCCGCCGTCGGCCGGGTGTACCCGGCGACCCACGGACTCGTCGCCGACGCGGACGCGTTCCTCACGGCGCTCGCCGCCGAACTCGCCGCGCTCGGCGCGGCACCGCGCGCCCCCTGGACCACCCGGGTACGGGCCGCCCGCGAGGCGGTCCGCGAGCAGCAGCGCGCCGCACTCGGTGACCACACGGCCTTCCCCGACGCGCTCCGCAAGGTCCTGCCGCGCCGGGCCGTCATCGCCCGGGACGTCACCATCGCCTCCAGCTCCTGGGGCAACCGGCTGCTGGAGATCCACGATCCGCGGGACAACCTCTTCCCGCGCGGCGGCGGCATCGGCCAGGGCCTCGGCATGGCCATCGGAGCCGCCGCCGCACGGCCCGAGGAGCCCACGGTGTGCATCGCCGGGGACGGCGGCCTCGCGGTGCACTTCGGCGAACTGATGACCCTGGCCCAGGAAGCCCCCTGGCTGGTGCTCCTGGTCTTCGACGACGGCGGCTACGGGGTCCTGCGCAACATGCAGGACGGGCTCGGTCGGGCCCGGTCCGGCGTCGACCTGACCAGCCCGGACTACGCCGCCGTCTGCCGGGCCCTCGGCCTGGCCCACACGAGGATCACCGACCCCACCTCCGTCACCTCGGCCCTGGACGACGCGGTCGGGCTGCGCCGCCCCGTCGTCGTCGAAGTCGACCTGGCGGCCTACCCGCCGATGCCCGCCCCCTTCACCCCGCCCGTCCACGTACCGGGAGCACCGTCTTGAACGCGACCGCCCCCGTCCCGGAACGGCTCGCCCCGCCCGGCCGCATCCTCGTCGGCGGCAAGTGGACCGAGGGCCGCGGCAGAGAACTCACCACCACCGACCCCGCCGACGGCAGCGTCCTCGCCACCTTCACGGGGGCGGCCCCGGAGGACGTCGACGAGGCAGTCCGGCTCGGCGAAGCGGCCCGCGCCGAACGGTCCTGGCGCGAGCTGCTCCCGCACCAGCGGGCCCGCCACCTCGCCCGCACCGCCGAGCTCATCGAGTCCCGCGCCGAACAACTCGCCCTGCTCCAGAGCCACGACAACGGCAAACCGATCGCCGAGACCCGGGCCCTCGTGGCGAGCGCCGCCGGCACCTTCCGGTACGTGGCCGCACTCCTGGAGACCCAGGAGGGGGCGATCCCGCCGTCCCGCGGAGAGCACCTCGCGTTCTCGGTCCACGAGCCGATCGGGGTCGTGGGCGCGATCACCCCCTGGAACAGCCCGATCGCCTCGGACGCCCAGAAGGTCGCTCCCGCCCTCGCGGCCGGCAATGCGGTGGTCCTCAAGCCCGCCGCGTGGACCCCCCTGCTCTCCCTGGAACTCGGCGCGCTGCTCCTGACGGCCGGATTCCCCCCGGGCCTGGTCAGCGTCCTCCCCGGCCCCGGGGCCACCGTCGGGCAGCGCCTGGTCGAGCACCCCGGCGTCGGACACCTCTCCTTCACCGGCGGCACCGACACCGGCCGGCGCCTCGCCGCGACCGCCGCCGGGCTGCTCAAGACCACCTCGCTCGAACTCGGCGGCAAGTCCCCGACCATCGTGCTCCCCGACGCCGACCTCGACCTCGCCGTCAACGGAATCCTCTACGGGATCTTCAGCTCCCAGGGCCAGTCCTGCATCGCCGGCTCCCGCCTGTTCGTGCACGACGACGTGTACGAGGACGTGGTCGGCCGCGTCGCCGAACGCGCCGACCGGCTCCGGGTCGGCCACCCCCGCGCCGAGGACACCCAGCTCGGACCGCTGGTCACCGCCTCGCACCGCGCCTCGGTGGAGGAGTACGTCGCCTCGGGGCTGGCCGAGGGAGGAACCCTGCGGGCCGGCGGAAGCCGCCCCGACGACCCCGCACTGACCGCCGGCAACTACCTCCGCCCCACCGTGCTGGAGGGCCTCGCCCCCGACGCCCGGGTGGTGCGCGAGGAGGTCTTCGGGCCGGTGCTGGTGGCACTGCGGTTCCGGGACGAGGACGAACTGGTCGCGGCCGCCAACGACTCGCCGTACGGACTCGCCTGCGGGATCTGGACCCGGGACTTCCCCCGCGCCTGGCGCCTCGGCCGCGCGATCCACGCCGGCACCGTCTGGATCAACACCTACAAGCAGCTCTCCGTCGCCACCCCCTTCGGCGGGGTCAAGGACAGCGGCTCCACACGCGAGAAGGGCCTCGGCGCCGTCCGCGCGTACCAGCGCCAGAAGAGCATCTACCTCGGCACCGGCGGCCCGCTCGCCTGGGCCGACTGAACGGGAAGCCAAAGATGAGTGTGCACATCGGTATCGTCGGAGGCGGCATCGGAGGTCTCGCCGCCGCCATCGCGCTGCGGTCCTGTGGCCACCGGGCCACGGTCTTCGAGCAGGCACCTGCCTTCGGCAGGGTCGGAGCGGACATCAACCTCACCCCCAACGCCGTCCGGGCACTGGACGAGCTCGGCGTCGGCGACGCGCTCCGCGAGACCGCGGCCCGCCCCAGCCACCGGATCAGCCGCACCTGGGACACCGGCCGGGAGACCTCACGGCTGGAGATGAGCGACACCGCGGAACGGAAGTACGGCGCCCCCCAGCTCACCGTCCACCGCGCGGACCTGCTCACCGCGCTGGAATCCGCCCTGGACCCGGCGGTGATCCGCCTGGGGCACCGGCTCACCGCACTGGAACAGGAGGGAGACCGGGGCGTACGGCTGTCCTTCGCGGACGAACCCGCCGTCGAGGTGGACGCCGTGGTGGGAGCCGACGGCATCCACTCCGTGGTGCGGACCGCCCTCTTCGGGCAGGAGAGCCCCGACTTCACCGGGGTCGTCGCCTACCGGGCGGTCTTCCCCACCGACCGGCTGGACATCCCCGATCTCGGCGCCTTCACCAAGTGGTGGGGGCCCGATCCGGAGACGCAGATCGTGACCTTCCCGCTCAACCGGGGCCGCGACACCTTCGTCTTCGCCACCACCCACCAGGACAGCTGGACCGAGGAGTCCTGGACCTCGCCGGGCGACGTCGTCGAACTGCGCTCCACGTACGAGCACTTCCACCCCGAGGCGCGCGCCCTCCTGGACGCCTGCGACTCGGTCCTCAAGTCGGCGCTCTACGTCCGGGACCCCCTGCCCCGCTGGTCCGTCGGCCGCGCGACCCTGCTCGGTGACGCCGCCCACCCCATGATGCCGTTCATGGCCCAGGGCGCCGGCATGGCGATCGAGGACGCCGTCGTCCTCGCCTGCGCCGTCGCCGAACGGCCCGGCGACCTCACCGCAGCCCTGGAGACCTACGAGACCGCTCGGATCGGGCGGACCAGCCGGGTCCAACTCGGATCGCGCGGAAACACCTGGCTGAAGTCCGGTGAGGACGCCGACTGGGTCTACGGCTACAACGCGTGGAAGGCCCTCCAGGTCTGAACGGCTCCGGGCCGGCCGACCGCGGCCGGCCCGGTACCGCCGCATCGGAAGGCTGCGGGCGCAACCACCCGAAGACGGGGCGGGACCGGTGCCGAACACGGGGGGCACCGGTCCCGCCCTCAGCCCGCTCGGCCGCAGCGCTCGGTATCGATCTCGGCGAGCGTGGCCCCGGGGTAACGGGCCCCGTGGACGGTCCTGTCGTTCAGCACCCGTCCCGCCGCGGCGAGGGCCTCACCGGGCGGGTCCAGGTCGAGGACGGAGAGGTTCTCCCGCAGGTGGTGTACCGAGCGGGTCCCCGGAACGGCGACGACATGAGGTCCCTGGGAGACGACCCAGGCCAGGGCGAGCTGCGCCGGGGTGAGCCCGGCACCGTCGGCGATCCCCGCGACCTCGCTCCGCAGCCTCAGGTTGTCCGGGTAGTGGTGGGCGTCGAAGCGGGGCATGCCCCGGCGGATGTCGCCCGCGGGAAGGGTGCCGAAGTTCGGCGGCATCGAGGTGAGGAAGCCCCGTGCCAGGGGGCTGAAGGCCACCAGGGTGACGCCGAGTTCGCGGGTCGCCGCGAGCGTGCCCCGCTCGGGGTTGCGCGTCCAGAGGCTGTACTCGTTCTGTAGTGCGGCGATCGGGTGCACGGCGTGGGCCCGCCGCAGGGTCGCGGCGGAGACCTCGGACAGGCCCAGGGCGCGCACCTTCCCGGCCGTGACGAGCTCCGCCATCGCGCCGATGCTCTCCTCGACCGGCACCGTCCGGTCGAGCCGGTGCAGGTAGTAGAGGTCGATGACGTCGGTACGGAGCCGGGCCAGCGCCTCGTCGGCGGTGCGCCGGATGGTCTGTGGGCGTCCGTCGATCACCCGCCGCCCGTCGACTCCGGTCATCCCGCACTTGCTGGCCAGCACGACCCGGTCCCGGTGCCGGGCGAGGACCCGGCCCACCAGCTCCTCGTTGGCGCCGAAGCCGTACAGCGCGGCCGTGTCGAAGTGCGTCACGCCTTCGTCGAGGGCGGTCAGCAGCAGCCGCTCGGCGGCCCGTGGAGTCGGCGGGACGCCGTACGCGTGGCTCAGGTTCATGCAGCCCAGGCCGACGGCCGGGACCTCGAACGGGCCGATCCGGCGCGGGGCACGCCCCGCGCCGACGAGGACCGGCCCGGTCACGGGGCGCTGACCGCGTTCAGCTGCTCCTCCAGGCCGGCCAGCGTGCGGTAGCAGGCGATCACCTGGGCGAGGGAGGAGTTCGGCTCGCGGCCCTCGCGGATCGCGGCGACGAACTCGCGGTCCTGGAGCTCGATGCCGTCCGTCGACACGTCGACGCCGCTCACGTCGATCGGCTCGTCCTTGCCGGTGAACAGGTCGTCGTACCGGGCGAGGTAGGTGCCGGTGTCGCCGATGTAGCGGAAGAACGTTCCCAACGGGCCGTCGTTGTTGAACGACAACGACAGGGTGCACAGGGCGCCGTTCTCCGCCTGCAGCTGGATCGACATGTCCATCGCGATGCCCAACTCGGGGTGGATCGGGCCCTGGAGGGCGTTGGCCCGCACGATCGGCGAACCGGTCTGGTGGGCGAACAGGTCGACGGTGTGCGCGGCGTGGTGCCAGAGCAGGTGATCGGTCCAGGAGCGCGGCTCCCCGAGCGCGTTGAGGTTCTGCCGGCGGAAGAAGTACGTCTGCACGTCCATCTGCTGGACGGCGAACTCGCCGGCCTCGATCCGCCGTTTCACCCACTGGTGGCTGGGGTTGAAGCGGCGGGTGTGGCCCACCATCGCGACGAGCCCGGTGAGCTCCTGGGCCGCCAGGCACGCCTCGGCGTCGGCGAGCGAGTCGGCGAGCGGGATCTCGACCTGGACGTGCTTGCCGGCCTCCAGGCAGGCCAGCGTCTGGGCGGCGTGCATCTGGGTGGGGGTGGCGAGGACGACGGCGTCGACGTCGTCCATCGCCAGCACCTCGTCCAGGGAGGCGACGGCGCGGCCGACGCCCTGCTCGGCGGCGAACTTCCGGGCGCGATCGAGGCTGCTGCTCACGACGGCGGCCACCTCCACGCCGTCGATCCGCTTGAGCGCGGCCGCGTGCTTGGCGCCGAAGGCACCGCCGCCGGCCAGGGCGATCCGCAGGGACCGGTCGTCAGTCATGTCACTCCTTCTCCGCGGGCCCTTCGGCCCGGGGGTGGTTCTCGATGATCAGGTGTCCGACGGCGGTGTTGGACGCGGGCACGTGGTAGAAGCGGTGCTTGACCTCGACCCCGCCCGAGCCGTCGACGTCGCTCAGGGCGCCGCGGGCGATCAGCCACATGACCAGCTCGATGCCCTCGGAGCCGGCCTCCTCGACGTACTCCAGGTGGGGGGCCTCGGCCAGCCCGGCCGGGTCCTCGACCAGCCGGTCCAGGAAGGCGTTGTCCCACTCCCGGTTGATCAGGCCGGCGCGCGGGCCCTGGAGCTGGTGGCTCATGCCGCCGGTGCCCCAGACCTGCACCTTCAGTGGCCGGTCGTACGACTCGATCGCCCTGCGCAGGGCTTGGCCCAGCCGGAAGCAGCGGGCGCCGGAGGGCACCGGGTACTGCACCACGTTGACGTGGAACGGGATGACCTTGCACGGCCATCTCTCGACGTCGCCGAACATCAGCGACAGCGGGACGGTCAGCCCGTGGTCGATGGCCATCTCGTTGGCGAGGGTGAGGTCGAAGTCGTCCCGGATCAGGGAGTGCGCGATGTGCGCGGCCAGGTCGGGTTCGCCCTCGATGCCGGGGACGGGGCGGGGCCCGTACCCTTCGTCGGCGATGGGGTAGGCGGCGCCGGTGCCGAGGACGAAGGTGGGGATCAGCGACTGGTCGAAGGTGCTGGCGTGGTCGTTGTAGACCAGGAAGATCACGTCGGGGACGTTCTCCCGTTCCCACGCCTTGGAGTACTCGTACCCCTCGAAGACCGGCCGCCAGTACGGCTCCTCGGTCTTGCCGTGGTCCATCGCCGCGCCGATCGCCGGCACGTGCGAGGTGAAGACGGCGCCGGTGATCGTGGCGTGCTCGGCCGGCGGGGTCGGGTCGGCGTGTGCGGCCTCCAGGACCGCGTGGTCGATGCGGTTGCCCTCGACCGAGCGGCCCCCGCCCACCATCATGGCGCGGTACTCCTCCTCGGTCATGCCGGTCATGGAGCCCGCCATCTGCTGGAAGGAGAAGCCCAGTGTGGCGCCCCACTTGGCGAGGAAGTAGATGTTGCCGCCCTCGCGCATCGCCGCGTTGAGGTCGCGGTCGAGCAGGGCCCGCTTCTGCTCCTCCCGCAGCGGCCACGCGTCCAGGTAGGCACGCTCGTCGGCGAGGTAGGCCGCGCGGTTCTCCGCCGTCATCAGGGACATGCAGAACTGGTTGAGGTGATAGCCCTTGGCGGACTGTTCGGCGTCGAAGACGGTCGTCCCCGGCACCAGCTTGTAGGTCTTCTCCAGTGACATGGCGTGCTTCCGATCGTCCGGGCGGGTTCAGTCGGCTTCGGGCCAGTACAGGCGCGTCGGGTTGTCGACGAGGAGCTGGTGGCGGAGCTCGGGCGTCGGCGCGATGTGCGGGACGAAGTCGACGAGCAGTCCGTCGTCGGGCATGTGGTCGGTGAGGTTGGGGTGCGGCCAGTCGGTCCCCCACAGCACCCGGTCGGGGAACTCCTCGACCACCCGCCGGGCGAAGGGGACGACGTCGCGGTAGGCGGCCCGCTCCCCGTCGAGGGCCGGCGGGCCGCTCACCGTCAGCCGCTCCGGGCAGGTGACCTTGCACCAGATGTCGGGTCTGGCCCGCATGAAGTCCAGGAACCCCTCGAACTCGGGCCCTTCGGGGTCCTTCGACGTGTCCGGGCGACCCATGTGGTCCACGACCAGCGGCACCGGTATCGACAGGAAGAAGTCCCGCAGCTCGGGCAGGTCGGCCGCCTCGAAGTAGACGACGACGTGCCACCCGTACGCGGAGATCCTCTCGGCGATGTCCCGCAGGTCCTGCTCCGGGGCCGCGTCCACCAGCCGCTTGACGAAGTTGAACCGGACGCCGCGCACGCCCGCCTCGTGCAGCTCCCGCACCTCGGCGTCGGTGACGTCGGGACGCAGCGTCGCCACCCCCCGGGCAAGGCCGCCGGAGGCCCGCAGGGCGTCGACCATGGCGGTGTTGTCGGCGCCGTGGCAGGTCGCCTGCACCACGACGTTGCGGGTGAAGCCGAGGTGGTCGCGGAGCGCGAACAACTGCTCCTTGGACGCGTCGCACGGCGTGTACTTGCGCTCGGGCGCGTACGGGAACTCCTCGTGCGGGCCGAAGACGTGGCAGTGCGCGTCCACGGCGCCCTCGGGCACCTGGAACCCGGGTCGGCTCGGACCGGCGTACCAGTCCAGCCAGCCGGGCGTCTTCTCGTAGCTCGTCGTCATCGTCGGCCCTCAGTCCTCGTAGCGCAGTCCGAGCTCGGCCAGCGGGCCGCGCATGCCGTACAGGTCCAGACCGAGACGGCCCGCGCGGAACTGCGCGCGCTTGCCCTCCTCGTTCGCCTCGCGGGCGGCGGAGGCGGCGGCCACCTCGGCGGCGCGCTCGCGCGGCACCACCACGACGCCGTCGGCGTCGGCGACGATCACGTCACCGGGGCGCACCAGGGCGTTGGCGCAGACCACGGGCGTGTTCACGGAGCCGAGGGTGGCCTTGACCGTGCCCTTGGCGTTGACCGCGCGGGAGAAGACGGGGAAGTCCATTGCCTCCAGGTCGGTGACGTCCCGGACGCCGCCGTCGATGACCAGGCCCCGGCAGCCGCGGGCCCGGAACGAGGTGGCGAGCAGTTCGCCGAAGAAGCCGTCCTCGCTCTCCGTCGTGCAGGCCGCGACGACGACGTCCCCGTCCTGGACCTGCTCGGCGGCCACGTGCAGCATCCAGTTGTCGCCGGGCTGGAGGAGCACGGTGACGGCCGTGCCGCACATCCGGGCCCCGGGGTAGACGGGCCGCAGGTAGGGGCGCATCAGGCCGACCCGGCCCATCGCCTCGTGGACGGTCGCGACACCGAACGCCGAGAGGGCGGCGACGGCTTCGGGGGCGGCCCGGTCGACTGCGGTGTGCACCACGCCGATCTCGGTGTGTTCCATGGGTCCTCCTGGAGGGACGGGGTCAGCGGCCGGCCGCGGCGAGACGGGCGGCGAGACGGGGGTAGACGCGCAGGGCGTTGCCGGAGTACACGGCGGTGCGCTCCTCGTCCGACAGGTGCGCGGTGGCGTCGACGTAGCGCTTGGTGTCGTCGAAGTGGTGGCCGGTGAGCGGGTCGACGTCGCGGACGGCGCCGATCATCTCGCTGGCGAAGAGGACGGACCGGCTGGGGATCACCCGGGTCAGCAGGTCGACGCCGGGCTGGTGGTAGACGCAGGTGTCGAAGAGGACGTTGTCGAGCAGCGCCTGGGGGTCCGGCCTGCCCAGCGCCATGGCCAGGCCCCGGAACCGGCCCCAGTGGTACGGGACGGCGCCGCCGCCGTGCGGGATCACGAACCGCAGTGTGGGGAAGTCCGCGAAGAGGTCGCCCTGGACCAGCTGCATGAAGGCCGTGGTGTCGGCGTTGAGGTAGTGCGCGCCGGTGGTGTGGAAGGCCGGGTTGCAGGAGGTGCTGACGTGGATCATCGCGGGGACGTCGTACGCCGTCATCGCCTCGTACAGCGGGTACCAGCTGCGGTCGGTCAGCGGCGGCGCGGTCCAACGCCCGCCCGAGGGATCGGGGTTGAGGTTGACGGTGACCGCGCCGAGCTCCTCGACCGCACGGGTCAGTTCGGGCAGGCAGGTCGCGGGGTCGACGCCCGGCGACTGCGGCAGCATCGCGCCCGGCGCGAAGCGGTCGGGGTAGCGGAGGCTGACGCGGTGGACCAGGTCGTTGCAGATCCGTGCCCACGCCGAGGAGACCGCGAAGTCACCGATGTGGTGGGCCATGAAGCTGGCGCGCGGCGAGAAGACGGTGAGGTCGATGCCGCGCTCGTCCATGAGCCGCAACTGGTTGCCCTCGATCGCCGCGCGCAGGTCGTCGTCGGTGATGACCAGCTCGTCGGGGTCCGGGACGGGGCCGTGCCCGTCGGCCGCCGCGATCTGCCGCTCGCGCCACTGCGCCAGTTGCGGCGGGGCGGTGGTGAAGTGACCGTGACAGTCGATGATCATGGGTGCGCTCCTGGAGGAGTGGCGCCGGACGGACCGGGCGGGCCGGGGTGGGCGGGGGAACTGCGGACGGAGGACGCCCGGCGGGCGGAGACCTCAGCCCCGGGTGCTGACGGGCCAGCCGGTGTACTGCTCCGAGAGGTAGGCGCGTCCGGCGTGCGTGCCCACCACGTTGTCGAGCTCACCGAGTTGGCGCCGCAGGTCGAAGGCGGAGGCGCCGGGCGCGGTGTGGAGCAGCCGCGTCATCCAGTACGAGAAGTTCTGCGCCCGCCACACCCGCTGGAGCGCGCGCTGCTGGTACTCCTCCAGGACGCTCTCCCCGCCGCCGCCGAGGGCCCGCACCAGCACGTCGGCGAGGACCTTCACGTCGTGCAGCGCCAGGTTGAGCCCGCGGGCGCCGGTCGGCGGCACGGTGTGCGCCGCGTCCCCGGCGAGCAGCAGCGAACCCCAGCGCATCGGCTCCTGCACGAAGGAGCGGAACCTCAGCACCGTCTTCTCCAGGACCGGGCCCTCCTCCAGGCGGAAGCCGTCCTCGCCGGCCACCCGCGCCTGGAGCGTCTCCCAGATCCGGTCGTCGGACCAGGCGTCGACGGACTCGTCCGGCGAGCACTGGAAGTACATCCGCTGCACCGACTCGGTGCGCTGGCTGATCAGCGCGAAGCCGTGCTCGGAGTGGGCGTAGACCAGCTCGGGCGCGCTCATCGGCGCCGCGGCCAGGATGCCGAACCACGCGAAGGGGTAGTCCTTGCCGTACCGCACCCGCCGCTCCTCGGGCACCAGGTCGCGGCACATGCTCCGCGACCCGTCCGCGCCGACCACGTACCGCGCGCGGATCTCGTGCCGGGAGCCGTCGGCCGTGGTGTAGCGCACCCGCGGGGCGTCCGTGGTGACGTCGAGGACTTCGGTGTCGCTGACACCGAAGTGGACCGTGCCGCCGTCGCGTTCCCGGGCGTCGGCGAGATCGATGAACACGTCGGTCTGCGGGTAGAGCCACACCGACTCGCCCACCAGCTCCTTGAAGTGGATCCGGTGCGCCCGGCCGCCGAAGCGGAGCTCGGTGCCCTCGTGTTCGTGGCCGTCCCGCAGGATCCGGTCGGAGACACCCGTCTCGATCAGGTCCCGGGCCACGTCGGCCTCCAGGATGCCCGCCCGCTGCGTCGTCTCGATCTCGTGCCGGGTACGGGTGTCGAGGACGATCGTCCCGACCCCCGCGCGCCCGAGCCGGTGCGCCAGCATCAGACCGGCGGGGCCGGCGCCGACGACGGCCACGGGGACCGAGGCGACGGTGTCGACAGGGGCATCGGTCATGGCGACTCCTGAGCGGCGGGGAACGTGGTGGCCACCACGCACGTTGGCAGCCGATCCGCCGTCCAGTCGCCATCGTTTCCGTCAGGCGGAAACCTGCCCCGGTCCGCGCCCTTCAGGAGGCCGTACGGGCACGTCGGCCGAGCTCGTCGGAGATCCCGTGGGCGGCCCGCAGCAACGCTTCGCGCAGCCCGCGCGAGCGCCCGGCGTCCGGCGCCGCGAACACGATGCCCAGCGCGGCGCTCACCGGGCCGGCCCGGCCGATGCGCACCGGCGCGGTCACCGCCACCGTGCTCTCCGAGAGCTGCCGGTCGCTGACGAAGACGTGCTCGCGGCGGATCCGGTCCAACTGCGCCCGCAGCGCCTTCGGATCGACGATCGTGTGCGGGGTCCACGCACGCAGCGGCGAGTCGAGGACCTCCTCCTGGATCTCCCGCGGCGCGTGGGCGAGGAGCACCCGCCCCATTCCGGTGGAGGCGACCGGGAACCGTTTGCCGACCGTCGTGAGGAGCTCCACCGACCGGTGCCCGGCGATCCGCTCGACGAACACGAGCTCGGTGCCCTCCCGCACCGCCAGCTGCACGTTCTCGTGGGTCGCCTCGTACAGGTCCTGCATGAACGGCAGCGCCACGTCCCGCAGGATCTGTGTGCGCGGGCACCCCGAGGCGATCTCCCAGAGCCGCAGACCCACGTGCCACGACCCGTCCTCGGCCCGTTCCAGCACCCCCCAGCCCGCCAGCTCGGCCACCACTCGGTGCGTGGTGCTCAGTGCCAGCCCCGTACGCTGGGCCATCTCCGACAGGGTCTGCGAGGGATGCTCGCGGTCGAAGGCCGCGAGGACCTTGAGGACCTTTCCCGCCGCCGTGGTCTGGGTCGTGCTCATGCCGCCAGTCTCACAGACCGGCCGAGCAGCCGGACCGGGTGCGCCCGCCGCCCGTCCGCGAACCAAGGAGCCCCAGTGAGCCGCGAGATCTCCGGACTGTCCTCGATGGCGACCCGACCGGTCCTGGCCGAGCTCTCCGAACACATCCGGACCGTCCACGGCATCCCGGTGCGTTTCGAGGCCGCCGGCGGGGTCCAGACCGCTCGGCGCGTCCGCGAGGGCGCCGGGGCCGACCTGCTCGTCCTCGCCGCCGGAGCCCTGGCGGCGCTGGAGGAGGAAGGCCACGTCCTGCCGGGCACGGCTCGCCCCCTGTGGCTCTCGGAGGTCGTCGCCGCGGTACCGCAGGGAGTTCCGCTCCCGGCCCTGGAGACGGAGGCCGACCTGCGGAACACCCTCCTGTCCGCACGGCGGATCGCCTACTCCACCGGTCCGAGCGGCACGGCCCTCGTCGACCTGGTCGCCCGGACGGGGCTCATCGACACGCTCCGGGACCGGCTCGTCCAGGCGGCGCCGGGCGTCCCCGCCGGCAGCCTCCTCGCCTCCGGCGAGGCCGACCTGGCCTTCCAGCAACACAGCGAACTGATGGGCCTTCCCGGCGTCGTGGTCGTCGGCCCCCTCCCGGGTGGTTCCGCGATCAGTACGACGTTCAGCGGGGGCGTACTGGCCTCCTCCACCCAGCCGGACCGTGCCCGCGAGGCCCTCGAACTCCTCGGTTCCGACGCCGGGGCGAGCATCGCCCGCACCAGGGGGATGCGGTCCCCCGGTGAGTAGAGGACACGGAATCAACCGCTTCCAGCGCCATGGTGCCGTCGCCGCCCGCCCGCACGAGCCGACAGCCCGCTGGGAGGCGAACGCCGAGGAAGCGGGGAGAGGTCTCACCCCGCGCTCTCATGCCCAGTCCGGCACCCACGCGTCGGGCGGGGTGCGCGGGCTCACGGCGCGCAGGTGCTCGCGGAGCGCGGTCAGCACCGGGTGCCGGTCCCCGCTGCGGAACAGCAGCAGGTGCGGGTAGACCGGGGTCGGGTCGTGCAACGGGATGCGCCGCAGGTCGTGGCCGTGTGGCCACAGGTACCGGTCCCCGCTGCCCACGAGGGTGGCCAGCGAGGCCGAGTCGGCCAGCGCGTCCATCAGGGCCTCGTCGCCGAAGTGGGGGCCGAGCGCGTCGATGCCGAGGCCGAAGTCCTCGGAGAACGAGCGGTAGAACGCCGCCCACTCGGTGTCCGGCCTGATCCCGGGGACCCAGATCCGGTGGCCGGCCAGGTCCGCGGGGCGGACCCGGGGCGCGTCGGCCAGCGGGTGGCCGGGGCCGACCAACAGTTCCAGGGGTGCGTCCAGGAGCCGCTCGGTGCTGATCCCGGCCGGCACCCCGTCCGCCGGCAGGGCGCGGAAGGAGGCGTCGACGGTCCCTTCGAGCACTGCCCGGGCGGCCTCGGCGGCGTTCTCCTCGCCCAGCGTGAGCACGTCCAGCTCCGTCCCGGGGCGGGAGCGGTAGAACCGGTGGACGGCCTGAGCGGGGGCGATGCGCCGGTGGAGGACGTCGACGCGCAGGGGACGGCTGCCGGGGCGCACCGCCCGCTCGGCCTGTTCGAGGGCGGCCAGCACCTTCCTGGCGTGCGGCAGGAGGACCTGCCCGTCCAGGCTCAGCCGGGAGCCGCGGGAGGTCCGCACCAGGAGGGTGACCCCGGTCTGCCCCTCCAGTGCCGCGATCCGCTTGGAGACCGCCTGCTGGCTGACCCCCAGCTCGTCGGCGGCTGCCTGGAAGAGGCCGGTCTCGGCGACGGCCACGAACGTCCGCAGTGCTTCAACATCCACGCCCCCACCCTAGGTGCACAACCAGCAGTGGTGTCTGTGGTGGTCCTGGTTGTTTGATCGAGCGTTCCGTGCGGTGGTGGGATGAGGCGCATGTCTACCCGCACCGAGCAGGTCATGTACGTCCAGACAGCGGAGTTCACGCGTCATGTGGAGCGCATCGTGGAGGTGACCGAGGCGACGTCCCGGTTGAACGTCCTTCCGTTCAGCGACACCGAGGCTCGTGCAGAACTCCTTTCTGTTGTGTTCGGTGGCCCCTTGCCGGAGTCGGTGACGATCTACCCGCCGTTCTTCACCGAGCACGGGCTCAACACGACGTTCGGGAAGGACGTCTTCGTCAACCAGGGGTGCACCTTCATGGACCGGGGCGGCATCCGCATCGGCAACGGCGTGATGATCGCCCCGAAGGTCAGCCTCGTCACCGGAGGCCACCCGCTGCCCCTGGCCGAGCGCCGCGAGCACCTCTCCTTCGCCCCGATCGTCATCGAGGACGAGGTCTGGATCGGGACCGCCGCCGTGGTCACGCAGGGGGTGACCATCGGCGCCGGCGCGGTGGTCGCCGCCGGCGCGGTGGTCACCCGGGACGTTCCCGCCGGCACCGTGGTCGCGGGGGTGCCGGCCCGGGTGGTCAAGACGGTCGACTGAGCCCGGCGCCCCGACCGCTCGACAGCGGGCCGTCGGGGCCGGGGTGGGATTTCCCCGTGGACCTCGCACGTCCGTCAACACCGACGACGCTCGACCCACGTGCGGGTGAACGCGCCCGTACTCCCGCCCGGCGCGCACGCGTGCGGCGATATCCCTGACCCGTGGCTCTGGGAGACAGGCACCAGAAGAAGGACATCGAGGCAGCACTCAAACGCGCGGAACGCGCCGGCCTCAAAGTGACGCACGACAAGAACCGACACCGGTGGGGGTGAGTGCTCTGCTGCCCCTGCAACCAGTCCCAGGTGGTGTACTGCACGCCCCGCAACCCAGGAGACGAGGCACGCAAGATTGACCTCTTCGTCAGCAACCACCGCGGCCATGCGTAAGTGGCACTTCACCCTGCACCTCCAGGAGCCGCTGACACCGGAACAGGCGGACACCGTGGACGGGCTCGACCGCTTCAACGACGGCCGGATCGGCCGGGTGGAGAGTCCCGGGCACACGGAGTTCAGCTGCCTCTTCGGGGCGGAGTCCTTGACCGACGCCGTCGCGGAAGCGCTGGGGTTCTTCGAGGACTTCCCCGGAGTCCTGGTGCGGAGCGTGGAGTTGAACGCCGTCGCACTCGACCACAACGGCATGGCCACCCCCGCCGTGGTTCCCGTGCCGCCGCTGCCCGACGCCCCCTGACCCGTGGCGCCCCGAGGCCCGCCCCGGGGACGGGCACCGGGTTCGACCAGGGCGTCGACCAGTCCGTAGGCGTCAAACTCGTCCGTCAATACTGATGGGCCTCGACCCACGTGCGGGTGAACGCGCCCGTACTCCCGCCCGGCGCGCACGCGTGCGGCGATATCCCTGACCCGTGGCTCTGGGAGACAGGCACCAGAAGAAGGACATCGAGGCAGCACTCAAACGCGCGGAACACGCCGGCCTCAAAGTGACGCACGACAAGAACCGACACCGGTGGGGGTGGGTGCTCTGCTGCCCCTGCAACCAGTCCCAGGTGGTGTACTGCACGCCCAAGAACGCCGGCAACGAGGCCAGGGAAATTGAACAATTCACTCGAAAGCATGCGAACTGTGCGTAATTGGCGCTTCACCTTGCACCTTCAGGGACCGCTCACGCCGGAGCAGTCCGACACCCTGGATGGTTTGGACAGCTTCAGCGACGGGCTGATCAACCTGGTCACGGGGCCGGACTCGGCCGCGTTCTGGTGCTCGTTCGACGCCGAACACCTCACCGACGCCATCGCCGAAGCGCTCGGACGGTTCGAGCACTTCCCCGGAGTGCTCGTCCGTAGCGTCGAGTTGGACGAGATGGCCCTGGACGACAACGGCATGGCCACCCCTGCCGTCCTCCCCCCGCCACCTCCCCTGCCCGACGCCCCCTGACCCGCGGCGCCCCGGGGCCCGCCCCGCCCCGGCGGGCCACGGACGCCCCGGCGGTCACTTGCGGGCGACCCCGACGTAGAACCCGGGCGGATCGCCCGCCCCCGGGACGGGGTCCCCGGGGTCCGGGCGCCATGCGTCGGGTGCCCCCACCCCGGGCTCGACGAGCTCCCACCCCCGGAAGAAGCGGACGAACTCCTCCCGGGTCCGCAGCCGGAACGGGATGCCTCCCTTCCGGTAGACCTCGACCACCCCGGCGACCTCCTCGGGGTCGCCCCCGTCGAGGGTGCCGTGGGTGAGGACCAGGCTGCTGCCGGGTGCCAGCGGCGCCGTCAGGGCGTCGACCAGTCCGTAGGCGTCGAACTCGTCCGGGACGAAGTGCAGCAGCGCCACCAGGGAGAGGGCGACCGGCCGGGTGAGGTCCAGCACCTCCCGGGCCTGCGCCACGATGCGCTCCGGATCCCGCACGTCCGCCTGCACGTACGAGGTCCGCCCCTCCGGCGTGCTGCGCAGCAGCGCCTCCGCATGGCGGAGGACGACGGGGTCGTTGTCGACGTACACCACCCTGGCGTCGGGTCTGATCCCCTGGACCACCTGGTGCAGGTTGGGCTCCGTCGGAATGCCGGTGCCGATGTCGAGGAACTGGCGGATGCCCTGCTGCGCCAGGTGACGGACGGCCCGGTGCATGAACCGCCGGTTCGCCCGGGCGAGCCGCTTGGCGTCCGGGACCACGGACACCACCCGCTCGGCGGCCTCCTCGTCGACCTCGTAGTGGTCCTTGCCGCCCAGGTAGTAGTCGTACATCCGGGCGGGATGCGGTCGGCTGGTGTCGATCGGGGGTAACGCCATGGCCTTCGCCCTTCGTCGGCTGGTGCGCGTGGGTCGGCCCGCTCAGGGGCCGCCGGTGCCGCGCTGGGCACCGGGTCACCCACTATGCAGGGGCCGGGGTGCGGAGGCCCACCGTCCGGTCGCGCGGGCGCCGGGAACGGGTCACGGCGCCCGTCCCGGGGCGTCAGCGGTCGGCGCGGCGGGTGTCGCGCAGGCGGCGCAGCCGGTTGATGGTGACCGGGTCGTGGCGCAGGGCGCGGGCGTCGTCCAGGAGGGCGTTCAGCAGCTGGTAGTAGCGGACGGGGGCCATGCCGAGCCGCTCCCGGACGGCGCGTTCCTTGGCGCCCGGGCCGGACCAGCTCTGCCGTTCGAGGGCGAGCACGTCGCGCTCGCGCTCGCCCAGCTCCTCCGCCGCCCCATCGTCCACGTCCCCAACCTACCGGGGAGGTGCGACAACCCACCGGGAGGTGCGACGCCCCCCGCACCTCACTGCGGTGCGGGGGGCGTCGCGGTCACGGTGCCGCCGGCCTCACTTCTCGGCGCGTTCGGCCTTCACGGCGCGCTGCTGGATGCCGCCGAGGACCTGTGCGGGGTCCCCGTCGGGGGCGAGCGCCGCCCCGACGTTCTTCTTGATGTCGGCGCTGACCTGCGGCCACGACGTCTTGCCCACCGGGTACAGCTGGGCGTCCCGCAGCCCGTCGACGAAGTTGAGCAGGTCGGCGTCCCCCTTGCTCTCGGCCATGTCGTTGATCGCCGAGTTGGTCACCGGCAGCAGGTCGTAGCGTCGGGAGAAGTCGAGGACGTTCTCCTTCGCGTACACGAAGTCGAGGAACTTCCCTATCTCCTCGCCCTGGCCGTTCTGCTTGAAGGCCAGCATCCAGTCGGAGACGCCGAGCCCCGTGGTGCTCCGGCCGGTGCGGCCGGGCATCGGGACCATGCCGTAGTCGACGTCGCTGCCCTTGCTCATCCGCATGAGCGTGGGGTGCCCGTTGAGCATGCCGACCTCGCCGCGGGTGAACGCCTCGAAGGCTTCGGCCCGGTCGAGCTCGGCGGGTGCCGTGGGTCCCACCAGCCCGGGTCCGACGAGCTCGTCCTTCAGCCAGGTGAGGGTGCGGACGTTGGTGGCGGAGTCGAGGACGTAGTCCCCGGTGTCGCCGGTGTAGCCGTCACCGCCGCTCAGCAGCCACATCAGCGTCTCGCCCTGGGCCTCCTCGGGGCCCAGCGGCAGGGCGTACGGGTAGCGCACGCCCTTCCCCTTGAGGAGGACGGCCGCGTCCTTCAGCTCCTCCCAGGTGCGGGGCGGGCTGGTGATGCCGGCCTCCGCGAACAGCTCCTTGTTGTAGAAGAGCAGTCGGGTGGAGGACGCGAAGGGCATCCCGTACTGGGTGCGGACGATGCGCCCGGCGGCGCTGAGGGTGGGGAGGAAGTCCCCCCGGACGCTGAGCGAGAGCAGCTCGTCCGCGTCGTAGAGCTTGCCGTCCGCCGCGTAGTCCGAGTACGCGCCGATCTGGGCCATGTCGGGGGCCTTGCCCTCCGCCACCCGCTTCTTGACCTCGGCGTCGACCTCGGTCCAGGGCAGGACCGTCACCTCGATCTCGGTGTCGGGGTGGTCCATCTCGTAGTCGGCGACGACCTCGTCCCAGTAGGTGGTGGTGCTGTTCTGCACCGAGTTCCCGTAGTCCGCCGCGATGAGCGTCAGTGTGGTGTTGCCCGGCTCGCCGTCCCCTCCGCATCCTGTCAGTACCGTCGTCGACATCATCAGCACGGCCCCCGCCGCGATCAGAGTCCTTTTCCGATCTAGCACGTTGTGCTCCCACGCTCAAGCACCCGTCGTCGCCCCCGACGACGGGTCCTGTGGATCAATTGGCGGCGAGTCTGGTGCCGTGCCTCGGAAGGGGTCTAGCTCCGTGCCGTATCACTTCGACAACGTTCGGTGACCATGGTGATGTACCGCAACTGGACTAGACCTCTTGGGCGTCTACACGCGACACTGTCCTCCGTGACTGCAACGACCCGGGAGACACCCCCCGGACCCCCGGCCGGAGAACACGTCATCGCCCTGGATGTGGGCGGGACCGGGATGAAAGCCGCCCTCGTGGCGAAGGACGGAACGCTCCTCTACACGTGCCGCCGGGCCACCCGGCGGGAGCGCGGCGCCGAGGCCGTCGTCGAGGGCATCCTCGACTTCGCCGCGGACCTGCGCGCGTACGGCGTCGAGAACTTCGGCGTCACTGCTTCCGCCGCGGGTGTCGCGGTACCCGGCATCGTCGACGCCGAGGCCGGCGTCGCCGTCTACGCCTCCAACCTCGGCTGGCGTGACGTCCCCATGCGGGAGCTGCTCAGCGCACGGCTCGACGGCGTACCGGTGGCCCTGGGCCACGACGTGCGCACCGGCGGACTCGCGGAGGGACGGATCGGCGCGGGCCAGGGCGCCGACCGGTTCCTCTTCGTCCCGCTCGGCACCGGCATCGCCGGCGCCATCGGCATCGACGGGCGGATCGAACCCGGAGCCCACGGCTACGCGGGTGAGATCGGGCACATCGTGGTCCGCCCCGGCGGACCCGAGTGCGGCTGCGGCCAGCGCGGCTGCCTGGAACGGCTGGCCTCGGCCGGCGCGGTGAGCCGCGCCTGGGCGAAGGCCGCGGACGACCCGACGGCGGACGCGGCGGACTGCGCCAAGGCCGTCGAGTCGGGCGACCCGCGGGCCGTCGCGGTCTGGCAGGAGGCGGTGGACGCGCTCGCGGACGGGCTGGTCACCGCGCTCACCCTGCTGGACCCGCGGATGCTGATCATCGGCGGCGGACTCGCCGAAGCCGGAGAGACCCTGTTCACGCCCCTGCGGGCGGCGGTCGCGCAGCGCGTGACCTTCCAACGCATGCCCGGGATCGTCCCCGCGGCCCTCGGCGACAGCGCCGGGTGCCTGGGGGCCGGACTGCTCGCCTGGGACCTCGTCATCGCCGGCGGCGGCGCTCCTGCGACCGCCCCGACCGCCCCGGCGCGCCGGGGCACGACGACCCGGCCCGCCAAGCCGACCAAGGCGGAGGGCCGGCCCGGCAAGAGCGGCGCGGCGGGCAAGGGCGAGGGCAAGGCCAGCGGCAAGGGCGAGGGCACCGGCAAGGGCGGCAAGGCGGTCACGAAGAAAGGCAAGGCATCCCGTTCCGGATCACGAGGATCCGGAACCGCTGACTCCTCGGAGGTTCCCGCCTGATGGCCCCCAGCAACGTGCTCGCCGGCGCCCGGGTGGTGCTGCCCACCGGGATCGTGGACGGCGGTGAGGTGACCGTCGACGGTGACCGGATCGTCCCCGCGCGCCCCGGCGCCGCCCCCGCGTCCGCCCTCGACCTGACCGGCCACTGGGTGGTCCCCGGGTTCGTGGACATGCACAACCACGGCGGCGGCGGCACCTCGTTCGCCAACGGCACCGCGGACGAGATCCTGCACGCCGTGCACACCCACCGGCTGCACGGCACCACCACCCTCGTGGCCTCCACCGTGACCGGCGACATGGACGCCCTCGCCCAGCAGGCGGGACTGCTCTCCGAACTCGCCGAGCAGGGCGAGATCGCGGGCGTCCACTTCGAGGGCCCGTTCATCTCGCCCTGCCGCAAGGGCGCCCACGCCGAGGACCTGCTGCGCGACCCGGACCCGGCCGAGGTCCGCAAGCTGCTGGACGCGGCGCGCGGGCGGGCCAAGATGGTCACCCTCGCCACCGAACTGCCCGGCGGCCTCGACTCGGTGCGGCTGCTGGGGGAGCACGGGGTGATCGCCGCGATCGGCCACACCGACGCCACCTTCGAACAGACCGTGGAGGCGATCGACGCGGGGGCGACCGTCGCGACCCACCTGTTCAACGCGATGCCGGGGCTCGGGCACCGGGCCCCCGGACCGATCGCCGCGCTGCTCGCCGATCCCCGGGTCACCGTCGAGCTGATCAACGACGGCACGCACCTGCACCCGGCGGCGCTGGAGCTGGCGTTCCACCACGCGGGCGCCGCCCGGGTGGCGTTCATCACCGACGCGATGGACGCGGCCGGGTTCGGCGACGGCGAGTACCGGCTCGGCCCGCTGGCCGTGGAGGTGAAGGACGGGGTGGCCCGTCTGGTGGAGGGCGGCTCCATCGCCGGCTCCACGCTCACCCTGGACCGGGCCTTCCAGCGTGCGGTGACCGTCGACGGCTTGCCCGTGGAGGACGTGGTCCGGGCGATCTCCGCCAACCCGGCCGTGCTGCTGGGCGTCGACCACGAGGTGGGCTCCCTGGAGCCCGGCAAGTACGCCGACCTGGTCGTCCTCGACGAGGAGTTCGCCCTCAAGGGCGTGATGCGCCGCGGCGAGTGGATCGTGCAGCCGGCCCTGGGCTGACCTCCCCGCGGGCGCGGGAGAGCGGGGCGGCGGTCGGCGGAGCGGTCTGTGCCGGCCGCCGCCCGTTTGGCATGATCAGGTCTGCACCCGGTCGGACCGTCCGACCGGCCCCGGCCCGGGGGACCTCGGGCACCCGCCTTCCGGGGGGAGGCCCACGGTGATCCTCACGGTCACGCTGAACACCGCGCTCGACCTCACGTACCGGGTGCCGTCCCTGCGCCCGCACGCCTCGCACCGGGTGCGCGAGGTCATCGAGCGGCCCGGCGGCAAGGGCCTGAACGTGGCCCGGGTGCTGGCGGCGCTCGGCCACCGGGTGACGGTGACCGGGTTCACCGGCGGCGAGACCGGCCGGGCGATGCGCGCCGGGCTGGTCGCCCTGGACGAGGGCGGACTGATCACCGACGCCCTGGTGCCGACCGCCGGGGCCACCCGCCGCACCATCGCCGTCGTCGACGCCGTGACCGGCGACACCACCCAGCTCAACGAACCCGGACCGCTGGTCTCCGCCGCCGAGTGGAACGCCCTCCTCGACCGCTACGACGCCCTGGTGCCCGGGGCCGCGGCGGTGGCGCTCTGCGGCAGCCTGCCGCCCGGGGTGCCGGTCGGCGCCTACGCCCGACTGGTGCGCACCGCCCGCTCCGCGGGCGTGCCGGTGCTGCTGGACACCAGCGGGGAACCGCTGCGCCGCGGGGTGGCCGCCCGCCCGGACCTGGTGAAGCCGAACGCCGAGGAACTCGCCGAGCTGACCGGCTCCCACGACCCGGAGCAGGCCGTGCGGGAGGTCCGCCGCCGGGGTGCCCGGGCGGTGATCGCCTCGCTCGGCCCGCAGGGGCTGCTGGCGGTCACCCCGGAGGGCCGCTGGCGGGCGGTGCCGCCGGGCCTGGTGAAGGGCAACCCGACCGGGGCCGGCGACTCGGCGGTCGCCGGGCTGCTCTCGGCCCTGGTCGACGGCGTCCCCTGGCCGGTCCGGCTGACCCGTGCGGTCGCCCTGTCGGCGGCGACGGTACGGGCCCCGGTCGCGGGCGAGTTCGACGCCGCCGCCTACACCGCGTACCTGGACCGGGTCCGGGTCAGCGCCGAGCCGGTCTGAGCACCGGCCCGGGGTTCACTGGGCGCAGACCTTCTTGTCGGCCTCCACCCGCTGCACGCCCTCGGGGGCCTTCGTCGGTCCGGTGATCGGCACGCCCGGGCCCTTGAAGTCGGCGCCCAGCACCAGGGCCATGGGCTCCATCGGGTCGGCGTCCGCGGTGCCGGGCCTGAGCCCCGCGGCGGGCAGGCCCAGGTAGTCGGCGAGGGTCCTGGCCTGCTCGATCTGGTTCGCCCCGAAGGCCAGGGTGGTCTTCGGCTGCTTCTGCGGGGCGTTGCTCCGGTTCGTCGACTTCGCAACGCCCTTGGTGTTCTGCAACCAGTCGAGGGTGCGCTGGGCGGCGCCCCGGGTGTCGCTGCCGTTGAACACGTCCACCCGGACCTGGTCGGCGGGCGCCCGGGGGCCCTTGAGGAGGGCGTCCTGCTTGCTCTTGGCCGCCTTCTTCTTCCGCTTCACCTCGGTGAAGGAGACGTCGTTCTGGAGCATGCTGAACATCTGGGGGGCCCTGGTCTCGTCGAGGACGACGGTCGCCTTGACGATCTCGGCGGGGTTGTCCCGCACCGGGACCGTGGTGAAGGTGATGTTCTTGACGTTGATCTTGCCGATCTCCCGGGCCAGTTCGGTCAGCTTCGGGACGTCGCCGATCTCCTTGTTCACGGTGAGGGCCTTGGTCGCCGCGTCCGCCAGGTCGAACATCCGCTTGGCGTCGCCGAGGACCTCGTCCTTCATCTTGCGGATCATCGAGGCGACGAACTGCTGCTGCATCTTGATGCGGTCGAGGTCGCTCTCGTTGCCGAGGCCGTGCCGGTTGCGGACGAAGGCGAGCGCCTGCTCGCCCTGGACGGTGTGCGGCCCCACGGACAGGTCCAGCTTCGACTCGTCGTCCTTGATGGGCTTCGCCAGGCAGACGTCCACGCCGCCGATCGCCCGGGTCAACTCCTTCACCGCGTTAAAGTCCGCCATCATGAAGTGGTGGATCGGCACTCCGGCGATCTCCTTGACGGTGCGCATGGTGCACCCCGGATCGCGGCCGGCCACTCCGAAGCTCTCGTTGAACCGCCGGTCGAGGACCCCGGGAATCACCTTCTCGGTCCCGTCCGACTGCTTCGTCGGACAGTCCGGAATGTCGACCTTCAAATCCCGCGGAATGCTCACCGCCGTGGCATTGCTCCGGTCCTCGGACACATGGAGCAAGAGGGTGGTGTCGGCATGGCCGGAGGAGTTCTTCCGGTCCCCGTACCCCGTGTTCCCCTTGCCGCTGCGCTTGTCGATGCCCAACAGCAAGATGTTGAGCGGGCCGTCCTTCAAACTGCCGCCCTCGGCGGCGTCCCCGACGTCCAGCGCGTCGATGTTGCCGTTGAGCCGCTCGTAGACGAGATAGCCGCCGACGCCCGCGACGACCACCACGAAGGCCGTGACGCCGCCCGTCCACAACAGCGCCTTCCGGGTGCCCGACTTCTTGCCCCCGGCGCTCTTCCGCTTGCGCCGATCCGTCCGTGCGGTTCCGTCAACTCGCTTTCCAGCAGGGGAACTGACGGCCCGTCGGGTGCGCTGGGCGGGCACCGGACGGCTCTCCCGGCGGGGCCGGGGACGGGCCCTTCCGCCGGCCGGGGAGGCGCCGTCGGGGGCCTCGGCCGGCGATGCGGGGTCCGAGGGCAGGCGCAGTTCGTACTCCCCGGTCCGCGGGTTCTTCACCCACTGGTCCGCGGGGTCGATGCCGTCCGCCCTGTCGCGGCCTTGCGTGTCCACGGTTGTGTGAATCCTCCGTTGACGCCCGGACTCCCCGCCCTCGCACGGACGCCGGCCGCGCCGATCCGATGGCCGCCCCACCCGGTGCCGGGCGGCTGCGGGCAGCACTGATTCACGCCAGACTATCCGTCAAACAGACGATCCTTCTACGTCGAACCCGCAGTCACGGACGGCCGTTCCGGTCACCGGCACCGACATTCCAGACAAGCACCCCGGGCCGACCCTTCCGCGGAACGCGCCCGCCCCCGCGGGGGCGGGCGACGGATCGCCGCCGGCGCGCACGGGTCGGGGTTCAGCCCCTGGTGACCCACCCCTTGGCGAGCCAGACCCGGTCCAGGTCGGCGTCGCACTGGTTGCCCTCCTCGCAGGACAACTTGACGGTGTTGGTGCCCTTGTTGAGCTCCACGTAGCCGTAGGACTCGGTCCAGCCCTTCGCCCGGTCGCCGTCGGAGGCGTTCGCGTAGTTCTTCAGGCTGAACGGCCGGGTCTGGGCGGTGCCGTTGACGGTGATGGTGGCGTTCGCGTCCTTGCCGGGCACCGTGTAGCCCACGAACACGGTGTACTTGCCGGGCTCCACGATGTCGTCCAGGGTCCAGGTGACCGCCGCGCCGACCTTGTTGAAGCCGGTGACGTACACCCCGCCGGCGGCCTTCGCCCCCGACACGTCGGTGGAGGTGCTGACGCCCCCCTCCTGCTTCAGCGCCTTGGCGTCGAGCCGGGGGAGCTCGCCGGGCTCCGGCGTCTTCTCGTCGCCGTCGCCCTTCGGGGCCTTGTCCTCCTCGCCCTCGTCACCGCCCTGGGCGGGCGCCGAGGGGGTGCTGTCCGCACCGGCCGGGGTCTTGTCGTCGTCCTTGCCCTTCAGCACGACCACGCCGATGCCGACCACCACGGCCGCCAGGACCGCGATCGCGCCGATGAGGATGCCCCGGGTGTTCGGCCCGCGCCCCCGGCCGCCCCCCGGACCCCCGTGGGCCGCCGGCGGGCCGGGCGGCACCTGCTGCTGGCCGTACGGCGGCTGACCGTACGGCGGCTGCTGCGGCGGGACCTGGCCGTGGGCCGGGGGCTGCTGGGCGTACTGCTGCTGCGGCCCCTTGTACTGGCGCTCGCCCACCGGGCGCACCTGGTGGTACGAGGAGCGGGGGCCCGGGTAGCCGTAGCCTCCGCCACCACTGGGCGGGGTGGCCCCGGCCGCCTGCCCGTCGGCGTACAGATAGCCGAACGGGTCGTCGTCCGCGGGCTTGCTGCCGTTGTCTCCGGCGGTCATCCCTGGGTCACTCCTCAGCATGGTCCAGTGCACGCGTGATGCGGGCGAGCCTACCCGTTCCGACTCATCCCATTGAGTGACGGTTCCCCCCACCTCCGCACCGCACCGGAAACTTCCATGGTAAAGGGTGACGAAGCAGGCATACCCCCCGTTCCGCGGCCCGTGACGCCCCCTCGGGCGGCGTCATCCGCACCGCCGACGGCGTCCGCGCCCACGAGCTGCACCACCACGGGGGGCGCGTCCTCGACTGAGCCGCGGCCCGACTCACGGAACGGCCGTGACCAGCGCCTCCCGGACGCCCTTCTCCTGCGCCCCCAGGAAGCGCGGGTCCGGGTCGAGCAGCACGTCCAGCGCGCCCTTGCCCGCGGCGAGGACCTCCCGGGCCTTGCCCCCGTACCAACTGGCGTCGAGCGGCTCGCTCACCCCGATGCCGTGCGACTCCACCCCCGCGGAACGGCAGAGCGTCACCGCCCGGCGGATGTGGAAGTCCTGGGTCACCAGCACCGCCCGGTCCACGCCGAACACCTTCTTCGCCCGGACGCAGGAGTCCCAGGTGTCGAAGCCGGCGTAGTCGCTGACGATGTGCCCGTCGGGCACCCCGCGCCCGGTCAGGTACGTCCGCATGGCGTCGGGCTCGTCGTACTCCGCCCGCCCGTTGTCCCCGGTCACCAGGACCACCCGGACCTTGCCCGCGTGGTACAGCTCCGCCGCCGCGTCCAGCCGGTGCGCCAGGTACGGCGACGGCTCGCCCTCCCGCAGCCCGGCCCCGAACACCACCGCCACCTCCTGCCGCGGCACCTCGGCGACCGTGGTGACCGCGTCCTCGGCGGCCAGGTGCATCCAGGTGACCGGTGCCAGGCCGACGACCGAGGCGACCATGGCCGCCTGCACCAGCCACCGCTGGGCGCGGCGGGAGCGCGCCAGGGCGCGCAGACCGACGGGGTCGGGGAGCCGGAGCCGGACCGCCGGGAACAGTCGTCGTGTCATACCCGCACCGACGCCCACGCGCGCAGAATGGTTTCGCCAGGCCGGCCCCGCGGGGCGTGCGTCCCGGCCGGACGGAACGCACGCACCCCGGGGAGACCCGTGTCAGCCCGCGCGGCGTTGTTGCTTCGCCCGGGCCCGCTTCTCCACGTACATCAGTTGGTCCGCGGACTTCAGCACCTCTTCCGCGGTCATCCCGCAGCGCGCCCAGCCGATGCCGAAGCTGGCGCCGACCCGCACGCCCCGCCCGTCCACGCGGATGGGCGGGATGATCGCGTTGCGCAGCCGCACCGCGAGGTCCTGGGCGTCGGCGCTGCCGAGGCCGTCCGCGAGGACGACGAACTCGTCGCCGCCGAGGCGGGCCACGGTGTCGCCGTCGCGGACCCCGCTGGTGAGCCGGCGGGCCACTTCCATGAGGACGGCGTCGCCGGTGTGGTGGCCGAACCGGTCGTTGATCGACTTGAAGCCGTCGAGGTCGCAGAAGAGGACGGCGAGGCCCTTGGTCCCGTCGTCCTGGCCGCCCTCGGGGGCGACCACGTGCACGTGGTCGTAGCCCACCACGGGTTCACCGGCCGGGGTATCGAACCGTTCGGCGGCGCGGGCGGCCCGCTCGGCGAGCGCCTCCGCCTCCTGGTCGAAGTCCTGCACGCCGGGCCCGCCGTACGCCGCGTCCACGGACTCCCCGGCCGCGGCCCGGGAACTGGCGCTGCCCTGGGGACGGCGGCAGAGCCGGGAGGACAGCCGGGACCGCAGCTCCGCGGCGTTGGGCAGCCCGGTGAGGGCGTCGTGGCTGGCCCGGTGCGCGAGTTGCAGCTCGCGGCGCTTGCGTTCCTCGATGTCCTCCACGTGCGTGAGCAGGAAGCGCGGGCCGTCCGCGGCGTCCGCGACGACGGAGTTGCGCAGGGAGACCCAGAGGTAGGTGCCGTCGCGGCGGGCGAGCCGCAGCTCGGCGCGGCCGCCCTCGGCGGAGGTCCGCAGCAGCGTCCCGATGTCCTCGGGGTGCACCAGGTCGGAGAAGGAGTAGCGGCGCATCGCGGCGGCCGGCCGGCCGAGCAACCGGCACAGCGCGTCGTTGGTGCGCAGGATGCGGCCGTGCTGGTCGCCGCCCATCTCGGCGATGGCCATGCCGCTGGGCGCGTACTCGAACGCCTGGCGGAAGGACTCCTCGCTGGCGCGCAGGGCCTGCTGCTCGCGTTCGAGCCGGACCAGCGCGCGCTGCATGTTTGCTCGCAGCCGGGCGTTGCTTATCGCAATGGCGGCCTGGAAGGCGTACATCTGGAGCGCCTCGCGCCCCCATGCGCCGGGTAGCCGCCCGTTGCGCGGACGGTCCACGGAGAGCACCCCGATCAGTTCGCCGGGGAGGCCGCCGTTGGCGTAGAGGGGGGCGAGGAGGCGGTCGGCGGGGTGCCACTCGTCCTCGAAGCGGGGCTCGGGGCCGTCGGTGTACCACGACGGGACGTCGTCCTCGTCGAGCACCCAGCCCTCGTTGTGCGGGATGAAGATGAGGCTGCCCCAGCGCTCGCCCATGCCGAGCCGGCGGTCCCAGGCGGTGCGGGAGCCGACCCGACCGGTGATCATGGCTTCGGCGTCGGCGTTGCCAGCGAAGGCGGCCACCACGAGGTCGCCGTCCGGACGGACCAGGTTCACCGCGGCCAGCTCGTAGTTCAGTCCGGTGACGACGCCGTTGGCGACGGTCTGGACGGTGTCGGCGAGGCTGCGGGCCGTGTTCATGTCGGCCATGACCTGGTGCAGCTGTCGCAGGGTCGCCAGGCGGACGTACGGCTCCGACTCGGTGTCCATGCTCGCCCTCCCCGAGACGTCTGCGGCTACTCCGGGTTCTCTCTTCGGCCGGGTGCACCCGAGTACACCTGAGCACGGCGTCCCCGTCACTGAATCACAGTGAGCTGTCCGCCCGGTACACAGGGTCAGCAAATAATCGGCCGTGTGACTCATATCACATCAGCCGAATATGCCGATTGACGCGCATAGACAAGCGCGCGCTTCGTTTGCTGCGGGCAAAGCGCGAGGCCGCAGAGGCCCCATTTGACGGGCGTTTCGTGGGGAGCCCGGGGGAGCCGTTCGGAGGGGGAGGGGGCGCACTCGGCACTTCCGAATATGCTCCCGGAAATCGCAGATAAGGGTTTTGGATACATACGGCGTTGGGTATACACATCCGCTTCCCTTCGTGGGGTACGCAGACGGTACCCCGCTGGCCGCCCGCGCAGCGACGAAACCCGTCCGAAGGACCTAGGACCATCGTCGATCGCTGGGCCGATGTGCCGAAATGCGCCATACGGCTAGCGTGGCGGGGTGCTGAACACCTCCTCCACCGCGCCGTCCTCCCCCGCCACCGCCCCGGCCGGGCATCCTGGGGGAGTGACCCACGACGAGTTCCGCGCCGCACTGTCCCGGCTGGCCGCGGGGGTCGTCCTGGTGACCGCGCACGAGCCGCCGCTCTCGCCCGAGGGCCCCCGCGGCGAGGACGTCGGCATGACCGCGACCGCGTTCCTCTCGGTGTCGCTCGAACCGCCGCTGGTGCTCATCAGCCTGCGCGAGGGCTCCCGCATGGACGACCTGCTCGCCGAGCAGCCGAACTGGGCGGTGTCCCTGCTGGCGGAGAGCCAGCGGCACATAGCGGGCCGGTTCGCCATGCGGGGCCGCATCAGCGACCGACTGCTCTTCGAGGACATCCCCTACGTGCGGGGCGAGGCGTCCGGGGCGCCCCTGGTCGGGGGCGCGCTGGTGACCCTGGAGTGCAGGACGGAGCAGCGCGTCACCGCCGGCGACCACACCCTCGTCATCGGCCGCGTCCTCACCGCCGACCTCCCGAGCCCGAACGGGGAGCCCCTGGCCTACTTCCGGGGCCGCTACCGCCGACTGGGCTGAGCCGGGACGGGGCCCTCGACCGGCGGAAACGGATGGAACACGGCATTCCGCGAAAGCGTCCCACTCTTCCGCACATGGCCGGATCTTGCAGTTTTCCCTGCGCGAAAGTCTGAATTCCAGCCAGCGGGCCTTCCGCACCGGGCGCCAGGGAAGAGAAATGCACGTCATGCCGGCTCTCGGCCTCCGCGCCGGACGTGAAACTCGGGCGACATACCCGCCGCTGCCCGCCCGCGAGGTCGTCCCGCGAGCCTTCGAGGTCGGCGACCGGGCCGGTGCCGGGCTCCCGGAACGGGACGAAAAGCCTTGTTCCACAGCCTTGTTGGGGCCGACCTCGCCCCGGCCGGCGGACCCCTGACCGCCCCCCGAAAGGCGGTCCCCTCCGCATCGCGCACACCCGAACGGATAAGGACGTCGACCGTCGGGAATTTCTTTCGCGAGGCTCTGGCGCGGGTCGCCCGAATGGCCTTCGATATCCGTATGGACAATTCCTCGACAGCCGGTCGGCCGGCACGGAAGAACAGGGCGCACATCGGCACGGCATTAGGGGCGATCACCCTCACCGCATTGTCCGCCGGATGCAGCGGGAGTGCGTCGACTTCCGACGCGCAGCGGGCGGAACCGTCCGGGACCGCCCATCTGCCCGCCCCCGCGTGCCCGCTGCGGGTGCGGTTCGACACCCGCGTCTACGAGGACGCGGGGCCGCTGCGGGCCGGGGTGGGCCCGGAGGTGGGGACCGGGTCCTCGGCCCCCTGCGAGGACACCGGCCGCGGCACCGGCACCGAGGACCCGGGCACCTGGACCCTGCACGCGGTCGAGGGCCTGGACCCCGAGGCGGCGCTGGCCGTCGACGGCCCCGAGGAGGGACCCCGGCTGCTCGCCGTCCGCGACGGCGGCGGCCTCCCCGAGGAGGTCGAGGAGTACCTCGACCAGGACCGCCGCTGAGGGGACCCGGGCACCCGTGCCGAGGGCTCGGCCCCGCCGCCGCCCGGCTCAGCCCCAGTCGCGGCCCGAGCGGCCCCGCTTCGTCTCGGCGCGGGCCTTCTTCTCCCGCAGCCTCCGCTCGTTGATGCCCCGTGGAATCCGGGTGGCCTTGCGCGGCTTGGGCGGCGGGGCGGTCGCCTCGGCCAGCAGCCCGGCCAGCCGGACCGCCGCCGTCTCGCGGTTGCGCCACTGGGAACGGTGCTCGGAGGCCCGTACGGTGACGACCCCGTCGACCAGGCGGTCGGCCAACCGGGCCAGGGCGCGTTCCTTCCACACCGGGGGCAGGGCGGTGGTCCGTGCCAGGTCGAAGCGCAGCTCCACCTGTGAGTCGGTGGTGTTGACGTGCTGGCCGCCGGGCCCGGAGGACCTGGAGAACCGCCACATCAGCTCGGCCTCCGGCAGGAGGACCGAACCGCGGATGACATGAGGACCGGACATGCCGTCCATGGTCCCGCCCGGGCGGCCGGCCGTCACCCCCATTTCCCGCTGCCGGGCGCCCGTCCCGCCCGCGCCCCCGGCCGGTGCGTCCGTTCCGGTGGAGGCGCGGGTGTCCCGGGCGGCCGGTGAGGCCGTCGGGGCGCCAGGCGCGGAGAAGATAAGGAGGGGTGTCAGGAACCCGGGGGCACCCGCGCGGCGTTGCTAGGGATGACGGTAGTTTCGTCCAGAGTACGAAACCCGACACTTCGCGAAGAAAGGGACATCCCCATGGCTGTAAGCCTGTCCAAGGGCGGCAACGTCTCGCTCACCAAGGAGGCACCGGGCCTGACCGCCGTCACGGTGGGCCTCGGCTGGGACGTCCGCACGACCACCGGCACCGACTTCGACCTCGACGCCTCGGCCATCGCCGTGAACAACCAGGGTCGGGTCTACTCGGACGCGCACTTCGTCTTCTTCAACAACAAGCAGACCCCGGACCAGACCATCGTCCACACCGGTGACAACCGCACCGGTGAGGGCGCCGGCGACGACGAGGCGATCAACGTCAACCTGGCCGCGCTGCCGGCCGACATCGACAAGATCGTCTTCCCGGTCTCGATCTACGACGCCGAGTCCCGCAGCCAGAACTTCGGCCAGGTGCGGAACGCCTACATCCGCATCGTCAACCAGGCCGGCGGCACCGAGATCGCCCGCTACGACCTCAGCGAGGACGCCGCCACCGAGACCGCCATGGTCTTCGGCGAGCTGTACCGCCACGGCGCCGAGTGGAAGTTCCGCGCGGTGGGCCAGGGCTACGCCTCCGGTCTGGTGGGCATCGCCCAGGACTTCGGCGTCAACGTCTGAGCAGCCGTACGACGGCCGGGCCCCGCAGCCAGCGGTTGCGGAGCCCGGCCGTCGTGCCGTCCGCGGGTCCCGGCCGCCCGGGACGGTCCCCGGCCGCCGCCGGCCGCCGCCGGCCGGGGCGGGCCTCCGGCCGGTCAGGGTCGCGGCGGCTTGCCCTCGCCGTACAGCCATCCGTCCCACACCCGGCGCAGGGCCGCGCGGTGCTCGGGGGCGGCGCGTTCGACGTGGGCGGTGAAGGCGGCGGTGTCCGCGTTGCCGTGCCGGTGGCGGGCGGGCCAGTCGCGCAGCAGCGCGCGGAAGGCGTCGTCGCCGATGGTGCGGCGCACCCGGTGCAGCACCAGCGCGCCCCGCTGGTACACCGGCGCCTGCGAGATGTCCGCGGCACCCGGCGGGTCGGCGGGCGGGAAGGCCCACACCGCCTCGTTCGCGCCCGGCTCGACCGCCTCGTCGTAGTAGTCGCCCCGGTACAGGGCCTCGGCGACGCTCTGCGCGCTCCGCCCGCCGTGCTCCTCGTCCCACAGCCACTCGGCGTAGGTGGCGAAGCCCTCGTTCAGCCACATGTCCCGCCAGGTGCGCGGGGTCACCGAGTTGCCGTACCACTGGTGGGCCAGTTCGTGGACGACGAGGAGGACGTCCGGCGCCCCCGGGTAGACCGGGCGGGTGTGGGTCTCCAGGGCGTAGCCGGCGTCGCCGCCGCGCTCCACGATCGAGCCCGCGGCGGAGAACGGGTACGGGCCGAAGGTGCGCTCGCCCCAGGCGATGACCTCGGGCACCCGGGCGAGCACCCCGCGGGCCGCCGCCGCCTCCCGCGGGTCGACGGCCGTGTGCACGGGCAGGGTCCGGCGGGCCCGGCCGGCGCCGTCCGCCTCGGTGCGCGGCTGGGCGCGCAGCACGGACTCGGTGACCTCGTAGCGGCCCACGCCCACGGTCGCGGTGTAGCTGGCGAGCGGCTCCGGACTGTGCCAGTGGAAGGTGGTGCGGCCGTCCGCGGTCCGGGTGGAGCGCAGTGCGCCGACGCTCACCGCGGTCAGCCCCTCGGGGACGGTGACGGCGATGTCGTAGGCGGCCTTGTCGGCGGGGGTGTGGTTGCCGGGGAACCAGGTCATGGACCCGGTGGGCTGGCCCAGCGCGATCGCCCCGTCCGCGGTGGGCAGCCAGCCCTCCCGGGAACCGTCCGGGTCGGTGACGCTCCGGGGCCGGCCCGCGTAGCGCACCGTGGTGCGGAACTCCTCGCCGCGGACCAGGGCGGTGCGCGGCCGGACGGTCAACTCCTGGCCCGCCCGCCGGACGGCGGCGGGCTCGCCGTCGACGGTGACCGCTTCGACCGTCATGCCCAGCAGGTCCAGGTGGAAGGCGGCGAGGTCCCGGGTGGCCCGGGCGGTGAGGGTGGCGGTGCCGGTGAGGTGCCGGTCCTCGGGCCGGTAGGTGAGGTCGAGGTCGTAGTGGGCGACGTCGTAGCCGCCGTTGCCGAGCAGCGGGAAGTACGGGTCGCCCGCCCCCGCGGCCCCGGTGTCCCGGGCGTCGGGGCGGCTCGCCGACCCCGTTGCCGGGTGGGTGCAGCCGGCCAGCAGCAGGAGCGCGCAGCAGCAGGTGGCGAGGGGGCCCGGGCGGGGGCGGCCGGGCCGGTTCCGGCGGGCGGGGTCCACGGGGCGATCCTAGGCACCGCGCGGCCGCCCCGCCCGTCGTCCCGCGGCCCCGGCCCCCGGTCCCGCCGAGGGGGACGGGCGGGGCCGGGGCGTCCGGGCGGGCGGCGGTCAGCGGTTCAGCGCGGCCACGCCGGCCTTGGCGAACTTCTCGTCCAGGTCGCCGGACGGGGCGCCCGCGACGCCGATGCCCGCGACCGGGGCGCCCTTCACGGTGACCGGCGCGCCGCCGCCGAGGAACAGGGTGCCGGGGATGTCCTTCAGGTTCGGGGTCTGCGCCAGCCGCTTGACCAGCTCGGAGGTGGGCGCGTTCCAGGAGACGGCGGTGTACGCCTTCTTCTCCGCCGACTCGTACGACTGCGGGCCGGCGCCGTTGCCGCGCAGGGTGACGAGGGTGTTGCCGTTGCGGTCCACCACGGCGACGGTCACCCGCTGGTTCTCCCGCTCGGCGGCGTCCAGGGCGGCCTGGGCGGCGCGGGTCGCGGCGTCCACGGTGAGGTGCGTGGTCTGCTGGAGGTGCCGGTTGGAGGCGTCCGAGGTGACGGTGGAGCGGCTGGACGCGGCCGGGGACTCGGCGCTCGCCGACACGGCGCCGAAGGTGCCGGCGCCCAGCGCGGCCAGGGCCACGACCCCGGCGCCGATCCCGGCCCGGCGCGAGAGGCGGCCCTTGGCCCGGTGGCGCGGGGCGGCGGCGTCGGTGGTGGTCTCGGGGGTGTCGAGCGGGTGGTTCATGGTGACGGGTCCTGTCCTTCGGCGGGGGCGACCGGTTCCGGTGGTCCGGGTCGGGCCGGCCGGTGCGGTGGCGACCGGCTCTGCTTCGATCCTGGGGCCGGACCGGGGCCGTTCCCGTCGGCGTACCGGACACCTCGACGGCGCGGGACGGTCGACCCCGGGGTCGACCGATCGGATGACCCCGGCGCCGGGGCACCGGGTCACAATGGGAGGCATGCCGGAAACCGAACCGGTCCACCGGGGCGCACCGCGCCCGGGGGCCACCCCGCCCCCGGCCGCCGCGGTCGCCGATCCGGACGCCCGCTGGCTGGCCGCCGTGATGCACACGGCCTTCTTCCTGCTGCTGGGCGCCTCCCTGGCCCGGTTCCTGCTGCGCCACCCCGGCGAGCCCCGCACCCCGTGGATCATCGCCCTGTCCGTCGCGCTCGCCCTGCTGTACGTCCTCGGCCCGGCCCTCGGCAGCGCCTCCCCCGCCGGTGCCGCGCGCGGGACCGGCGGGCGGGCGCGCACCTCGGTGGTGCCGTGGCTCGCTCTGGTCGTCGCCGTGTGGGTGGTCCTGGTGGTGCTCGCGCCGAGCTTCGCCTGGTGCGCGGTGCCCCTCTTCTACACCGGGCTGCGCACCCTGCCGGCCCGCCCCGCGCTGGTGCTGATCGCCGTGCTCACCGCGTTCGTCGTCGCCGCGCAGTGGCGGCTCGCGGACCGCTTCGACCCGAACCTGCTGCTCGCCCCGCCCGCGGTGGCGGCCATCGCCACCGCCGGCTTCGTGCACATGCAGCGCCAGGCGGCCCGGCAGCGCGACCTGATCGACGACCTGATCCGCACCCGTCGCGAACTCGCCGCCACCGAACGCCGCGAGGGCACCCTGGCCGAGCGGCAGCGGCTCGCCATGGAGATCCACGACAGCCTGGCCCAGGGCCTGTCCAGCCAACGGATGCTGCTCCAGGCCGCCGACCGGGTGTGGGACGGCGACCCGGCGAAGGCGCGGGCCCATGTGCGCACCGCCGCCGCCATCGCCGAACGCAGCCTGGCCGACGCCCGCCGCTTCGTCCACGACCTCGCCCCCGCCGACCTCGCCGAGGGCGGCGGGCTGGTGGCGGCGCTGCGCCGGGTCGCGGCCCGCGAGTCGCGCGCCGCACTCCCGGTGCGGTTCCACCTGGAGGGCACTCCGACCGCCCTGCCCGAACGCACCGAGGCGGCGCTGCTGCGCATCGCCCAGGGCGCGCTGGCCAACGTCCGCGAGCACGCCGGGGCCACGGCCGCGGCGCTCACCCTGACCTGCCTGGACGACGAGATCGTGCTGGACGTCGCGGACGACGGGCGGGGCTTCGTCCCCGCGGAGGTGCCCGCGGCCGGCACGGGGGTGCGCGGGCACGGGCTGCCCGCGATCCGGGCCCGGGCGCGCGCGCTGGGCGGCACCCTCAGCATCGAGTCGGCCCCGTCCGAGGGCACGGTCCTGACCGTGTCGATCCCCCTGCCCGCCCCCGTCGCCCGGGAGCCCCGATGACCCCCCGCAACCGTGCCCGTTCCGCACCGCCCGAGCCCTCGGCACCGCCCGGGGCCCCCGGCGTCGAAGCCGGCACCGGCCCGGTGCGGCTGCTGCTCTGTGACGACCACGCGGTGGTCCGGGCCGGGTTGCTCGCCCTGCTCGGCAGCGAGCCCGACTTCGACGTGGTCGGCGAGGCCGGCTGCGGGGACGAGGCGGTGGCGATGGCGGCGAAGCTGACCCCGGACCTCGTCCTCATGGACCTCCAACTCGGCGAGGGCATCGACGGGGTGGAGGCCACCCGCCGGATCTCCGCGGCCGGCGGCCGGGTGCTCGTCCTCACCACGTACGACACCGACGCGGACATCACCCGGGCGATCGAGGCGGGGGCCACCGGCTACCTGCTCAAGGCGGAGCGCCCCGAGGAGCTGTTCGCCGCGATCCGGGCCGCCGCGCAGGGCCGCACCGCGCTGTCGGCGCCGGTCGCCAGCCGGGTCATGGAGCGGATGCGCAGCCCGCGCCCCTCGCTGACGGACCGCGAGCGGGACATCCTCGGCCAGTTGGCGCGCGGCCTGGGCAACCGGGAGATCGCCCGGGCCCTGTTCATCAGCGAGGCCACCGTGAAGACCCATCTGGGCCGCATCTACGACAAGTTGGGGGTCGACACCCGGGCCGGCGCGGTGGCGGTCGCCACCGAGCGGCGGCTGTTGGCGTAGGGCTCCCCCGGCGGGCCGGACGCACGGAGCCGCCGCCGCCGGCCGTTGACCCTCGCCCGGGACCGAGGGACCATCACGGCGGTCGACGGCGAGGAGGACGGACGATGGGCGCGGGGACGCTTCCCCTGTCGGCACTGGACCGGGCGGGGTGGGCACGGCCGCCGGACGGCGGTCCGGCGGTCGAGGTCCCGGCCCGGCTGCGCGCCCTGGTCTCGCCGGACGGGGAGGCCCGCGCCGCGGCCTGGCACTGGTGGGAGACGTGGTTCCTGGGCGGGCACGAACAGCCGGCGCTGGCCCGCGCGGTGCCGTTCCTGCTGGGGCTGCTCGCGGACGGGGGCACCCCCGACCGGGAACGGGCCCTGGGCGGTCTGTCGCGACTGGTCGAACGCCCGCCGGGCGCGGACGGACCCGGGCCCGGTGGACCGGTGCGGGCGGCGGTGATCGCCGGGGTGCCCGCGCTCGTCCCGCTGCTGGAGGCGGCCGACGTCCGGACCGCCGGAGCGGCGGCCGAACTGCTCGCCTGGCTCCCCGAGCGGGCGCGGGAGGTCCTCCCGGCCCTGCGCGGGTTGTGCGCACGCGCGGGGCCCGGGCCGGAACGCGCCACCGCACTGATCGCCCTCGGCACCCTCGCCGGCACCCCGGCCGGGTCCGCCGCCGATCGCGCCGTGTTGGAGGGCGCCCTGCGCGGCGGGCCGGACCCCGACCGTTGGGCGGCGGCCGTCGGGCTGTGCCGGGCCGCCGCCCCCGCGCCGCCCACCGGAGTGGTCGTGCCCCTGGTGACCGAACTGGCCGCGGCGCACCGCGATCCGGACGGGTACCCGGCGGTCCGGCGCACCCGGTTCCACGACGACGACGTCGCCGGGCTGCTGGCAGCGACCCTGCGGACCCTGCCCGCGCCGTGCCGGGAGGCCGCCGGCCTGGCCGTCTCGGCCTGTCTGAGCGCACCGGACCAGCGCCCCGAGGAAGCCGACGGGTTGGCGTCCGCGCTGGTCGTGGACGCCCTGGGCGACCTGGAGCAGGTGGCCGCACGGGCGCTCACCCCGTGGCAGCGGGCCGTCCTCGGGGCGCTGCCGGGCGCCGACCCCGTGTGGGCCTCGGGCGAGCTGGGCCGCTGGCTCGGATCGGCGTACGGGCTGCCGGGCACTCCGGGGGCACTGGCCCGGTGGTGCGCCGCCCGCCCCTGAGGGCCGCCGACCCGGGCCGGGCAGCGGCGGCGGCCGTGGGACCATGGGGGGTGCTCGACATCGGCTACGCCCTCTCCCCCCGCTTCCCCGACCCCCCGCAGACCGACTACCGGCGGGCGGACGTGCGGGCGCTGCGGTACGACCTGTTCTGCGGGGACGTGTACCTCGCGGACACCGAGGAGGACCGGGAGCTGGCCACCGCCTGGGGGTGGGTGCCGGTGCTGGACTTCGCCTGGGCGCTGTGCGACATCGTCGAGCGCCTGGACCGCGACCCGCTGGGGTCCCGGTCGGCGCAGCCGCAGTACGCGGAGCTGGACTTCACGGAGTCGACGGACCGGCTGTTGTTCGAGCGGCGCTTCGGGTGGGTGGAGATCGAGGCCGAGTGGCGCCCGGTGGGCGAGAAGCCGCTGTCCTTCGCGCACTCCGCGTTGCGCCGGGAGGCGCGGGACTTCCTCCACGACCTGGTGGCCGACCTGGTCGACCTGCACGAGGACCTGGCCGACAACCCGGCGGTGTGGACCCTCCAGTCCCGTTTCCCGCGACTGCCCTGAGTGCTCCGCCGGCAGGGGGAACGCGAGGGGTGCGGTTCCTCCGGGGCGGGGCTCAGTCGTCGCCGGGCGGGCCGACGAGGACGGCGCCGGTCTCCGCCATCCGCTCGACCGCGTAGGCCGGGTCGATCAGTGCTTCGGGGGTGTGGAGGCCCGGTGCGACGGCTTCGCCGCGCAGCCCGAGCAACCGCTCGACGCCGAGGGCGATGCCGGTCGCGGTCAGCGGGCGCTGCCCTGCCGGGTGGACCAGGTAGCGGCTCGTGCTGATCGGTGCGCCCGCCCGGTCCGTTCCTTCGAGGTCGATCCGGGCCTCGAAGGACGCGGGGCCGCCGCGGCGTCGGCCTGCGGATTCGCCGACCGCGAAGGCGAAGCGGACGTGGGGCGCGTCCGTGGCGAGGGCGAGGCTCGGTACGTCGAGCACGGCGATGTGCCGGCCGGGCAGGTCGATGCCGTCGGTGCTGCGCACGTGCGTCCGTGCGTCGGGGCCGGAGACCCAGGTGAAGACGCCGTCCCGGCGCACGAGGCCCGCCGTGGTGGCGGTGGACCACCGCTGGAGATCCGCCGTCCCCGCGGGCCCGCCGGTGTCCAGTTCGTCCAGTACGGTGCCGATGCGGACGGTGTCGATCCGGTCGAACCGCCGGGCCGAGTGCAGTGCCGCGAGGACGACCGCACCGGCGCAGTAGTGGCTGGCCACCAGGATCGGCGCGGCGTTCGCCTGCTGGGCGCCCGCCACGACCTCCGGCGCGATGTCCGTCAGGCCGCTGGAGATGCTGAGGTACGGCAGCCCGCGGCGCTGCGCGTAGCGCAGCCCGTGCAACCGGTCGTCCCAGAGCGCGGCGACCACCGCCGAGTGGGGGCGGTCGGCCGGGAGGCCGAGATCGCCGCGCCGCAGATCGATGCCCGTGGCCGTCGCGGCGCCGAGGCCGTCGGCCACCCTTTGGGCGCGCTCGACGTCGCGACCCGCGATCGTCAGCGGCAGGTCCGGGTGCCACTGCCGCAGGAGGGCGGCGGCCCCCGTGCCCGCCTGGCCCGTACCACCCAAGATCAGTACCGATTCCGACCGTCCCACTGCGGGTCCCCCTCGCGTCCATGAAGTTACATTTTGTAGCCTACGTTTTGTAGCTTAACGTGGGGCGGGAACGCAAGGGAGGACCATGGCCACCACACCGACCCGCCTGTCCAAGCCGGCCAGACGGGAGCAACTGCTCGACACCGCCGTGGCGATCGTGCGCGCCCGGGGTGCCGACGGCCTGACGCTGGTCACCCTCGCGGAGGAGGCCGGGGTGAGCCGGCCGATCGCCTACGACCACTTCGCCACCCGCCCCGGCCTGCTGCTCGCGCTCCACCGACGACTCGACGAACGCCACCGGGCCGCGATCACACGGGCGTTGCGGGACGCCGCGCCCGGCGCCGGCGCGGTCGCCCGGGTCATCAGCACCGCCTACTTCGCCTGCGCCACCGACATGCCGGAGCTCATCGCCGTTTCCGCCGCACTGAAGGGAAGCCCGGAACTGGAGTCGGTCCAGCACGGGTCGACCGAAGGCTACGCGGACCTGATGGCCACCGCGCTGTCGCCGTACTCCGCCCTCGCACCCCGAGCCCTCCGGCTCCGGTGCGTCGGCGTGCTGGGGGCGGCCGAGGCGATCGCCGACGAGCTGAACCGGGCGCGGACGACCGACGGCGAAGCGGTCACGGCGTTGACCGGGCTGATCGTGGGCGCTCTCGACTCCGGGGCCGACCGCTAGCCCTTGCGATCGGCCCCGTCGCGCCCCGGTGGCCCCGGCATGGGGGACGGCATCGCCCGGCCGCCGGGGGCGGCCGGGCGACCGGTCACGGGGCGGGCGGGAGCCGGTAGACGGAGACGTGGGAGGGGGAGTCGGCGGTGAACTCGGCGCCGACCCAGTCCGCGTGCCGGTCCTCCAGCGCGAAGCCGGCCAGTTGGGCCATGAGGTCGAGCTCGGCGGGCCAGACGTAGCGGTGGGGGGTGCGGAACAGTCGTGCCCGCCGGGTCCCGTCGAAGCGGAAGTGGTGGGACACGAGCAGTTGGTGGACGGTGTCGTAGGTGTCCAGGCCGAGGTAACCGGGCTCGACCCCCCAGACCGTGGCGTCCCGGCCCGGGGGCAGCCGTCGGAGTTCGGGCACGCCGAGCTCGACCACGAACCGGCCGCCGGGCCGCAGGTGGCGGGCGGCGTTGCGGAAGCACTCGACCTGTTCGGCCTGGGTGAGCAGGTTGGAGATCGTGTTGTAGACGAGGTAGACCAGGGTGAACTCGCCGGGCACCACGGTGGTCGCCATGTCGCCGACGGTCACCGGGACGGTCGCCGCGTCGACCTTGGCGCGCAGGTGCTCCACCATCGCCGGGGACGACTCGATGCCGTGGACGGGCACCCCGCGCTCGGCGAGCGGGACGGCCACCCGCCCGGTGCCGACGGCGAATTCGAGTGCCGCCCCCTCCCCCGCGAGCCCGGCCAGGCGTGCCACGGTCGGCCCGAGGACCTCCGGTGCGAACATCCCGGTTCCGGGGGTGTCGTAGTCGCGTGCCGCCTCAGCGTCCCACAGGTGCGTCGTCCGTTCCGTCTGCATGCCGTCCACGCTCACCGCCGACCCGGCGGCCCGTCCACCGAATATGCACCCGGACGGGTGACCGTGGACGAGAACGCGCCAGGCCGCACCGGTACCCCGCTCACCCCGTCACCCGCACCCCCAACTCGGCGGCGAACCGCCAGGAGAGGTCGAGGAGTTGGGCGGGACTGATGACGGCGCCGCGGAGTCCGCCGATGCCGCGCGCGTCCTCCAGCCCACTGGCGCCCCGCAGGTCCACGTCGGTCATCCGGGCCGCGTGGAAGTCGGCCTCCCTGACCGTGCAGTCATGGAACTCCACCCGCTCCCAGACCGCGCCCGCGAAGTCCGGCTCGACCAGCACCACCGACTCGAAGACCACGTCCCGCAGCCGGGCCTGGCGCAGGTTCAGGTAGTCGATCTTGCCGCCGCGGATCACCACCCGCTCCAGGCCCGCCCCGTACAACTGCACCCCGCCGAGCCGGGCGTCGACCACCTCGGTGTCCCGCAGGGTGGCCCCGGCCAGGTCGGTGCCGACGCCGCGGGGAGCGGTGAGCACCGAATCGATCAACCGGGACCGGTGCAGCCGGGTCTCGTCCAGGACGACGCCCCCGAGCCGGCATTCGAGGAACTGCGCCCCGCCGGCGTCCCAGCGGGTGCAGTCGAGGTCGGTGAACTCGACCCCGTCGTAGTCGCCGTCCGGTTCCCATTCCGTGCCGGTGAACGGCACCAGCACCGGTTGCCCGAGCCGGGGTCGTCGGGCCGGCTTCACCACCGCGTCGCGCGTCATGCCGTCCATCGTGCACCCCACCACTGACATCGACGCCGCCCGGCGGGTCCCGGCACCCGTCGCGGGCGGTCGAACGCCCTGCGGCACCGGCCGTTCGCTGCTTGGATGGTCCCTCCGGCACGGACTCGACGAACGGTGGGCGGCGCAGTGGTACGGGACCTGTACAACGTCCGGTTGCGAGCGGCGGAAGGGGCCCCGACGCCCCTGACCGAGGAGGAGGAGCAGCGCACCCGGGCGGTGTTGTTCCACGAGCTCGGCAACGTGATCGCCGAGCGGGGCCGGGTCCGGTTCCCGGCGTACTCGCCGCCGGAGCGCCGTCGACTGGTCGAGGTCGCGCAGCGGCTCGGCGCCCACTGGGGGCAGCAGGTCTTCGTGGTGGCCGAGGACGAGTGCGCCCTCCTGCTCCACCTCGCCGGCCACGGACCGGAGTCGACGGCTCCGGGGCTACCCGGGGCGTAGGACCCGCCGCGTGGTGGGGGCGGGCCGCGGGCGGGGTCCGTAGGGTCCCCGCATGGCCGAGCCCTCCCATCTGACAGCGGTGCGGGAGTCGTACGACACCGTGGCCGCCGCCTACGCCGAGCGCGTCCCCGACCCGACCGCCCTGGACCCCCTCTCGCGGGCGGTGCTCGCCGCGTTCGCGGAGCTGGTGCGGGTCGGCGACCGGGGGCCCGTCGCGGACCTGGGCTGCGGGCCGGGCAAGGTGACGGCGCACCTGGCCGGCCTCGGAGTGCCGGTGTTCGGGGTCGACGTGTCGCCGAGGATGATCGAACTGGCCCGCGGGGCCCATCCGGGGTTGCGGTTCTCCGTGGGTTCCATGGCGGCGCTGGAGGTCGGGGACGGCTCCCTCGGCGGCGTCCTGGCCCACTACTCGACCCACCACACGCCACCGGAGCTGCTGCCGGAGGTGTTCGCCGAGTTCCACCGGGTGTTGGCACCGGGCGGGCAGGTGCTCCTGGTCGGCCACGTGGGCGCCGGCGAACGGCTGCGGCCGACCCGCGCCTACGGCGACCGCCCGGTGTCGTACGACTCCCACCGGCCGCCCGCCGACCGGCTCGGGGAGTTGCTGGAGCGGGCCGGGTTCGTGGTCGGCGCCCGGCTGCTCCAGGAACCGCCGGCGGGGTCGACCTGGCGGATCGCCAGCTTCCTGGCGCACCGGCCCGCCGACGTCGGCGCCCCTTGACCTCAAGATTGGTTGAGGTCGCAGGGTGGGGTCGTACCGTCGCTCCCGGGTCCCCGGGGGCACGTCCCCGGTCACGAGGAGTCGTCCGCCATGCGCGCCATCCGTCTGCACGCCTTCGGTCCCACCGAGAACCTGCTGTTCGAGGAGGTCCCGGACCCCGTTCCGGCGGCCGGCGAGGTCCTGATCGAGGTCGCCGCCGCCGGGGTGCACGTCCTGGACACGGTGTTGCGGCAGGGCGTCGCCGGTCCCGGGCCGGGGCCGGCCGTGCTGCCCACCGTCCCGGGGCGCGAGGTCGCGGGCACCGTCGGCGCGGTGGGCCCCGGCGCCGACCCCGCCTGGGCGGGGCGACGGGTGGTGGCCCACATCGGGATGAACCCGGGTGGGTACGCCGAGCGGATCGCGGTGCCCGCCGAGCGGTTGCACGAGGTGCCCGAGGGCCTGGACGCCGCCGCCGCGGTCGCCATGATCGGCACCGGCCGCACCGCGATGGGCATCGTCCAGTTCGCCGAGCCCGGCCCGGACGACGTGGTGGTCGTCCCCGCCGCGGCCGGCGGGCTGGGCACCCTGCTCGTGCAGCACGCCAGGAACGCGGGCGCGGTGGTCGTCGGCCTGGCCGGCGGGGCGGCCAAGGTCGCCCGGGTCCGGGCGGCGGGCGCCGACCTCGCCGTCGACTACCGCGAACCGGGCTGGGCGGGGACCGTGCGGGCGTTCCTGGACGCCGGCGCCGGGCGCCCCGGCACCCCGCGCGGGGCGACGATCGTCTACGACGGGGTCGGCGGGGACACCGCACGGGCCGCCGTGGACCTGCTCGCACCCGGCGGCACCCATGTCGTCTTCGGCTGGTTCGGCCACGCCGACCCCCTCGACGCGGGGCCCCACCGGCCGGACGAGACGTATCTGAAGGAGCGGGGGATCAGCTCCCGGGAGGTGCTCGGGCCGGTGATGCTGGAGCGGGCGGGCGGCGAGAACCCGCTGCGCACCCTGGAGCTGCGGTCCCTGTCGCTGGCCGCCCGGGGGTTGCTGGTCCCGGCCGTGACCCGGTACCCGCTCGCCGAGGCGGCCCGCGCCCACCGGGAGCTGGAGGACCGGCTCACCGTCGGCAAGGTCGTCCTGGAACCCTGATCGCGGACCGGCCGGGCCCGGAGTCCGCGGATGCGGGTCGGGGGGTTCCGTGGTGTTCTGGCGGGGTGAGTACCTCCCCGAGCGGTGCCCCGGCAGGCGAACCGGCGACGGAGGTCGCCCCGGACCGGCACCGCTGGTGGGGGCTGGTCGTCATCGCGCTCGCCCAACTCATGGTGGTCCTCGACGCGACGATCGTGAACATCGCCCTGCCGTCCGCCCAGCACGACCTCGGCATCTCCAACGCGGACCGGCAGTGGGTGATCACCGCGTACACCCTGGCCTTCGGCGGTCTGCTGCTGCTGGGCGGGCGGATCGCCGACCGGGTGGGGCGCAAGCGCACCTTCGTCATCGGCCTGATCGGCTTCGCCGCCGCCTCCGGGCTCGGCGGGGCCGCCGTCAGTTCGGGCATGCTGTTCGGGGCGCGGGCGCTCCAGGGCGTGTTCGCCGCCTTGCTCGCGCCCTCCGCGCTCTCCCTGTTGACCACCTCGTTCATCGACCCGAAGGAACGGGCCCGGGCGTTCGGGGTGTACGGGGCGATCGCCGGCGGCGGGGCCGCGATCGGGCTGATCATGGGCGGGGTGCTCACCGAGTTCCTGTCCTGGCGCTGGTGCCTGTACGTGAACGTGCCCATCGCCGCGATCGCCGTGCTCGGGGCCCTGTGGCTGCTGCACGACCGCCCCGGACACCGGGACTCCCGCCTCGACGTGCCCGGGGTGGTGCTGGGCTGCGGCGGGCTGGTGGCGATCGTCTACGGGTTCAACGAGGCCGAACCGCGCGGCTGGGGCGATCCGCTGGTGCTGGGGCTGCTGCTGGGCGGGGTCGCCCTGCTCGCCGTCTTCGTCTGGTGGCAGGGCCGCGCCCCGCACCCCCTGCTGCCGCTGCACGTGATCCGGGAGCGGAACCGGGCCGGCTGCTTCCTGACCATGGCACTGGTCACCATCGGGCTGTTCGGCACCTTCCTGTTCCTCACCTACTACCTCCAGACCGTGCTCGGGTACTCGCCGCTGAAGGCCGGGCTGGCGTTCCTGCCGATGACCGCGGCCATCATCATCGGCTCGACCCAGGTCTCGGCGCGGCTGATGCAGCACGTGCCGCCGCGGACCCTGATGGTGCCGGGGCTGATCGTCGCGGCGGCCGGGTTGACGATCCTGACCCAGCTGACCGTGCACGCCGAGTACGCGACGCACGTGCTCCCCGCGGAACTGCTGCTCGGGCTGGGCATGGGCACCACGTTCATGCCGGTGATGGCCACCGCCACGCAGGGCGTCGCCCCGCGGGACGCCGGGGTCACCTCGGCCACCGTGAACACCTCCCAGCAGGTGGGCGGCTCCATCGGAACGGCGCTGCTCAACACCATCGCCACCAGCTCCGCGACCGCGTACGTGGCCTCCCGGCTGACCCCGGCGGAGGCCCGGGACCCGGCGGCGGTGGCCCGGCTCACCAACGTGGGCGTGGTGCACGGCTACACGGTCGCCATCTGGTGGGCCGTGGGCATCATGCTGCTGGCCGCGGTGATCGCCGGGACGATGGTGACGGGACGTCCGCAGCGCCAACCGACCCCGAGCGGACGGCCCCTGGGCGGGGCGGCCTCCTGACCGCCGCGACCGTCACCGCCTCCTCCGGCACCTCCCGCGGCAGCCTGACGGCCTCTCCCCCGGCGCGGAGCGATGAGTTTCCGAACGTGCCGCGGTCTGTACTGTCGTCAACGTCAAGTGATCGAAGAGGAGCGAGTCCCGTGCGCATCGTGATCAGCGAGTTCATCAGCCTCGACGGAGTCGTCCAGGCGCCCGGCGGCCCGGACGAGGACACCGACGGCGGTTTCACGCACGGCGGTTGGACCGCCCCCTTCTTCGACCCGGAGGTCCTCGGCGGCTTCATCGACGGCGCCCTGTCCTCCGCCGAGGCGCTGCTCTTCGGGCGCCGCACCTGGAAGGTGATGGCCGGCGCCTGGCCCGAGCGGTCCGGCGACCCCTTCTCCGACCGGATGAACGCCCTGCCCAAGTACGTGGTCTCCCGCACCCTGACCACCGAGGACCTCACCTGGAACAGCACCCTGGTCCCCGGCGACGAGGCGGTGCCCCGGCTGCGCGCCCTGGCCGGTGCCGAGGGCGGCGACCTGCTGGTGATGGGCAGCCCCGCCCTGGTGCGCACCCTGCTCGCGGAGGACCTCGTCGACGAACTCCGGTTGATGACCATGCCGGTGCTGCTCGGCGGCGGCAAGAGCATCTTCCCCGCCGACGGCGGCCTGCGCACCCTGGCCCTCGCCGGCACCGCCACCACCCCCAAGGGCGTGGTCACCAGCACCTACCGGCGGACGACGGGGTGACGGCGCGGGGCCCGGACCCACGGCGACCGTTTCCAGGGGCCGGGCCCACCGCCGGGCCCGGACGCGCGGGCTAGGGGGCCGGGACCGGCGCGCCCAACGCGGCCAGCGCCCCGTCCGTCAGCCGGTACACGGTCCACTCGTCCTGGGGGCGGGCGCCCAGCGCACGGTAGAAGTCGATCGAGGGCCGGTTCCAGTCGAGGACGGACCATTCGAGTCGCTCGTAGCCGCGGGCCACGCAGATCCGGGCGAGTTCGGTCAGCAGGGCCTTGCCGTGGCCGCCGCCGCGCCGCTCGGGGCGGACGTACAGGTCCTCCAGGTAGATGCCGTGCACCCCGCGCCAGGTGGAGAAGTTCAGGAACCACAGGGCGAAACCCACCGGCTCCCCGCTCGCGTCGTCCACGGCCAGGTGCGCGTACGCGGCGGGCCGCTCCCCGAACAGCGCCTCGTGCAGCTGCTCCTCGGTGGCCCGCACCTCGTGCAGCGCCTTCTCGTAGTCGGCCAGCTCGCGGACCATGGCGTGGACGGCGGGCACGTCGTCGGGGGTGGCGGTACGAATCATGCCGGCAGTAAACCCCGTGTATCGGACAGCGGTCCAGTGCTCCCGAGGGGCGGGAGGACCCGGCGCTCAGCCGAGCCGGTGGGAGAGCAGCCGCTCGGCGATCCGCAGCTGGACGTCCTGGAGGGGCTCGCCGTCCTCGACGTCCCAGAGCGAGTTCTGGAGCACCCGGGCCAGCGTCCAGCGGGCCGCACGGGCCCGGTCCAGGCCCAGCCGCTCGGTGAGGTGGTCGAAGCGCCACAGCGTCTCGCCGTCCTCGTAGCGGTTGTCGAGGGCCGGCATCAGGTCGAAGCCCGGGTCCCCGACCAGCGGGTTCGGGTCGATGGCGAGCCAGGGCTCCCGCGTGGCGGCGAGGACGTTGTCGAAGTGCAGGTCCCAGTGGAGCAGCCGGTCCCCCGGCTCGGGCAGCACCTCGCGCACCGCCTCCCCGCAGGCGTCCAGCACCCGCCGGGCCCCCGGGTCCTCGATCCCCTCCAGGGCGGCGGGCAGCGCCGCGAGCATGTCCGCGGCGATGTCCGCGAGGTGGCGCATCCCCGCCGGGCCGGGGACCGCGGTCAGCCGGGCCAGCAGCTCGCCGATCACCGCGACCGCGGCCCGGGAGTCCGCCACGTCGTCCAGCGAACGCCCCCCGTCGGCGCGCTCCAGCAGTTGGGTGGTGGTCCGCCCGTCCTCTTCGAGGAGCCGGACGCACCCCCGGCCGTCCCACAGCCGCAGGGCGAGCCCCTGGTGCTCGCTCTCCTCGTCCGCCACCTGCATCTTCAGCACCGCGGGCGTCCCGTCGGCCCGGTCCACCGGCAGCACCAGGGACGCCATCCCGTGCATGGCCGGGCCGGTGACGCTCAGCTCCCAGCGCTCGACGAACTCGGCGGCGCGCCGGGGCAGGTCGGCGATGAACGCCCGACCCGCCTCCCGCTTGTACCGGTGCTGGCTGGCGATCAGTTCTGCGGGGATCTCGAACAGGGGACGCGGCTGGGGCTTCTCGGTCATCCGGCCGATCCTAGGGAGCGTCCCCCGCGGGACGCCCCCGAATTTCGGGCGGTGCCCTCCCTTCGGCGGGTACCGGGCGCCCGGGCCGCCCCGCCGCGGCTCACTCCACGTCGATGCCGAAGTCCCCCACCAGCTCCTCCAACCCGCCCTCGTACCCCTTGCCGCCGACCACGAAGTCCCAGTCGCCGCCCGCCCGGCGCCGGAACGAGCCGAGGACCAGGGCCGTCTCGGCGGGACGGCCGTCGGAGACCTCCAGCCGGTCGAGTTCGGCGCCGTCGGCGTCCCGCAGCCGGATGCCGGCACCGGTGAACCCGGCCAGGTCGGCGTCCGGGTTGACCTCCGGGTCCACGGCGGCCACCAGCACCAGTCGGTCGGCCCCGGCGGGCAGCGCGTCGAAGGCGACCCGCACCGCGGCCCGGTCGCCGGCGAAGCCGCCGAGCATCCGCACCGCACCGTCCGGGGTGCCGGGGTTGTTGAAGAACACGAACCAGTCGTCGCCCAGCACCCGGCCGCCCCGGCAGACCAGGGCGCACACGTCCAGGGCGACCGCACCCGACCAGTCCATGCCGAGCACGTTGTACTCCTCGCCCGCCGCCCCCTCGGCCGGGGCGCCGGCGGGCGGGTCCACCGGCAGCAGCAGGGTCGCCGCCGAGGCGGGCGCCGCCGGGGCGGTGCTCGGGGCGGGGCCGCCGCCGAGGCGCCCCAGCAGTCCGTGCCTGTGCAGCAGGTCGACGAGTTCGGGGCCGGACACCAGGGTCAGCGGCTTGCCGTTGGCGAAGGTGTACGAGCCGGGGCCGAAGCCCGAAGTGGTCACCAGGACGCCCTTGTTGGCCCCCTGGTCCTGCACGGTGCCGTACAGGTCCCGCACCGCGCTCGGCGGGACGGTGTTGCGGTAGCGCTTGACCTGGACGACGATCTTGCCGCCGCTGATCGGGTCGGGGTCGACGGCGTCCACGTCCACCCCGCCGTCGCCCGAGCGCTGGGTGGTGACGGCCTGCATGCCCCGGGCCCGGAACAGTTCCGCCACCAGGTCCTCGAACTCCAGCGGGTCCATCTCCAACAGGTCCGGTTCGGCGCCCCCGCCGTGGCTGACCACGTCCACGCCCACCTGCTCCGGGGTCCGCACCGGCCGCACCGCGGCCCGCTGGTCCGGCTTGGTCGACAGGGTGCCGCCCAGGGCGTCGCCCAGGCAGTCCACTGCGTTCACCAGCTCCAGCCGGAGCCCGCCGAACACGGCCCGCTCCGCGACCACGGAGGCCACCACGATCTCGGCCCGCCGGCCGGTCGCCGGGTCGTAGTCGTCCACGAAGCCGTTGAGCGCGACGGATTCCAACACCCGGTACTCATCGGCGGCGAACACGTCCCGCAGGGCCAGCAGCACGCTCTGCGCGAGCACCTCCCGGTACAGGGAACGCCGCTGGGTGACCGGCCGCGGACTCTCCTTCACCTGGTCCGCGTTGATCACGTACCGGGCGGACCTGTTCTCCGGGACGACGTCCAGCGCGGGCAGCTCCCAGGTCAGCACGAGTTGCCGGGGCCCGGGGTCGAAAGCCGCCGTCACCTGCCGCGGAAAGCCCTCCGGCCAGACCGAATTGGCGTACAGGGCGGCGGAGAAGTACTCCACCACCGTGTCGGGCTCCGCGGCGCGCAAGGCGACGGCCATCGTCCCCACGCCCTCGTTGTGGGCGCGCACCTCGGCCAACTGGCCGGCGGCCCACTGCTCGTAGCGGTGCCGGTAGTCCGCGAGTTCGCGCAGCCGGCGCTCCTCGGCGAGCCGGGCCGTCTCCCAGTCCTGCCGGTACCGGTCCTGCGCCTCCTGCTGGGCCCGCGCCCGCGCCCCCGGCCCCCAGCCCCCGCCCTGGGCGACGTAGGCCCGCGGGTCCGGCACCGGCACCGGGACGGCCAGCGGCCCGGGCGCGAACTCCGCCACCGCGGCCTCGCGCCGCAGCGCCGCCACCCGGAACGCCGGAGCCCCGCAGCCGGCGGCCAGCAGCCCGGACAGCTCCGCGACCCGGGCCTCGATCTCCTCGGTGCGGCGCAGTGCGTCCGCCTCCCGCTGCCTGCGGTACGCGGCCTGCTGTTCCCGGTGCATCCGCGCCAGGTCGCGTTCCCGGGCCCGCTGGTCCCGCTCGTACTCCCGTTGTCGTCGTGCCTCCTGCCGCCGGGCCTCCTCGTACTGCCGCTGCTGCTGCCGCTGAGCCTCGGCCCACGCCCCGATCAGCCCACCCGAACGCCGCCCCACCGAGCCCGTCCCCTAACTCTCCTGCGCGCCACCACCGCACGGCCCCGAACCTTTCCCCGCCCGGCCGCCCGGTGCTCCGGCCCACCAGTCTGGCCAATGCACTCACGTTCCGACAGGTTTTCGCCTGAATTCGGCGGAGTGCACGTCTCGCCGGATCGTGGACGGAGGCGGGGACCTCCAGGGTACGCGGCGGGCCACGCACGGTGACGGGCACGGCGGACGGGCGCCGTGCCCGGGTCACCGCACGGGCTCAGCCCCGCCATCCGGCGCCCCCGGGGCGGGACGGAGACGGAGACGACTACGAGGGCGAGGGCGAGGACAGGGTGCACCAGACCACCGCTCCCCCGGCCTGGACCCCCCAGTCGTCGACGAGCGCCTCCACCAGGTCCAGACCGCGCCCCCGCTCCGACAGCGGGTCCTGCGGTATCGGCTCCGGGGGCACGGAGCTCCGTGGGCCCGGCGCGCTCCGGTCGAAGCCCTCACGCGGGGCGTACGCGGCGCGAGGGCCAGGACGCGGCACGGGCCGGGCACCGGCGCGGGGGGCGTGCGCCGCCGTAGCGGACGGGACCCCCCGCGCCTCCGAGCCGGACCGCGAACCGGGTCGGGCGTACGGGGCGACCTCGTGCACCGGCCCGGTGCGCACCTCGATGCGCACCGTGCGCCCGCTACGGCCCAACCGGATGCCGACCTCGTCGCCGCGGGCGTGCTGGAAGGCGTTGGTGACCAGTTCGCTGACCACCAGTTGGGCTGGCTCGACGAGGTCCTCCAGCCCCCAGTGGCGCAGTTGCGCCCGGACGATGCGGCGGACCTGCCCGGGGCGGGCCCGGTCCCGTTCGGTGAGGGTGCCGGGGGGCGAGGCGCGCAGGTAACTCACGGCACAACCCGCCTGAGCCGTCGCACCCGTCGCCCTCGGACCCCCGTCCGCGCCCCCTGTCGCACATTCGTTCCTGAGGTCGATCGTTCTGGTGCCGCTCACCCTGAATTCTCCCGATGGACTGGTTCGCTCTGTGTCGATGGATGTCGCTGGTTGTCAATGGATGCTGCTGGATGGCTCTGGATGGCCTTCAATGTCCGTGCAAGAGATAACCGTCTGGGTGGTGTTCACCGGTACCTTTGGAGACCAGTGGGACCGTGAATACCGTGAACAACCCAGATCGGCACGGGGAGTTGAGGTCATGGCCACGAGAAAACGCACTCCTAACCCGAACCTCGCCCGGCTACTCGACGAGGCCGGATGGACGCGGACGCAACTCGCACAGCAAGTGAACCGGCTCGGGCCGCAGGCCGGTTTACGTCTGACCTACGACCGCACCGCGGTCGCGCACTGGATCGCCGGAACCTCACCGAGGCCGCAGGTCAGAGCACTGATCGTGGAAGCGTTGTCCGCCCGCCTGGGACGCCCGGTGACCCACGCCGAGGCGGGCCTGGCACCGGCCGCACGCACCTCGCCGACCGGCGAGCCGGGCTCCACCGGGGACTCGGTGGAGGAACTGATCGAACTGGGCCGGGCCACCATGGACCCGTCCCGCCGGGGCGTCCTCGCGGCCTCGGTGTTCTCCGCCGCGCTCACCCTGCCCGCGTTCGCCGCCCCCGCGCACGCCGCTCCCCGCCCCACCGCCACCTGGCGACCCGGGCAGCGCACCGTGCGCATCGGGGCCTCGCAGGTCTGGTCGGTGCGGACGATGACCACCCGGATCGCGGACATCCTCGACGAACTGGGCGCCGCCCACGCCATGCCGATGGCCTCCGCGTTCCTCGTCAACACCGTCGGCCCCTGGCTCAAGGCCCAGGCCGACGAGCCGGTCCGCAAGGACATGCTCGCCGCGGCGGCCGACCTGGCCTACCTCACCGGGTGGATGGCCATGTACGAGAAGGCCCACGGCATGGGTCAGCAGTACTACGTACAGGCCCTGAGCCTCGCCCGGGAGGCGGAGGACCAGGTCACCTACTGTCGGACGCTCCGCGGCATGTCCCTCCAGGCGTCCCACCTCGGGCACGGCCGCAAGGCGCTGGAACTCGCGGACTCGGCGGCCGAGGCCGCTCCCTCCGCGGCACCCCGACTGGTCGCGTTCCTCCGCGGCCAACAGGCCCACGCCGCGGCGATGGTGGGTGACCGTCGACAGGCGCACGACCGGCTCAGGGAGGCGGAGAACGCCCTGTCCCGGGCGGACGACCGACGCGAGGCGGTCGGCGGCTACGACCGCACGGCCTGGCTGTTCCACATGGCCCACGTCCTGCACGAGGAACGGGACCTCCAGGGCAGCGTCCGGGTGCTCCAACAGTCGATCAAGCACCAGCCCACCCAGGAACGCCAGGGCCGCGCCCATGCCTACGCGGTGCTCGCGGGCCGACAACTCGCCCTGGGCCACGTGGACGCGGCCTGCCACAGTTGGGGCCGGTTCCTCGACGACTACGAACACGTCAGCAGCGCCCGCGCCGACGACCACTTCCGCACCCTGCGCGGCGTCCTGCGCCGCCACGCGGGGGCCCGCCCGGTCACCGCGCTCACCCAACGGACGGGAGACATCGCGGCGTTGAAGGCGGCGTAGCACCGACCGTCCGCGCCCGACTAGTCACGGTGGACACCCGGCACGCATCGTCCGCCACCCCTCCCCCGCCCGCCGGTCCGCGCCTAGACTGCCCCGCCCGGGCCCGCCGATCCGCCTCCGCGCGGCTCGGGCGCGGTCCGCGCGGAGGCGGAAGCACGGAACGCGAACGGCGGGGGAGGGCGACGGACAGTGCCCAGGAGAACGGACCCGGGAAGGCGCATCTCCCGGCTGCGACAACGCGGCCGGGAGACCGAACGGGTGGCGCGTGCCCAACAGTTGCGCAAGCCCACCGAACCCGAACCGCCCACCGGCCTCCTCCGACGCACCTTCCGCGACCACACCTGCCTCACCACGGCCATCGGTGGAGCACTCGCCGCAGTGCTCACCGCCGCCGCCTTCGCGCTCGCCACCGACCTGGTCGACCTCCCCCGGTCCCGCGACGAGCTGCGGCGCGGTCCGGACGTATCCGCGGTCGTGCGACCCGTCCACCTGGACGACGAGGGCTGGTCCAAGGCCACCCGTGCCGAATACCATCCGCCTCCGCAGATCAGCGCCATGATGTCGCGACCGAACGCGGCGGTCTCACCGGACTTCCACGAGGCGATCCGGAAGGCGGGCGCGATCCACGTCGACACGCTCACCCTGCGGATCGTCCTGACCGGCCGCCGCAACCAACAGGTGAACGTCGTCGACATCGCCCCGGAGATCGTGGAACGCACCGAGCCCTGGTCGGGCACCCTGTTCAGCGTCCCCTCCCAGGCGGGTGCCCCCACCATGAAGATGCTCTTCGACATGGACCGCCCACATCCCGTCGCCCGTGAAATGGACTACGACGGGAAGACCGGTGAACTCGGTCCCGGAAAAGCCTTCTTCGCCCAACGGACGATCACCTTGAAGGACACCAAACAACAAGTCGTCATCCTGCGCGCCACCACCGAGCACCACTACGTGGCCTTCCGCCTCAAGGTCACCTACATGCTGGGCGACCAGGAGAGGACCCTGGTCGTCGACGAGGCCGGACGCCCCTTCCAGCTCACCGCCTTCAAGGCGGACGAGCAGCGCGAACGGCCGGACTACTCCAGGGTCTTCACCCTCCAACAGGGCTACTCCCTCTGCCAGTCCGTCCCTCCGACCCGGGGGTGCGAGCCGTGAGGGCCCGCTGGCTGGCGCCAGGTCCACTGCTCGTGGCACCAGCACTCCTCGCGGCCGGCACCGCTGCAGCGCTCCTCCTGACCTCCGACCCCGGCACGGCCCCACCCCGGGCACGGCCGACCACCTCCACGCCGAGCCCCGCCCCACCACAGTGCACCGAACCCGACCTGACAGGCGTCGATCCGGCGGCCCGAGCCTTCTGGAAGCAGATGCTCGCTCCGGTCCACCGGGCGGCCTGCACCCGCGACTACCGACGCCTCGCCTCCTTCGTCCAGTTCGAGGGCGACCCCAGCGGCTTCACCACCGCCCAGTGCGCCGGCTGCTCCTCGGCGGAGATCGTCGGCATGTGGCGCCAGGAGTACGGCTTCCGAGCCGAAGACCTCGCCCGCCTCCTGGAGACCCGCCCCCTCGTGGAACAGGGCGGCCTACGCTACCAACACGGCCGAGCCGTCGCCTGGTTCGCCCGCGGCACCTACGGCACCCCGGGCCAGTGGACAGCCTTCTACCCCGACTGCACCACGGAACCGGACTGCTCCGACCACACTGGGACGCCGCCTCCGCCGTAGCCACCGACCGCGACGGTGTCGGAAGGCGCTGCCCACGTCACGAGTGACGAACGCACCCAACCGGAAGGACGAGCCGTGCAAGGAAGCGCTGGGAGACCCGTGACCAGCAGCACGGCGTTCACGATCGGCTGCCCCGTGGCGGTCCGCGGTGGCATCGGTCCCCGGGTTCGTGCGACAGGGCTCCCCAATGCGGCAGCCCGGAGTGCGGTTCCGAATCTCGGAGGAGCAGATGCCCCGGCACCCGTGCCCAGCCTCGCCCTTGGCAGGCCGGGCACGGCCCCTGCCCTCGTCAACGCGGTCTCCGGCGATGACCGCGACCTGCACGTTCCAGCCGCCAGGTTCACAGATTGAGTCATAAAAAATGCAATACCGGACAGATATAGCCAATTCCGACCCTCAGGGAGACTCCCTCCAGTGAAGACCATAAGATTTTGATATGCGCTCCAACGTTTCATCACTGAAGGAAGACCCCACCCCTCGGCCCGTCACGATCACACCTGAGCTCGCCGAGGACTTACTGTCCCGCACTGCAGTCAACAGACGCCTGGACATGGGGGTAGTCGACTTCCTAGCAGAGACGATTCGTCGCGGGGAATGGCAGTTGACCCACCAAGGAATCGCCCTTGACGGCCCCTTGGAGAGCGGCTCACTCGTCGATGGCCAACACCGACTCCATGCAATCATCAAGGCCGACACCGCTGTAAGGATTTTCGTTTTTGAAGGACTATCGCGAAGCGCGTTTTCGGTCCTTGACACTGGAAAGCGTCGAAGCGGCGCCGATGCCCTTTCTCAAACCGGCGAGAAATACGTCACCCTATTCTCTTCCACCATCCGTCATGTAATTCTTTTCAAGACTGTACCAGAATTGCCATGGAGCGGAATCCGAGCCCGCGTCACAAACGATCGAACCCTAAAGGAGTACAACGCGAACACAGAAAGGTATCGAGATTCAATAGCCGTCGGCCGAAATCTTTCCAAGCAGATTTTCACTACCCCGACAGCGGCGGCGGCAGGGTATTTCCTGACGACAGAGGCAGCCCCTTCTGCGCCAGTTGAAGAGTGGATAGACGGCCTCGTCTCGGGGGCGAACCTAAAGGCGGGTGATCCACGCCTTGCTCTACTTAAGGTACCCAGGGATCCGCGAAGGAGGGGCACCAAAAAGCGATTTGACTCGAAAGAGCAGATGGCAATTTACATCAAGGCTTGGAATGCATGGGTTGAAAATGAGGCAGTGGTCAACTTGCGCCTAAAGAAGGGAGAAAAGATGCCGATTCCAATCGAATTGAAGCGAGCCAACGGCCCCTCTGAACGCCGATCCGAAATCTGACTCCACGTCACGTACCCTCTGCCCCCCCCGGACTGCTTCACAGAAAATTTCCCTCCCTGAAAAAATTCAACAGCACCGAGAAGTTCATTTCTCGCACCCGAAGCGCTGACCACCACTCCCGCTCTTGAATAATTTCACAAGCGTCGAAGTGAGATCCTCAGCGATCTCCGGTATCGCCGCCTCGATCGATTTCGCATCCCGAAGGTCTCTGGGAAGGATTTGCGCAGGGCCGCCTTTCCAGCGGCGGGCTAGGGTCGCGCTATTCGAAATTAACGCAGTACCCAGATTCGCCACGGTCAGGGTCTCTGCGGGGTCGATCGCCAGTGCTGGAGCGTACCGGACCTGGGGTACTTCATGGAGCCTCAGAAGGATTCGGAGCATATTCGCAACGCGGACCTGGGTGTAATCAGGGTCAAGCACAGGAACGTGGAGCTGAGAAGGGTACGGCAGCGGCTCCCAACAGCTTCGCTGGCCAGTCTGCAAAATAGCCAGGCCGGTACTGCCGCCACGGCGTCGATCATGGGCGAAGGCTGCTGCATAATCTGATTCAAATGCTTTGGAAACTTCAGCAGCTTCGAAGACCTCCTCCTTGCTTCCCAAGGACACAAGGACCTTTTTGAGGTGACTCATCTGGCGCACGGACAACCGAAGGTCGTGTTCCGGAACCAAGTGCACCTCCAGAGTGGCACCCTCGCTGAACCCTGGCGGCAGCAGCTTCCTCCGCCAGGTGACAGACAACGATTCCTCAAGATGCTCACAGACGGGAGCAGCAACGCTCGACAGGTCAGTCACACTGGTGGCCTGGCCAACCAAGCGGGCCTTCTTGGGGGCTCCGGAGGGCACCAGCGCTTTGATCACGGCGATGGTCATCGCCGCAGCGTTGTCGGCCGCGATGGGCTGGAACCCGCGAGCATCGGTGTGCTGTTTGGTGCCATCTGACAGATCACTGATCCCCCGGATGACCAACGAGGGGACTCGGTCGGCCATGGAGGCGGCACTTGCGAAGCCGGCGCCTTCTGTTTCGATTGCCACCACGCCGTTGTAGTGCTCGTTCAGTAGGTCATGAAGCGTGGATTCCGAGGCATTCACGACTACCTCGCCGGCAGCGATCGGCTTGAAGTGGACCTCTGGTGGCCGATGTCCTACAAAAGGACGTTTCCCCTCCCATGCGATGTCCAGGGCAACGTAGCGGGCCGTCTGTTCCAGGCGGTGGGACGCCTGCCATGTCTCGGGCCGGGCTCTGAAGGTTCCCTCCTGTTTCCCCCCGTGGTAGGCGAAGACTCGGGTCGCTACAACGACGTCGCCGATCGCGATGTCGTGCTTGAGTCCACCCGCGATGCCTGTGAAGAAGACCGCCTCCGGACCGATCATGCCGATGGCGCGGTCGGTCGCGAGTGCTGACGACAGGTTCCCCTGGCCCACTTGCGCGATGTACACGTCCCGGCTGATCCCCGGAATCCGCCCGCACTCGAAGATCGTTCCCGCCTCGTGGTCGATCCTCTGCAAACACTCCAAGCGCTGCCGCACGGCTTGGTACTCCAGCGGTAGCGCGGTGAAGACGACGATCTTTCCCCCGGACGAACCCACGTAGCACCTCACGAGGACGACTTGTCTACCCGAGCGCTCGCAGTATCGTGCACCGCTGCATCCGGGGCGTTCATCGAATCGTATCTCTCGTGCCGCCAAATCCGTTCAAAAACGAGCTGGTTGAACGTCCATGCGAGTATCGACCAGCCTTCCGGAGGGGAGCTTCATGACCACTGCTGAGGACATCACCGAAGGCAGCCTGCTGCTAGCCGAGTACGACCGCATCAAGGAGGAGCAGAAGGCACGGATCGGTTTCCGGGACAACCTGCTCTACGTCACGCTCACCGCCTCCACAGCCGTCTTGGCGATCGCCGTCCAGAGCAAGCACCACCAACTGTTGCTCGTCCTCCCCGTCATCTGCCTAGTCCTCGGATGGACCTACCTGGTCAACGACGAGAAGATCTCCGCGATGGGCCGGTACACCCGTGACTGCCTGGGTCCACGGCTGACGGAGCTCAGTGGCGCCCAGTTCCCCGTCTTCGGCTGGGAGGACTACCACCGCCGCGACCCGGACCGCGTGACGCGCAAGCGCCTGCAGACCTTCGTCGACCTGTTCACGTACCTGGCGTTCCCGATGGCTGGCGTCATCGTGTTCTGGAGCTCCCTCCCCGCCCGTCCCCAGCTCCTGGGCGTCTCCATCGTGGAGACGATCGGACTAGCCGTTCTGGCACGGCAGTTCCTGCGCTACACGGAGCGCTGCTAGGCTCGCCGCCGCTCACGAGGACGCCGAAGCACGAGCTGCTCCACGGCGACTCGGCAGACGGGATCGAGGACGGCCTCTGGGGGCCCGGCACCGCGCCCTTGGCGGTCAGTTCGTGGTTCACACTGTTCGGCGAAGGCCGCTACGTCCACCCCTCCGCGTAGGACGAACCGGCACCGTGAGGCGTGCGCCGCTGCGCACTCCTCCGCAACCTTCGGCGGGGAAACCGGAGAGGTCTCCCGTCCCTTCGACCGCCTCCAGGATTCGCACGGCGCGAGGGTGGTCTCGGAGGGCCAGGGCCTGGACCACTGCGTGTACGGCCGTGTCCATCGGCTCGTACTCCCAGATGCGAAGTGGCAGCCAACCGATTCGGATGAGGTGGGCGTCGGTCGCCCGGTCCCGGATGACGTTCGATCCGATTTTTTCCCACCACCACTCGGCGTTGTGCTTGGGTGCGTACAAGCGTTGTGGACAGGCATGCCAGGAACAACCATGCACAAAGAGCGCCATTCGCCACGGTACGAAGTCCACGTCGAACTGCGCCGGGGCAGGCCCGGTACGGGAAGGTGAACCCTGTACCGGAGGCCCAGAGCGTGCCATCCCCGCCGGAGGGCCAGCTCCGGTCCGGTGTTCCTGCTGTGTTGTGCTCGGAGACAACACGGGAGGTCACGTCCTTCGGACACTCGAAGGACGTGGGGAGGTGGTGGACCGGACCGCTCGCCTGGTCGGAGGAGGCCGCACGGGAGGGCTGAGCGGAAGCCGTGGGCCAAGGAGGTCTGGGCGGAGCTCCGGGTGGGAGACGGGGCATGACGGACCCGACCACAGCGCTCCAGCCACAACCGGACACCGGCCGCCCTCAGGCCCTGTCACCAGATGGCCATCAAGTGCGCGCTCAGCGCCCGTCCCCTCGGGGCGAGCGGACGAAGCCCGGGCGAGGTGCGTCACCCGGGCTTCCGTCCCGGCTCCGGGACTGCGCGTCCCGCTGCCGGCCCGGAGCTCCCAATGAACGAGCCCGATCACGGCGGCCCGCCCCCGGAGACAACGATGCCCCCGCCGTCACAGGATCGCGGGGGCATCGTGCCAGGTCATACAGAGAGCCCCCTGTCGGATTCGAACCGACGACCTTCGCTTTACAAGAGCGGCGCTCTGACCAGCTGAGCTAAGGAGGCGTGTCGGTGCAGTCTACCCAGAGTAGGGGGCCGCTCCGGAGGGGAACCACGATGAAGTTCACACCCTCGTAACGGATGACAGATCGGGTGGGGGCCAGGTAGCGTCCAGAAGCAGTTCACTCGAATGGACTACACCACTGCGTCATCCGCTCCGGGACTCCCGGGACGGATCACCTTCTTCCACTCGGATCGTCCGGCACGTTCCTGCCGGTGAAGGGGGCTTCACAGCCATGGCATCTGTCACGTTCGACAAGGCGACCCGGATGTACCCGGGCGGCACCAAGCCCGCCGTCGACAGCCTGGAGATCGACATCGCGGACGGCGAGTTCCTCGTCCTCGTCGGCCCCTCCGGCTGCGGCAAGTCGACCTCCCTGCGCATGCTCGCGGGCCTGGAGGAGGTCAACGGCGGCGCCATCCGCATCGGTGACCGCGACGTCACGCACCTGCCGCCGAAGGACCGGGACATCGCCATGGTGTTCCAGAACTACGCGCTGTACCCGCACATGACCGTCGCCGACAACATGGGCTTCGCCCTGAAGATCGCCGGCGTCAACAAGACGGACATCCGCGCCAAGGTCGAGGAAGCCGCGAAGATCCTCGACCTCACCGAGTACCTGGACCGCAAGCCGAAGGCGCTCTCCGGCGGCCAGCGCCAGCGCGTGGCGATGGGCCGTGCCATCGTCCGCGAGCCGCAGGTGTTCCTCATGGACGAGCCGCTGTCGAACCTCGACGCCAAGCTCCGCGTGTCCACCCGTACGCAGATCGCCTCGCTCCAGCGGCGCCTGGGCATCACCACCGTGTACGTGACCCACGACCAGGTCGAGGCGCTCACCATGGGCGACCGGGTGGCCGTGCTGAAGGACGGCCTGCTCCAGCAGGTGGCCTCGCCGCGCGACATGTACGACCGCCCGGCCAACCTGTTCGTCGCCGGCTTCATCGGCTCCCCGGCCATGAACCTGATCGAGGTCCCGATCACCGACGGCGGCGTGAAGTTCGGCAACTCCGTGGTGCCGGTCAGCCGCGACGCCGTGACGGCCGCCGCGGACAAGGGCGACCGCACCGTCACCGTCGGCATCCGCCCCGAGCACTTCGAGGTCGTCGAGCACGAGGGCGCCTCCGTCGCCAAGACCCTCAGCAAGGACGCCCCGGCCGGTCTCGCGGTCCGGGTGAACGTCGTCGAGGAGACCGGCGCCGACGGTTACGTGTACGGCACCGCCGAGGTCGGCGGCGAGACCAAGGAACTGGTCGTCCGCGTGAACGGTCGCCGGGTGCCGGAGAAGGGCACCGAGATCCACGTGGTGCCGCGGCCGGGCGAGAGCCACGTGTTCGCGACCTCCACCGGCGAGCGCCTCACCGACTGACGCACCGCCCCGCGGTCGGCGTGGCGTCCTCGGACCGCCGCCCGACCCGTGATCGACGCCGGAGCCCCGCGCACCAGGAGCCCTTCCTGGTGCGCGGGGCTTCCGCGTGATTCGGGTGATCCGGGTGATTCGCGCGGGTACGGAGGCCGACCGGCACGGCGACCGAGCCGGTCATATCGCACGTCAGGCAGCTTTTCGAGCAGCGTTCGTCAACACGGGGCCAGTGATGACCGGGATAAACCTCCCTCAAGAGAGTGACTAAAGGTCTTCACCCGACTACCGAACGCTACGCTGCCCTGCGTGACGCTTTCCCACATCTACAAGCAGCGCCGGAGGCGTGGCCCTGCCCGCCGCATCGGCCGCTCGCTCGCCTTCGTCCTGCCTGTCGTGCTGGTGCTGTCCGGCACCCTCGCGGTCACCTCGGTCAACTGGTCGGGTTCCCAGGACTCGGTGCTCACCGCGTCCGCGGAGAGCGTGCCCAGCCGCACCGAGGCCAAGGCCCCCGCCGCCCACGAGGTACTGCGCCACCGACTGCTGCGGGAGCTCCAGGAGAAGGACCCGAGCGCCGCCCTGACCCATCTCCAACAGGAGGTCGACCGCAGGCCCTCGTTGGCCAAGCACTGCGCGTCGATCGCCCGTTCCCTCGGCAAGGCCGCCGTGCGCGCCTACGGTCCGGCCCGTGCCCAGTCCTACGCCCGACCGGTCTGTGACACGGCCTTCGCCTCGGGCGTGGCCGCCACGCTCTGACCGTCCGGTCCGACCCCCGGGCCCGCCCCACGGCGGGCCCGCCGACGCCGCGCACCCCGTGACGCGTGCCGCCCCCGCCCCGTGGTGGTGCGCCCCGCGAGGTGTGCGGCGTCGGCACGTACAGTTTCGGCATGACCGATCCGCACGCCCACGCGCGTCCGACACAAGCCGTCGTCCTGGCCGGGGGCCAGGGGTCGCGGCTGCGCCCCTACACCGACGACCGGCCCAAGCCGATGGTGGAGATCCCCGGCACCGGCACCCCGATCATCGGGCACCAGCTGGCCTGGTTGGCCGAGGAGGGGGTGACCGACGCCGTCGTCTCGTGCGGGCACCTGGCGGAGGTCCTCCAGGAGTGGTTGGAGAAGGCGGACCTCCCGCTGCGGGTGACCACGGTCGTGGAGAAGGAGCCCCTGGGGCGCGGCGGCGGGCTCAAGTACGCGGCGGCGCACCTGCCGCACGCCGATGAGCCCTGGTACGCCACCAACGGCGACATCTGGACGCGTTTCTCGCTGCGCGAGATGGCTTCCTTCCACGCCGAGCGGGACGCCACCGCGACGCTGGCGCTGGCCCGGCCCCGGATCCCCTGGGGCGCCGTGGAGACGGACCGCTTCGGGCACATCACCGACTTCGTCGAGGCCCCGCCGTCCCCGTTCCTGATCAACGCGGGCGTGTACGTGTTCTCCGCCGCGTTCACCGAACTGCTCCCGGAGCGCGGCGACCACGAGCGCACCACCTTCCCCCGGCTGGCCCGCGCCAAGCGCCTGGCCGGCTTCCCGATCCCGCAGGGCGCGTACTGGCGCGCCATCGACACGGCGAAGGACCTGACGGAGGCGTCGAAGGAACTCGCCGCCCTCGCCCCCTGAGGCCGGACGCACCCTACGGCCGGGGCCCGCACGACCACCGGTCGTGCGGGCCCACCCCCCACCCGCCCGCCGCGACCCCCCGCCGATCCGCCTGCTGCTGCCCCCGAACCAGACCGCCCCGGACGAGCGCGTCGTCCGCCCCCACCACCAGCCCCCCCTCGCCCCCCGCCCCCCGGCCGTTGCCGCGGGTCTAGCCGATCAGGCCGCCGACCAGGCCGGTGCCCTCTTCGGCGCCGCCGGACGAGGCGCCCTCGCCGCTGGTGCCGGTGCTGGCGCCGGTGGCGCCGCCGCCGGTGGTTCCGGTGCTGGCCCCCGTCGAGGCGCTGCCGCCCGAGGAGGGGCCGGCGCTGGTGGCCGGGGCCCGGGTCGGGGCCGGCTGCCGGGCCGGGGGCTGCTGGACGGTGCCCTGGGTGGCGCTGGGCGTGCCGGCGGTGGTGGCCCCCGTGTCCTGCGGGGCGTCGGTGACCGTGCCGGGGGTGACGGCGGGCTGCGAGGGCCCGGCGGACGACCGGGGCTCGCTGCGGGTCGGGGTGCCGGAGGGGGTGGGGGTGCTGCTGGGACGGCGCTCGGTGGACTCCCGGGGCAGCGGGGATCCGGGCAGTTCGTTGCGCGGGGCCTGGCCCGGTCCGGGCACGGTGACCCGGTCGGCGTCGCGCACCGCGCCGCCGAGGACGGAGCCGAGCAGCAGCGTCAGGCCCACCGCGACGGAGGCGACGACCACGCCACGGCGCAGCACCCGGGCACGCAGTTCCCAGAGCCCGGCGCGCGGTCCCAGGGAGCGGTACGCCTCGGAGCCGAGCCGGCCGTCCACCGAGTACACCGGGGCGCCGGCGATGATCAGCGGTGACCAGGCGGCCAGGTAGATGATGTCGGGCGCGTCGTAGGCGGGGACGGTGTGCCAACTGACGGTCACCAGCAGCGCCGCCGACAGCAGGGCCCCGACCACCGCGGCCACCCGCTGCCAGAGTCCGAGGACGGTCAGCACGCCCACGATGACCTGGAGGAAGGCGATGGTGAGCCCGGCGCCCACCGGGTGTTGGAGGGCGAAGTCCCGCAGCGGCTCGGCCAGCCCCCAGGGGTGCAGCGAGTTGAGCCACTTCACCATGGAGCCGCGTTCCCCGCCGTCGAAGTAGACGGGGTCGCTCAGTTTGCCCAGGCCCGCGTAGATGGAGATGAAGCCGAGGAAGACCCGCAGCGGCAGCAGGACCACACCGAGGTTCAGCCGGCGGCCGGGGTAGTAGGCGTGGTGGCCGCGGGCGTCCTCGTCGCGCCGTTCCCGGACGCCGTCCCCGTCCTCGTCGTGGTGCCGGGCGTCGCCGTAGTCGTCGAGGTCGTAGGCGTAGTGGCCGTGCGGGTCGGACCCGGCGGGTCCGTCGGCGACGAGGGGCAGGCCGGCGGTGTCCTCGTAGGCGCTGCCGGCGGCGCGGGGTTGGACGGGCAGCAGCCGGGTGCCGGTGTCCTCGACACCGGTGGTCTCGACGGTGTCGTCGAGCGCGGTGCGGGGCGTCAGCCGGGGGACGACCCGGGTGGCGCCGCCCTCGTCGGGGGCGAGGGCGGGCCGGCGCACGCCGCTCTCCCGCACCGCCTGGAGCAGTCCGGTGGCACCGTCGCCGGGGGCGGACCGACCGCTCCAGACCACCGGTGCGCGCCGGCGCGCGCCGGCTGCTGCGGGGGCGCGTCCCGGGTCGGCTCCCCGGGTGATGCGCGGGGAGCGCGTCGGCACGTTGAGCTGCACGCGGAAGCTCGCATGATTGACGATGACCTGCGCCGGATCGCTCGGCACCTTCACCATGCTCAGCGCGGGAGCGTCGTCGAATCCCGACGAGCGGGCCCCCGTGAGTGTGCGGGGTGTTCTGGTGTCCACACTCATCTAACCGAGTGACGCTCGGTTAGGACACTGCCTTGACCCGGCCGAAGATGTCCGGCCCCCGACAAACCCGCCGCGGGGGTCAGCGACGGCGCTGCCGGGCGGCCTCGTAGAGCACCACACCGGCGGCGACGCCCGCGTTCAGCGACTCGGCGCCGCCCGGCATCGGGATGCGCACCCGCACGTCGCAGGTCTCCCCCACCAGCCGGGAGAGCCCCTTGCCCTCGCTGCCGACCACGATGACCACCGGGCCGGCCAGGGCGGCGAGGTCCCCGACCTCGGCCTCCCCGTCGGCGGCCAGGCCGACCACCGTGAGGCCGGCCTTCTTGTACGCCTCCAGGGTCCGGGTGAGGTTGGTGGCGCGGGCCACCGGGGTGCGGGCGGCGGCGCCCGCGGAGGTCTTCCAGGCCCCCGCGGTCATCCCGGCCGCGCGGCGCTCGGGCACCACCACGCCGTGCCCGCCGAAGGCGGAGGCGGAGCGGACGACGGCGCCGAGGTTGCGGGGGTCGGTGACCCCGTCGAGCGCCACGATCAGCGGGTCGCCGCCCTCGTCGTGGGCGGCGGCGACGAGGTCCTCGGGGTGCGCGTACTCGTAGGGCGGCACCTGGAGGACGAGGCCCTGGTGGTTGAGCCCGTCCGTCATCCGGTCCAGTTCGGGGCGGGGGGCCTCCATCAGGTGGATGCCGCCGCGCTCGGCGGCGAGTTGGAGCGCCTCGCGGACCCGCTCGTCGTTGTCGATGAACTGCTGGACGTACAGGGTGGAGGCGGGGACGCCGCCGCGCAGCGCCTCGACGACCGGGTTGCGGCCGACGACCAGTTCGGAGGTCCCCTTGCCGCCGCGGCCGCGCGGGGTGGCGGTGCGGCCCTGGGAGCGGCGGGCCTTGGCGTTGGCGGCGCGCTGCTTGGCGTGGCCCTTGCGCATCTCGGCGGGCGGGGTGGGGCCCTTGCCCTCCAGGCCCTTGCGCCGCTGGCCGCCACTGCCGACCTGCGCGCCCTTCTTTCCGGACATGCGGCGGTTGTTTGCGGCCATGACGTATCCGTTCCTCGGGTGTCTCTCGGGTGCATCGGGGTCGCGTCCGGGCGGACGCGGGTGGGTCTGTGGACGAGTGTGCCGCCCGTGGGGGCGGGCGGCACGTCGCGTCGGAGGGATCAGCGGGGTCCGAGGGTCCAGCGCGGGCCCTGGGCGCCGTCCTCGATGACGAGTCCGGACTGGTTGAGCTGGTCGCGGATGGCGTCCGCAGTGGCCCAGTCCTTGCGGGCCCGGGCGGACTCGCGCTGTTGCAGCACCAGGCGGACCAGGGTGTCGACGACGCCGTGCAGGTCCTCGCCGCGGTCGTTCTCGCCGGACCAGTGCGGGTCGAGGGGGTCGAGCCCGAGGACGCCGAGCATGGCGCGCACCTCGGCGAGGCGGGCGACGGCGGCTTCCTTGTCGTCGGCGGCCAGCGCGCTGTTGCCCTGGCGGACGGTGGTGTGGACGATGGCGAGGGCCTGCGGCACGCCCAGGTCGTCGTCCATCGCCTCGGCGAACGCGGGCGGCACCTCGGCGGCCGGCTCGACGGGGCCGCCGGCCTTCTCCACCACCCGCTGGACGAAGCCCTCGATGCGGGCGAACGCCGACTCGGCCTCGCGCAGCGCCTCGGGGCTGTACTCGATGGTGGAGCGGTAGTGCGGGGTGCCGAGGTAGTAGCGGAGCACGATGGGCCGCCACTGCTTGACCATCTCGCTGACCAGGACGGAGTTGCCGAGGGACTTCGACATCTTCTCGCCGCTCATGGTCACCCACGAGTTGTGGACCCAGTAGCGGGCGAACTCGTCGCCGTACGCCTTGGCTTGGGCGATCTCGTTCTCGTGGTGCGGGAAGATCAGGTCGATGCCGCCGCCGTGGATGTCGAAGGCGGTGCCCAGGTACTTGTGGGCCATCGCCGAGCACTCCAGGTGCCAGCCGGGTCGGCCGCGGCCCCAGGGGGTCTCCCAGTCGGGTTCGCCGGGCTTGGCGGCCTTCCACATCGCGAAGTCGCGGGGGTCCCGCTTGCCGGAGGCGCCCTCGTCGGGCTGGCGCAGCTCGTCGAGGTCCTGGTTGGAGAGCGCCAGGTACTCGGGGAAGGAGCGCACGTCGAAGTAGACGTTGCCCCCGGACTCGTAGGCGTGGCCGCGCTCGATCAGGCCCTGCATCATCTCGACCATCTCGGTGACGTGGCCGGTGGCGCGGGGCTCGTAGGTGGGCGGCAGGCAACCGAGCGCCGCGTAGCCGTCGTTGAAGGCGCGCTCGTTCTCGTAGCCGATGGACCACCAGGGGCGGTCCTGCTCGGCGGACTTCTGGATGATCTTGTCGTCGATGTCGGTGACGTTGCGGACGAACGTCACCCGGTAGCCGCGGTGGGCGAACCAGCGGCGCATGATGTCGAAGTTCAGGCCCGAGCGGATGTGCCCGATGTGCGGGGCGGCCTGCACGGTCGCGCCACACAGGTAGATCGAGACACAGCCCGGGGTGAGGGGGGCGAAGTCACGGACCTGCCGGGCGCTGGTGTCGTACAGGCGAATAGTCACCCCCCCAGGGTAGTGGTCGCAGGGCAGTGCCCCGCGACCCCTGGGACACCCGGGGTGGCTGAAACGCCGTTTTCACGACATTGGAACGGGTTGGGGGAACACGGCTCCCGCACCGCGGTGGGGATCAGATCCGGCCAACGACCTTGCGCGGGGTGATCCGGACGACGACCCGCTGGGCGTCCTCGCCGGCGGCGGGGTTGAACTCGGCGTACGACTTGCCGGTGTACTTGAGGGAGAGCTCGTCGATCAGCTCGGGGCCGCCCTCGGTGGTGAGCTGTGCGCTGCCGCGGATCTCGGCGTAGGTGTAGGGGGCGTCGAAGGGCTGGAGCAGCACGGTGATCCGGGGGTCGCGGCGGAGGTTCTTCTCCTTGCGGCGGCCGACGGTGGTCGAGACCAACAGGTCGTCGCCGTCGCGCTTGACCCACACCGGTGAGACCTGGGGGCTGCCGTCGGGCTGGACGGTCGCGACGGAGACGAAGACGGGGGTGTCGAGCAGGCTCTTGAGGTCGTCGGAGAGCTGGGCGGACATGGGTTTCCCTTCGGGTCGTCCGGTCGGCGGGCCGGCCGGGGCCTGTTGCCGGGGCGTTCGAGCCCTAGCGCTACCCCGTGAGGCCGGTTTCGAACCGGGTCCGCCCGTTCGGAACGGGAACCCTCCGGTCCCCGTTCCGCGGTGGGCGACGGGGACCGGTCGCCGGTCAGGGGCGCGGGTAGACCAGGGCGGTGGCGATCGCGGCGAGGCCCTCGGCCCGGCCGGTCAGGCCCAGGCCGTCGGTGGTGGTGCCGGAGAGGGAGACCGGGGCGCCCACGGCTTCGGAGAGGGTCCGTTCGGCCTCGGCCCTGCGCTTGCCGACCTTCGGCCGCACCCCGATCACCTGTACCGACACGTTCCCGATCGCGAAACCGGCGGCGCGGACGATCCGGGCCGCCTCGGCCAGCAGGGTCACTCCGGAGGCCCCGGCCCATTCGGGTCGGGAGGTGCCGAAGTGGGCGCCGAGGTCACCCACCCCGGCGGCGGAGAACAGGGCGTCGCAGGCGGCGTGGGCGGCGACGTCCCCGTCCGAGTGGCCGGCGAGTCCGTACCCGCCGCTGTCCGCCTCGTCCCAGCGCAGCCCGCCGCACCACAGTTCGCGACCGGCTTCGAAGGCGTGCACGTCGGTGCCGACCCCCACCCGGGGGACGATCGGCTCAGTAGCCATCGGTGGCCCTCCTGCGGGCGAGCACCGCTTCGGCGAGCACCAGGTCCAGCGGCCGGGTGACCTTGAACGCCTCCTCGTGGCCGGGGACGAGCACCACCGGCCGGCCGGTGCGTTCCACCATCCCGGCGCAGTCGGTGGCGCCCTCGCCGTCGACGGGGACGGTGGCGTGCGCGTGGACGAGGGTGGCGCGGTCGAAGCCCTGCGGGGTCTGCACCGCGCGCAGCCGCGCCCGGGCGGGGGTGGCGACCACGGGTTCGGGGGCGTCGGGGCGGGCCGGGTCGCGCGGCTCGACCTCCTTGACGGTGTCGGCGAGCGGCAGCGCCGGCACCACGGCGGGGGCGCCGGCGTGCACCGCGGCGACCACGGCGTCCACCGTGTCGACGGGCACCAGCGGGCGGGCCGCGTCGTGCACGAGGACGGTGTCGACGTGCGGCGGCAGGGCGTCGAGGCCGAGGCGGACCGACTCCTGCCGGGTGTCGCCGCCGGGCACCACCAGGAAGTCGGTGCGCTCGGGCAGGGCGTGGGTGTCGAGCAGGGCCCGGACCTCGGCGGTGCCCTCGGGCGGGGCGACGACGACGACCAGGGCCACGGCGCGGGAGGCGGCCATGGCACGGACGGCGTGGACGAGCAGGGGGACGCCGCCGAGGGGGCGGAGGGCCTTGGGGGCGCCGGGGCCGAGGCGGACCCCGCGGCCGGCCGCGGGGATCACGGCCGCGGCCGTGGCTGCTGGTGGCGCTGGGCGCGATTCGTCAGTCATCGCTTCCGTTCAGGTTTGTGTGCTCGGGCGACATGGGTATGGCCTGGGGGTACCCCCGGCCGGCGGTCGGGGGGTGTGCCGGGCGCGACGCCTCGACCGAACCCTTCCGTGACATTTGGTCGAGCCGCTGCCCGGGCCCGGCGCACGAGGGGCGGTACCAGCGGGGCACGGGGGCGGTCTTCCGGGCGTTCCACCAGTCCAGCGGGTGCGCGCGTACGTGCCGCGTCCGCATGCGCGGCACGCCCGCACCCCTCTCCGCGCGGTCGGCGGGAGCCGGGAAACGGGCCGCGGACATGCCGCAGCGCCCGGCGACCTGGTGGGGTCATCGGGCGCCACGGCGTTTCCCTGCGTCAGGGCCGTTCGCGTCGGGTTCGAGCGCGCCCGGTACCGCGGCGCGGGGTGGGCGTCGGTCGCTTCAGGACGCGAGTACTTCGTCGAGCAGCGCTTCGGCCTTGTCCTCGTTGGTGTTCTCCGCCAGGGCCAGCTCGCTGACCAGGATCTGACGGGCCTTGGCGAGCATGCGCTTCTCGCCGGCGGAGAGCCCGCGCTCGCGCTCGCGGCGCCACAGGTCGCGCACGACCTCGGCGACCTTGATGACATCGCCGGAGGCGAGCTTCTCCAGGTTTGCCTTGTAGCGACGGGACCAGTTCGTGGGCTCCTCGGCGTACGGCGCGCGCAGCACCTCGAAGACCCGGTCCAGCCCGTCCTGACCGACCACATCACGCACGCCGACGAACTCCGCATTGTCCGCCGGTACGCGCACCGTCAGGTCACCCTGGGCGACCTTCAGCACCAAGTAGGTCTTGTCCACGCCTTTGATCTGGCGAGTTTCGATGGCCTCGATCAGCGCGGCCCCGTGATGGGGATAGACCACGGTGTCGCCAACCTTGAACGTCATGTGACAGGTACCCCTTCCGTGACTATCAAGGGTAACACGGATACGGCGTCCACTGAATGGCGTTTCCGCAGGTCAGAGCATATCTCGGGGCTTGACAACAACAACGGGAACGTGCTGCGGACGGGATCGCGCGACCGCCGACCGGCGGGTATTCGCAGGTCGGAGCGGCTGCACGGAGGGGGTGAAACGTGCACGTTACGAACCCGAACGGCGGAACGCAAGGAGACGAACGTCCCGGTTTGCCGGATTCGGATGGCGTGACTTCCCCCGGCTCCCGATGACTTTCCCGCACTTCCCGGTGGTCCCGCTACTCCGTTCGGCGGCCGGAGCCGCGTTCTGGAATTGATCACCCCGAGCCCGTTGATCAATTCCGCCGTAGCGTGTTCCCCGACGTTCCCGGATAGGTGCGGGTTAGCGGTGCGGGATTGACCGGAAAACCCGTGCGGACCGGGGAACTCCTTCCCCGCATAGCCGCCCCCCGACGCGCGTCCCGCGGGAAAGGTCGACGAGAGGAGAATTCCCGGCCCGCCGGCGGGCGCCCCCGCGCCCCTGACCTCCGGTCCCCCCGGCCCCGAGCCCCTAGGGGCGGGTCGGGTGCGGTCACCGGAGAGCGGGTCGATAACCTAAGGCCGCTGACGCATCCTTAGGGCGGCTTTATGGCCGCCCTGCTCGCCGTCCGAGGCCCTCCCGGTCCCGGAGGCGGGTCCGGTGCCCGTCGGCACCGGCACCACCCGCAGGACCAGCAGGACCCGCACCACCAACAGGACCCTCCGTACCGCCCACGTTCTAGGAGTTGCCGCCGCCGTGAGCAGCAGCCTTCGACGCGGCGCCCTCGCCGCCACCGCCATCGCGTTCTCGATCGCCACGCTCGCCGCCTGCGGCGCCGGCACGAACGCCCAGACGCTGGGCATCAAGCCGGACAACGCCGCCGTCACCGTCGGCAAGATCCAGGTCCAGAACTCGAACATCATCACCCAGCCGGAGCTGGAGGCGACCGGCCCCGCCGCCATCGCCGTCACCCTCTACAACAACGGCACCGAGGACCAGACCCTCGAATCCGTCGCCCTCGACGGCGCGGGCAAGGCCGAGCTGAAGGCCGCCGGTGGCGGCTCCACCGTGACGGTCCCGGCCGGCGGTCACCTCGTGATCGGCGGCAAGGGCAACGCGTCCGCCACGCTGCCGAGCGGCCGGGAGGCCGTGCAGGACGGCGACTCGCAGACCGTCACCTACACCTTCAGCAAGACCGGTGACGTGAAGGTCGACAGCTTCGTGGTGCCCGCCGCCAGCTACTTCAAGGACTGGGGCCCGACCGAGGCGCCGGCCGCGCCCGCGCCGAAGGCGTCCGAGGCGGCCGGGGACGCCGGCGCCGAGTCCTCCGAGGCCCCCGCCGAGGAGCCGGCCGAGGGCGCCTCCGCGCCCGCCGAGGGCGAGTCACCGGCCGGCCAGGGCTGACGCCCGCACCGCTCACGCACCGCCGGAGGGCGGGACCCCGGTCCGTCCGGGTCCCGCCCTCCGGCGTCGTCGTGCCCGGGCCCGTCAGGGCTCGAACTTGTAGCCCAGGCCGCGCACCGTCACCAGGTAGCGCGGGGCGCCCGGGTCCGGCTCGATCTTCGCCCGCAGGCGCTTGACGTGGACGTCCAGGGTCTTGGTGTCGCCCACGTAGTCGGCGCCCCACACCCGGTCGATCAGCTGCATCCGGGTCAGCACCCGGCCCGCGTTGCGCAGCAGCATCTCCAGCAGGTCGAACTCCTTGAGCGGCAGGTCGACCTTGGCGCCGGCCACCGTCACCACGTGCCGGTCCACGTCCATGCGGACCGGGCCGGCCTGGAGGGCCGCGGGGGTGACCTCCTCCGGTTCGCCGCGGCGGCGCAGCACGGCCCGGATGCGGGCGACCAGCTCCCGCGAGGAGAACGGCTTGGTGACGTAGTCGTCGGCCCCTATCTCCAGACCGACGACCTTGTCGATCTCGCTGTCCTTGGCGGTCACCATGATCACCGGGACGTTGGAGCGGAGGCGCAGTTGTCGGCAGACCTCGGTGCCGGGCAGCCCCGGCAGCATCAGGTCCAACAGCACCAGGTCGGCGCCGTTGCGTTCGAACTCGTCCAGGCCGTCGGGTCCGGTGGTCGCGATGGCGACCTCGAAACCCTCCTTGCGGAGCATGTACGACAGGACGTCGGAGAAGGATTCCTCGTCCTCGACGACGAGCACTCGGGTCACGGAAGGACCTCCGGGGAGGGAAGTGGTGCGAACGGGGGGGTTGGGGTCGTACCGGTCGGCCGGTGGTCACCCCCGCCGCCGGCACCGGGGAACCCGGTGCCGGCGGCGGAGCCGGGCGCGAGCAGGGGCCGGCCGCCGGAGGACTTCGCCTCCGGCAGCCGCAGCGTGAACGTGGAGCCCTGCCCCTCGGTGCTCCACACCGTGACCTCCCCGCCGTGCGAGGCGGCCACGTGCTTGACGATGGCCAGACCCAGGCCCGTGCCGCCGGTGGCACGGGAGCGGGCCGGGTCGACCCGGTAGAAGCGCTCGAAGACGCGCTCCTTGTCCCGGTCGGGGATGCCGATGCCCTGGTCGGTGACGGAGACCTCGATCAGGTCGCCGCCGGACTGGGCCACCCGGCGGGCGGCGATGCCCACCCGGGTGCGGGCGGCGCTGTAGTTCACGGCGTTCTCGACCAGGTTGCCGAGGGCCGCCGCGAGCTGGCCGCGGTTGCCCCAGATGCGCAGGTCGGCGGTGTCGGCCGCGGCGATGGTGATCTGCTTGGTGGACGCCTGGTGCCGGCAGCGGTCGATCGCCTCGGCCACCAGTTCGTCCACCCGCACCGGGCCGGCGTACTCCAGCGGGTCGTCGTTCTGCACCCGGGAGAGGTCGATCAGCTCCTGCACCAGGTTGGTCAGCCGGGTGGCCTCGACCTGCATGCGACCGGCGAACCGCTCCACGGCCTCCGGGTCGTCGGACGCGTCCATGACCGCCTCGGAGAGCAGCGACAGCGCCCCGGTCGGGGTCTTCAGCTCGTGGCTGACGTTGGCCACGAAGTCCCGGCGGACCGCCTCGATGCGTCGGGCCTCGGTGAGGTCCTCCACCAGCAGCAGCACCAGCCGGGAGCCGAGGGGGGCGACCCGGGCGGAGACGGCCAGCGCCTCTCCGCCGCGGCCCGCGCCGCGCTGGGGGAGGTCCAGTTCCGCCTGCCGTATCTCGCCGTCCCGCCGGGTGTCCCGGGCCATCTGGAGCATCGGGTCGATGGCGAGCTTCCCGCCCCGCACCAGTCCGAGGGCGTACGCGGCCGAGCTGGCCTTCACGACGCTGTCGGACTCGTCCAGCACCACCGCCGAGGAGCGGAGCACCGACAGGACGGTGTCCACCCCGGGCGGCAGCACGGGCTCGGTGTGCAGGGAGGAGCGGGGAGGGTGCTTCAGGTCGCGTTCGCTCCAGCGGAACGCCAGCATGGCGATGACGCCGGTGAGCAACCCGGCGATCGCTGCTGCTGCGGCGACCGCCGCGTTCACGTCCATGCCTCCAGGTTAGGCACCTCCGGGGACACCGCCCCAGGGGTGGCGGTGTCTGCTGCGACACTCGTCGCCCAGAGTTCACCGAGGGGAAAGGGCCGATTCACTCCGGGTGCCGGAATAGGACGCGTACGTGCCAGAACGTGGGAGCGTGGGTACACGAGCGCCGAGTGCCCAGTCTCTCAGGCAGAAAGAAGGACGGCCCAGGATGCGTGATGCGTACCACGAAGAACTGGACTCGATCGGCGACGACCTGGTCGAGATGGCCCGACTCGTCGGTTCGGCGATAGGACGCGCCACCACGGCGATCCTGGACGCGGACCTGAAGTTGGCGGAGTCGGTGATAGCCGGCGACCAGAAGGTCGACGACCTCCAGCACGACCTGGAGGCCCGGGCGATCGCCCTGCTCGCCCGGCAGCAGCCGGTGGCGACCGACCTACGGATCGTGGTCACCTCGCTGCGGATGAGCGCGGACCTGGAGCGCTCCGGCGACCTGGCGCAGCACGTCGCCAAGCTGGCGCGGCTGCGGTTCCCCGAGCGCGCCGTGCCGCAGGACCTGGCCGCCACCATCCTGGAGATGGGCCAGCTCGCACAGCGGCTGATGGCGAAGTCCGCCGAGGTCATCATCACCAAGGACGTCGACCTGGCGATGCAGCTGGAGCAGGACGACGACGCGATGGACCTGCTGCACCGGACGCTGTTCCAGCACCTGATCGACGAGCGCTGGAAGCACGGCATCGAGACCGCGGTGGACGTGACGCTGCTCGGTCGCTACTACGAGCGGTTCGCCGACCACGCGGTGTCCGTCGCCAAGCGGGTCGTGTACCTGGTCACCGGGGAGTACGCGGACGAGCTGACGCCGGGCCCGGCCGGCGTGGACGGCGGGATCTGACCGCTCCGGAACGTGGCCGTGCCCCGTACGGCGTCGTCGCGTACGGGGCACGGGGCACGGACGGTCCGCCGGGCGGACCGCTACGGCGCGGCGGGCTCAGCCGCAACCGCCGCCGCACTGGCAACCGCTGCCGGACTGGCAGCCGCAGGAGCACCCCGGCCCGCAGCCGCAGGCGCCCAGCAGGGCGAGGCGGGGCAGGGCGGGGCGCGGAGCGGCCAGGCTCGGGGGCTCGTCGACGGTGTCGGTGACTCGGGACTCGGCCACGGGGTTCCCTCCTTGGGGGCGCGTTGGCACGGTGTCTGTTCCCCACCGAGGGAAGCGCGCGCGGTGCGGCGCATCAACGGCGCATCAGCGGCGCACCCGTGCGTCCTCGACGGGCCGCGCGCCGGCGCGGCGGGCGGTGTGCGGGGCCGCGGGCGCGGGAGACGGCAGGGTTCGCGGGCCCCGCGCCCCCGTTCCGGCGGGTCGCGCGGGGCCCGCCCCACCCCTCGGCGTCCGCGCCCGCCGGTTCGACGGCGACTCAGCCGTGACCGGTGGAGCAGGAGTTGACCGGACCGGCGTTCCGGGGTCATCGCTCGCCCCGCGCGGGCCGGGGGCCATAGACTTCGGGCGGCCGTGGGGGGATCACGGGGACGTCGCGGGGAGCTGACGTCCCGCGGAACGTGCCGCCCTCCGTCGGCGTTCGTCCGAACGCACCCGTGGGGGGTACACCGCATGACTCACGCCCGCAGCCTCTACCGCAGACCCGGTGCCGTCCGGGCCGCGGCGACGGCCGCGCTCTCGCTCGCCCTGGTGGCCGGCGGCTCCGCGCTGCCCGCCGCCGCGGCCACGCCCGCCCCGGACCGCAGCGGCCTGCCGCCGGCCCCGGGCACCGCCGCCGCGGCGCCCCGCGCCGACGGTGCCGAGCTGCGCGAACGGCTCGCCGACGCGGTCCGCGCCACCGACTCGCGCGGCTCGCGCCCCGTGGGCGCGCCGGCGAAGGCCGGTGCCGCCGGCTCCGCTGGGGAGGCCGCCCGCAACGGGACCGACGCGCGCATCCGGCCGTTCATCGTGGGCGGGTCCGCGACCACGATCGGCAGCGCCCCGTGGATGGTCCAGCTCTGGTACTACGACGAGAACGCCGGCAAGGGCTCGTTCTGCGGGGGCTCGCTGGTCGCCCCCAACAAGGTGCTCACCGCCGCGCACTGCGTCCAGGGGCTCGACTGGCGCCGCTGGGGCCTCGCCCAGGCCGGCGCCACCAACCTCGGCGACCAGGCCGCGGGGACCATCGCCCGGGTGCACCGGGTGTGGAAGCACCCCAAGTACGACCACTCCAAGCTGCGCAACGACGTCGCGGTGCTCACCCTCGACCGCACCTTCAAGCAGAAGCCGCTGCCCCTCGCCCAGACCGGCGACAGCGCGCTGTACGCGCGGGGCACCGTCGGCACCGCCTACGGCTGGGGCCTGACCTCGGGCCGCACCAACGCGCAGCTCGCGCCGAAGCTGCGCAAGGTCAGCCTGCCCATGGTCGCGGACGGCACCTGCGACAGCGCGATGCGCCGCGTCATCGGCCGGGACTACTTCGTCGCCGGCGAGATGCTCTGCGCGGGCAAGCCGGCCACCGGCCGCGACACGGGCACCAACAGCCCCTGCCACGGCGACTCGGGCGGCCCGCTGGTCGTCCGGGGCAAGATCGTGGGCATCGTCTCCTGGGGCGTCGAGCGCTGCATCGCCAAGGGCGCGTACCCGGTGTTCACCAAGGTCCGCACCTACGTGGCCGACGCCTCGGCCCGCATCGACGACAGCGACCTGTCCTACGACGGCCGCGCCGACCTGCTGGTGCGCACCCCGGGCGGCACGCTGTACTCGCAGACCAGCCGCGGGCGGTCGCTGGCCGGCCGCACGGGCGCCCAGACCGGTTGGGGCGTCGCCAGCTGGGGCCTCCAGGCCGACCTGGACCGCGAGGGCACCACGGACATCCTGATCCGCAACAAGCAGGACGGGAAGCTGTACCGCGACTACCAGAAGCTCTCGGGCAACCGGTGGGTCTGGGCGCGGTCCGCGATCACCTCGGTGGGCGGCGGCTCGAAGTCGTACGCGGTGCCCGGTGACCTCACCGGCGACGGTTGGCCGGACCTGGCGGCCCTGGACTCGGCGGGCAGCGTCTACCTGTACCCGGGCAAGGGCAACGGCCAGTTCGGCACCAAGAAGAAGGTCGTCAACCAGGCGTGGAAGGGCGGCAAGCTCTTCGGCCGGGGCGACTTCACCAAGGACGGCAAGACGGACCTGCTGGTCCGGGACCGCGCGAACACCGTGTGGCTGTACCGGGGCACCGGCAAGGCGTCGGCACCGTTCGCGGCCAAGGTCAAGGTCCGCAGCAACTGGTCGTTCACCGCGCTGGTCGGCAACGGCGACATGACCGGCGACGGCATCGCGGACGTCCTCGCCCGCGACTCCGGCGGCAAGCTGTGGCTGTACCCCGGCACCGGCAAGGCGTCCTCGTCGATCTTCGGCACGCGCACCTCGCTGGGCAGCGGCTTCAACCAGTACGACCTGCTGTTCTGAGCCCTCCGCCCCGGCCGCGGGGCCCGGTGCCGCACACGGTGCCGGGCCCCGCGGCCAGGGCGCGCTGCGGTTCCGGAGCGCCCTCGCCGCGGGCCCGTCGCCCGGTCCTCGCCGGGGGTCGCACGGGGGCGCGCCGATGCGGTTCCGGGCCGGCGGCGCCGGCCCGGAACCCCTCCCGGCCCACCGGACGCCCCCGCCCCGGGGCCGCGTAAGGGCGGCGCGCACCGCGCCCGGCGCGCGCGGTGCGTGCGCCCCCGGGTCGACGGGAAATCCGGTGGCCCCACGGGGACGGCGGCCCTACCGTGCTGCGGATGATCCTTCTGGTCGGAGGCCCGCCCCGGGTGGGCAAGAGCACCCTCGCCGCCCTGCTGCTGGAACGGGACGGGCTCCCCCACTGCCCGACGGACGCACTGGTCTCGATGCTCCAGCACGCCGCCCCCGCGCTCGGCGTCCGGCACGGGGAGCACGCCTCGAAGGCCGCCGCGGCCCTGCCGTTCCTGGTGGAGTTCCTGCGCGCGATCGCCGACGGGATCGACCACGAGGACCCGCTCGACGGCTACGTCGTCGAAGGCGACGTCATCACCCTCGACGCGGTCGCCGCGGCCCGCGCGACGGGCCTCCCGGTGGCCCCGGTGTTCCTCGGCGACACCACGCTCACCGCCGAGCGGCTGCGCCTGGACCCGCAGTGGCTGGAGGGCGCCCCGGACGCCGTGTACCGGGACACCGCCGCCCGGGTGCGCGACCGCAGCACGGCCCTGCGGGACGCCTGCCGGGCGGCCGGCGCCCCCTTCGTCGACCTGGGCGACGGCGCCGGGTTCGGGGCCGGGCTCGAACGGGCCCGTGCGCTGCTGCTCCCCGGTCGCTGACCGTTCGGTCGTCCCGGGTCACCCGAGCGGTGCCGCACGCGGTGCCGCCGGCGCCCGGCCCTGCTGTACTGGCCGGGACCGACGGACAGCGGGCCGCACCGGCCCCGGCCAGGGAGCGGGACGACGTGACCACAGCGATCATCGGCACCGGGGCGATCGGCTCGCGGCTGGCCGCCGACCTCACGACGGGCGGCGAGTCGGTGCTCCTCGCCTCCCGCGACCTCGAACGCACCCGGGAACTGGCCGACCGGCTCGGCGACCGGGCCACCGCCACCACCGTCGACCAGGCGGTGGACATGGCCGACGTGCTGATCCTCGCCGTCTGGTTCGACACCATCAAGGAACTGATCGCCCGGTACGGGGACCGGCTCTCCGGCAAGGTGGTGGTGGACCCGTCGAACCCGATCGCCGTCGACGAGCGGGGCACCTTCACCAAGACCCTCCCCGAGGACCAGTCGGCCGGGGTGGTCATCGCCGGCCTGCTGCCGGCCGGGGCCCGCCCGGTCAAGGCGTTCGGCACGCTGCTGGCCGCCTCGCTGGAGCACGAGGCGCGCCGCGAGCCGGAGCGGGCGGTGGGCTTCTACGCGGCCGACGACCCGGCCGCCGGGGAGGAGGCCGCCCGACTGATCCGGGCGGCCGGCTTCGACCCGGTGCCGGTGGGCGGCCTCGACCAGTCCCTCCGCATCGAGGTGTTCGGCGACCTGCACGAGGGGACCCTCGGCCGGGTGCCCTCCGCGGACGAGGCCCGCGCCCTGCTCTGACACCGCCCCGCGGGCGCTCGCCCGCCCCTCGGTCCTCCGTCGGCGTCGGCCGCCGGCTCCGGCCCCGGCGCGGGTCACTCCCGGGCCTGCGCGGTGGCCGGGGCCTCCGGGGCGGTCGGCGGCGTCGAGGAGGTGACGGGTGCCGGCTCGACCTCCTTCGTCGTCCCCTCCACCGGCGGCAGCCCGCGCATCAGCGCCCAGTAGCCGAGCGCGGCGGCGGCGCCGAGCGCGGCGCAGCTCGCCCAGAGCCAGGCCGCGCCATGGCGGTCGATCACGAAGCCGGCCACCAGCGGGGCCCCGAGGCTGGCGACCGCCCAGGACATCGTGTACATGCCCTGGTAGCGCCCCCGGCCGTGGACCGGCGAGAGGCGGACCACCAGGCTGGTCTGGGTGGGGGCGTTCACGATCTCGCCGAGGGTCCACACCGCGATCGTCAGCATCAGCACCAGGACCGAGTCGGCGAAGGCGGTGAGGCCGAAGCCGATGCCCAGCACCAGGGAGGAGGCGATCAGCAGCGAGCGCGGGTCCCGGTGCTGGATGAACCGGGTGACGGGGATCTGGAGGACGACGATCAGCACGCCGTTCACCGACATGGCCAGGCCGAACTCGGCGGGGCTCAGCCCGACGTCGCCCATCGCGATCGGCAGGCCCACCGAACTCTGCATGAAGACCAGCGAGACCAGGAACGACAGCCCGACCACCCCCATGAACCGGGTGTCGCGCAGCACCGTCCCCAAGCCGACGTCCGGCTCCGCGGACCGCTCCTGCTCGCTGCGCACCGGCCGGGACTCCGGCAGCTTGACGAAGACCACGACGGCACAGGCCAGGGTCATCACCGCCTCGCCCAGGAACCCGGCGAGGTAGCTGTACTCGGCGATGAACCCGGCGGCGGCGGCCGAGATCGCGTACCCCAGGTTGATCGCCCAGTAGTTCAATGAGAAGGCCCGCACCCGGTCCTCGGGCGGGACGATGTCCGCGAGCATCGCCTGGACGGCGGGGCGCGAGGCGTTGGTGGCCGCACCGACCAGGAAGGCGACGGCGGCGATGGCCGCCGGGTGCTGGACCAGGCCGAGCACGGCGACCGACAGCGCGGTGGAGGTCTGGGCGATCAACAGGGTGGGGCGCCGGCCCAGCCGGTCCGCCATCACCCCGGCGCCGAGCGCCGAGACGACGCCGCCCAGCCCGTACAGCGCGGCCACGAGCCCCGCGAAGGAGGCGGAGTAGCCCCGCTCCAGGGTCAGGTACAGGGCCATGAAGGTGGCGACGAAGCCGCCGAGCCGATTGACCAGGGTGCTGGTCCACAGCCACCAGAAGGCCGGCGGCAGCCCCGAGACGGTCTCCCGCAGCGCGCGTCGGACGCTACCGCCCGCCGCCGCGGTGCGCTTGGTGTCCCCACCCGACATGCAGACCTCCCCCAGGGCACCACGTGCCAGGTATGTAAGTAGTGAATCGTGTGACCGGAAGTTACGCCGCACGGGCGGAAGATCACCACTGAATTGACGGGGATCGTCAATCGTCCAGGTCACGGCGGGGCCGCAGCGGGCGCGTCCGGCCGGGGAGCGGACACGTATCAGGGGCCGGACCGGCCGCGCGGCCTGGGCAGGGGTTCGATTACGCTCGGGGCATGGCCGACGCACCGTACAAGCTGATCCTCCTCCGCCACGGCGAGAGCGAGTGGAACGCGAAGAACCTGTTCACCGGCTGGGTGGACGTCAACCTGAACGAGAAGGGCGAGAAGGAGGCGGTCCGCGGCGGTGAGCTGCTGAAGGACGCCGGCCTGCTGCCCGACGTCGTGCACACCTCGCTCCAGAAGCGCGCGATCCGCACCGCCCAGCTGGCGCTGGAGGCGGCCGACCGCCACTGGATCCCGGTGCACCGCAGCTGGCGCCTGAACGAGCGTCACTACGGCGCCCTCCAGGGCAAGGACAAGGCGCAGACCCTCGCCGAGTTCGGCGAGGAGCAGTTCATGCTGTGGCGCCGCTCGTACGACGTCCCGCCGCCCCCGCTGGAGGACGGCACCGAGTTCTCGCAGAGCGACGACCCGCGCTACGCGACGATCCCGCCGGAGGTCCGCCCCCGCACCGAGTGCCTCAAGGACGTCGTCGCCCGGATGCTGCCGTACTGGTACGACGGCATCGTCCCGGACCTGCTGACCGGCCGCACGGTGCTCGTCGCCGCCCACGGCAACAGCCTGCGCGCCCTTGTCAAGCACCTCGACGGCGTCTCGGACGCCGACATCGCGGGCCTCAACATCCCGACCGGCATCCCCCTCTCCTACGAGCTGGACGCCGCGTTCAAGCCCCTCAACCCGGGCGGCACCTACCTCGACCCGGACGCCGCCGCGGCGGCCATCGAGGCGGTCAAAAACCAGGGCAAGAAGAAGTAAGCAGCGCCGAACAAGCCCCCTACCTGCGGGTTCTCCGCTGGTAGGGGGCTTCTTGGTGGGGCCGGGCCGTCCGTGGGCCGTCAAGTGCGGGACGGCTCGGGCCGGGCCGTGTCGAAGACGGCGGCCACGGCCTTGCGGGTGCGCTCCTGGCTGGACGGCATGAGGTGCGCGTACACGCGGAGGGTCAGCGCAGCAACCGCCGCCAAGGGACCCGAGCTTCCCAAGCTGATTGCTCCGCATGGGAGTTTCCGTAGTTCTCGTAAGCAGTTGCCCCACAGTCGCCTCCTGCCTCCCAGGCTCTGTCACACTCGCTTCATGGGGCGTTGCTCGGGGGTGACACGGCAGGGACAAGCATGCAGAAACCCGGCCAGACGGAGCGGCTACTGCCATGTGCACGGTGGTGGAGGCCGACGAAGCCAAAGCCCACGTGTCTCTACTCCTCCCCGGCTTCCGCGCACGCCGACGCGTCCGGAAGCACACCCGCAGGGTAGGCGGAGAGGCTGGTTCTGGCGGCTGCGGTGGCTCCTCCTGGGGTGGTTCGAAGCACTGCGCAACGCAGTGAGTCGGCACTCATGAGGGTGTTGGCCGGGCCGCCCCTGGGCCGTCCGAAGCCGCTCATCACTGGCCAAGGATGACCAACAGCGACCACCAGGCACCCGAGCCCACCGCCCCCGACCAGCAAAAACCCAGCTCGCCGAGATCCCCGGCAACACCCAGGGCAAGAAGAAGTAACGCACTGCCTGAACGCCCCCGACCTGCGAGTTCTTCGCGGGTCGGGGGCTTCTTGATGGGTGCGGGCGACCGACCCGGTGGATCAATGTCCGTTTTGGACATCGATTTTCCGCATCCGATTCGCCGGTTCAGCGCCTCGCGGGGTACTCTACGACCCGTCCTAGTAGCCACCGCCCCCGAGGAGAGCAGACGTGACGGAGGCCCCCGCCCCGCCCGGAACCGCATGGCACCTCCGGCCGGGTGACCTGATCGAGCGCAAGCAGCTGCACGTGCAGTACGGCGGACGGACCCAGGGCGGCATCGGGCCGTCGGCCAGGACGCCGAACGTCATGGTCTTCACGGACCCGGTCGCCGGCGAGAAGCACGGCTACTACGACGGCTGGATGCCCGACGGGCTGTTCCACTACAGCGGCGAGGGGCAGTACGGCGACCAGCGGATGGTGTCCGGCAACGCCAGCATCCTGAACCACGTCGCCGAGGGCCGTGCGCTCCGGGTGTTCCAGGGCGCCCGCGGCACGGTCACCTACCTCGGCCAGTTCGTCACCGAGGGGTGGTACGAGGCCGACGCCCCGGAAACCGGGGACGGTCCCCTCCGGAAGGTCGTCGTCTTCACGCTCCGGCCGGTGGACACCCCGCCGCAGGCCCCCGGTACGAAGCTGGGCCGGCTCCTGGCCGGCCAGGCCGCGGCCGTCGTCGAGATCGACGTGGAGCAGCACGAGACCGAGAAGTCGTTCGTGCAGCCGAACCGGGAGCCGTACGAGGCGGAGCGCCACGAGGCCAAGTTGGTGCAGCGGTTCGGCGACTTCTTGCGGACCCGGGGGCACCGGGTGGGCCGGCACCGCATCCTGCCGCCCGGTGAGACCCGTCCGCTGCTGACCGACCTGTACGTGCCGGACCTCGCGCTGCTCGTCGAGGCCAAGGGCAGCGTCACGCGCGAGAACGTGCGCATGGCCATCGGTCAGCTCGCCGACTACGGCCGGTTCGTGGCGGCACGGCACCGGGCGATCCTGGTCCCGAGCGAGCCGCGGGAGGACCTGCTGGCCCTCGCCGCCACCGCGGGCCACGCCTTCCTCTGGCCCGAGGGCAAGGGCTACGGCTGCACCGACCAGGAGTTGCGGGCGGCACTCGTCGAGGGCGCCGGGAGCAGCTGACACCGGTCGCTGCGGGCCGGGCCGTGCTCGGGCCCGTGGCGGTGGCGGCGGTCAGTCGTCGGATCGGCGGGCCGCCTCCCACTCCTGGCGCTGCCAGAACAGCGTCAGGAAGAGCACGAGGAGGAGGTCGTCGGGGAGCGCCCGGCTCCCGTCGTGCAGCCGCACCCGAATCGGACGGGTGCCGAGACGGTCGTAGAAGACCTCCAGCGGGCCGATGCCGCGCACCCGGTTCCCGCCTCCGTCGTGCCGGAGTTCATAGGGGCCGATGCGCAGGAGACGGGCGCCGAACCTGCTGCACTCGCAACTCCACTGCCCGACCGTGCGCGGCCGGGTGGACCACTTCCGGTAGGTGATCTCGACGTCGCCCACGGAACGCAGCGTCGTGCCGAACCGCTGGTACACCAGCGGCCACGGCCCCAGCGCGCGCGGCGTGCTGTCCAGCCATTCCCTCCGGCGGTAGGAGACCGGCACGTCGCCGATGCTGCGCAGCAGTCCCCTCGCGTACGTCAGCTCGATGTCCATGTGGTGCCTCGTCTGCGGACGGCGCCCGGGTCGGGCCCGGGTCCGGGGCACGGGGTGTCCCTTCCGTTATGCCACTGCCCGCCCGGCGCCCGCAACCGCGGGGCCGTCTCACTCCTTCCGCATCAGCAGGTGCCCCCGGCGGAACCGCTCCCCCTCCTGCGGTTCCCGCAGCATCCGGCCGACCTCGGTGAACCCGGCCGCGTGCGCGAGGCCGGCGAGTCGGTCGATCGGCCAGCGGTAGGCGGTGACCACCTTGTGGTCGAACGGGGCGGCGGGCCCGCCCTCCGACTCGAAGAACCCGAGCAGGAGGTGCCCCCCGGGTGCGGTGATCCGGTGGAACTCCGCGAGGTAGGCGGGCACTTCCCGCGGCGGTAGGTGGATGAGCGAGTACCAGGACACGACGCCCCCGAGTTCGCCGTCCGGGAGGTCCAGGGCGTCCATGGAGGCGAGCTCGAACCGCAGTCCCGGGTAGGCGGTCCGGGCCAGTCGCACCATCACCGGCGACAGGTCGACGCCGAAGACGTCCACTCCCAGGTCCCTCAGGTGGGCGGTCAGGTAGCCCGGCCCGCAGCCCAGCTCGGCCACCGGGCCGGCGCCCGGGGACTGCACCGAGTCCGCGAAGGCTGCGAGCACGGCGCGATCCAGGGGAAGGGCGTCCAGCGAGTCCCTGACGAGTTCCTCGTACAGGACGGCGATGCCGTCGTACGCGTCGGCGGTGGCGGCCAGGTGGTCCGGTGTGGCGGTCATGGGCAGCAGAGCTTAGGGGACGGCGGGGCGGGCGGCGTCGGGTTCGCGCCGTCGCCGGGCGCACCCGGGCGCGGACCCGGCGGACGATGCCGGGCAACCGTTCGGATCCGGGCGACGTCCCCGAAGGAAAGCCGGTGGTGAAGCGTGGGGGGAAGCACGGTGTCAGAGCTCCTGGTGGGGGCGGCGCAGTGGATCGGTCGCGGCATCTGGATCGCCCTGGACCTCCTCAATCTGTACAGCGGGGCCAAGGACCTGCGGGACGACGTCCGTCGCCACCGGAGGCGACGGCGACGACGGGCATGAGGCGTGCGCTTCCGACCGACTGCCGTCAACTCGCTTGGCGGCGAGGGTTCTTAGGATGAGTCCATGTCTCCTTCCGCACCGCACCGCGCCACCTTCCTCGCCGCACTGGCCGTCCTGCTCGTCGTCCCGCTGGCGGGCTGCTCCGAGGACCGGTCCGTCGAGGGGGAGAAGTCGAAGGCCCCCGCCGGTCGGTCCGACCCGGGACGGGCGGAGACGACCGCACCACCACCCGACCCCGCGAAGGGCCTCGGCGACATCCTGGTGGACGGCCGCCCGGTGACCGGTTCGCAGAAGTCGGACGTCCCGGGCCCGGTTCCGTTCCGACGCACCTACACCGACGGGGAGTTGTACGGGTCCGTCACGGGCTACCGGTCGACCAGCTTCGGTGCGGGCGGCCTTGAGGGGGCGATGAAGGCCGACATCGAGGCGGGCCGGGACGTGGCGACGACCATCGACCCCGAGGCCCAGCGCGCGGCCTTCGAGGGGCTGCGGGGGCGGCACGGAGCCGCGATCGCCCTGGACGCCGGGACGGGCGACGTCGTCGCCCTGGTGAGCGCCCCGGGCTTCGACCCCGCGGCCTTCAGCGGCAACTCGCCCGAGGACGCGCAGGCATGGCAGCGGGTGAACGACGAGAAGGCCCTGCCCCTCTTCAACCGGGCCCTGCGGGACGTCCGGAACCCCGGTGCCGCCGCCCACCTCATCGTGGCCACGGCCGCCTTGGAGGAGGGCGTGCTCGACTCGGTGGACTCCCCCGTGCGGGCCCCGGCGGTGTACGTCGTCCCGGACAGCAAGAAGCGGATCGGCGGCGACCCGGACCGGTGCGTGGACACCACGCTGCGGGATGCGTGGCGGCACGACTGCGCCAATGTCTTCGCCCGCCTCGCGTCCGACCTGGGGCCGGAGGTCCTGGGTTTCACGGGCGAGGCGTTCGGGTTCGCCTCCAACGGGGGTGACGGGCTCCTGCCGGTACGGGTGGCCGGAGGGGGCGGGTGGTCGACGGGGTCCTCGGACGCCGCCGACGGACTTTCCGGGATCAAGGTCAGCCCGCTGCACCTGGCGCAGATGATGGCCGTGATCGGCAACGGGGGCAACGGGCTCCACCCCCGTCTGATCGCCGGCCGGACGGCGGACCGTCCCGCGGGGCGGGCGATCGACCGGCGGACCGCGGACCAACTGCGGTCGGTGGTGGGGGACTCGGTCGACGCCTGGGTTCCCGCCGCGTCAGCCAGTTGGTCCCTGGTGTCGGCCCGGGCCGGTGGGCGGGACCTGGTGGTCGCCGTCCTCCTCGACACCCGGACGAAGGACACCGAGCGGGCCGGGGAGATCGCCCGGCGGATCGCCTCGGCCGGGGAGTAGGGCGGCGGGCCGTCGTCTGCGGTGCGTACCTCCTGTCGTTCCGTGGTGCGGCCGGCGCCGGGGCCGCACCACCGGCCGTACGGTCAGCCGTTCGTCTCCGGTGACGGGCTGTCGGGCGCGGCGTCGCGGGTGAGGTGGGTGAAGGCGTCCAGGTTGCGGGTGGACTCGCCGCGGGACACCCGCCAGGCGTACTCGCGGCGGATCGAGGTGGCGAAGCCGAGTTCCAGCAGGGTGTTGAAGGAGCCGTCCGCGACTTCGAGGACGGACCCGAGGATCCGGTCGACCTCCTCGGAGGTGACGGCGGCCAGCGGCAACCGCCCGACCAGGTACACGTCCCCCAGGTGGTCGAGGGCGAACGCGACCCCGAACAACCTGAGGTTCCGTTCCAGGATCCAGCGGTAGACCTGCTCGGCGTTCTCGTCGGGGCGGCGCACCACGAAGGCGTTCAGGGACAGCGTGTGCTCGCCGACGACCAGGGACACGGTCGTGAAGAGCTTGCGGGTACCGGGCAGCTTCGCCACGTAGGTGCCCGTCTCGGGGCTCTCCCACTCGACGTCCGCCTCGGTCAGTGCCCGCTCGATGATCGCCGCCGCGTCAGCCATGCGGTGAGCCTACGGGACCGGCTCCCGGCGGCGCCGCCGGGAGCACCTGCGCGCTCCCGCTCAACCGTGGACCTTGGCCGGGCCGCGGCGGTACTCGTGCAGGGCTGCCGTGTACACGTCGGCCGTGGCCGCCGCCGCCGCGCCCCAGCCGAAGGACTCGGCGTGGCGGGCCGCCGCCGCGCCCATCCGGAACGACATGGCCGGGTCCTCGGCGTAGGCACCGAGCACGCGCGCGTAGGCCACCGGGTCGTGACCGGGTATCAGATGGCCGGTGACCCCGTCCCGCACCGCGACCGGCAGCCCTCCGACCCGGGCGGCGAGCACCGGGGTGCCGGCGGCCTGCGCCTCGATCGCCACCAGGCCGAACGACTCGCTGTGCGAGGGCATCACCAGGACCGAGGCGGCCCGGAACCAGTCGGCCAACTCCTCCTGGCGCACCGGCGGCCGGAAGCGCACCACGTCGGCTATGCCCAGGCGGGCGGCCAGCTTCTGGAGGCCCTCCGGTTTCGCCAGCCCGGAGCCGCTGGGGCCGCCGACCACGGGGACGACCAGGCGGCTGCGGAGCCCGGGGCGCTCGGCCAGGAGGACGGCGACGGCGTGGAGCAGCACGTCGGGTGCCTTCAGCGGCTGGATGCGGCCCGCGAAGAGCGGGACCAGGGCGTCCGGCGGCAGTCCGAGGCGGGCGCGGGCGGCGAGCCGTCCGTCGGCCGGGCGGAAGCGTTCCAGGTTGACGCCGGGGTGGACCACGGCGACCTTGTCGGGGTGGGCCTCGTAGTGGCCGACGAGGTCGTCGGCCTCCTCGGCGGTGTTGGCGATGAGCCGGTCGGCGGCGCCCACGATCTGGGTCTCGCCGATGACCCGGGCGGCCGGTTCGGGGGTGTCGCCCTCGGCGAGGGCCGCGTTCTTGACCTTGGCCATGGTGTGCATGGCGTGCACCAGGGGGACGCCCCAGCGCTCGGCGGCGAGCCAGCCGACGTGACCGGAGAGCCAGTAGTGCGAGTGGACCAGGTCGTAGTGGCCGGGGCGGTGCCGCGCCCAGGCCTGCATGGTGCCGTGGGTGAACGCGCACAACTGGGCCGGTAGGTCCTCCTTGGCGAGCCCTTCGTAGGGGCCCGCGTCGACGTGGCGCACCAGGACGCCGGGGGCCAGCTCCACGGTGGGCGGCAGTCCGCCGGTGGTGGCGCGGGTGAACACCTCCACCTCGATGTTCAGCTCGGCGAGTCGCCTGGCCAACTCCACGATGTAGACGTTCATGCCGCCGGCGTCGCCGGTGCCCGGCTGGTGCAGGGGGGAGGTGTGCACGCTGAGCATGGCGATGCGGCGCGGGCGGCGGAGGGTGCCCGGCAGTCTCAGCCGGGAGGGGGAACGGGGAGGGGAAGCGGTGGATCGTCGCCCGAGCCTGCTGACGTAGTGGCTCACGAAGCGGTCCTCCTCGTGGCTGCTTCCGGTCGTCCTGCGGGGGCGGCGCCGCCCGGCTCCCTTGCCGGTGCGGGCCCGAGGGCCCGCGGTCCGTTTTCCCTCCGGCCGCGCGTGACGCCCCGCCCCGAAAAGGGGTGCGAGGTGTACGAGGAACCCCCGGAGGGTCGCGGCCAACCCTCCGCAGCGCTGCAACGCCATACGGTGTCGTTCCCTTCCCATTTTGCACAACTATTACGTTGCGCTCATCAACCATGCAGGTCAGAGGCCATCACATACGCTCCGTGACGGCCCGTACGGTGATTACACGCGCGGCGCAGCGGGATGGTTACCCTCGTGGGCATGTCGTCTCGCCCCGTGGGGACGGTGACCCGCGGGACCACCAACCCGAACCGACTGCGCCGCATGGACCGCTGGATCGCCGCCGTCCACGCCCCCGTGCTGCGCCGCGCCGGCGACCCCGTGGCCGTGGACCTCGGTTACGGGGCCGCCCCCTGGACCGCGGTGGAGCTGCTCCACCGGCTGCGCACCGTCGCGCCCCGCGCGCGGGTGGTCGGGGTGGAGATCGATCCGGCCCGGGTGGCCGCGGCGGCGCCGTACGCGTGCGAGGGACTCGCGTTCCGGCACGGCGGTTTCGAGGTGCCGTTGCCGGGCCGTCCGGTGCTGATCCGGGCGGCGAACGTGTTGCGCCAGTACGACGAGTCCGAGGTGGGCGCGGTGTGGCGACGGCTGTGCGCCCGGCTCGCCCCGGAGGGCCTGTTGGTGGAGGGCACCTGCGACGAGGTCGGACGCCGGCACGTCTGGGTCGCGCTGGGCCCGGAAGGCCCCCGCACGGTGACCTTCGCGGCCCGGCTCGCCGCCCTGGAGCGCCCCTCGGACCTCGCGGAACGGCTGCCGAAGGCGTTGATCCACCGCAATGTGCCGGGTGAGCCCGTGCACGCGTTCCTCCGCGACTTCGACCGGGCGTGGGCGAGCGCCGCGCCCTACGCCTCGTACGGCGCCCGGCAGCGGTGGATGCGGGCGGTCGGGGAGCTGAGGGCGGGGGGCTGGCCGGTGCTGGACCGCCCGGTGCGGTGGCGACAGGGCGAAGTGACCGTGGCGTGGGAGGCGTTGGCCCCGGTCGGCTGAGCGGGTGGGACTGCCGGGGCGCCCGTGGCACCGGGTGCGGGAGGGCGGTGCGCCGCGACCCCGCCGCCGGTTCCGTCAGCCGGTGAAGCGGCTCTCACACCTGCGGGTGAACATCCGTGCGACCGGCCTCGAACGGGAACGAACACCGGCGTCCGGTCGTCATTCGGAGCGGACCGGCCGGGACGGCGGACCGGTACGAGGGGCGGCGGGCAGCCGGGCGGACGGACGGCGCTGAGGCGACGGACGGTACGGCGGACGGGGAGATGACGGACGGAGGGGACGGAGGGACGGGGAGGGAAGCGCCGGGCCGGGGGGACGACCAGGTGACGGTCCCGGGGCGGCGAGCGACAGCGCGGGGCACAGGGAGGGGACGAACAGTGCAGGTGGTGCGGCGGACACGGGTGGGGCGACCCGGACGGTGGACCGGGGCGGCCCGGTGGTGGCGGTCGAGGCGTTCGACAGCGGCGAGCCGGCGCGACCGGTCGATACGACGGGCCCGGACGGCACCGCGGGTGCGAGGGGCCGGGCCGGCGGTGGCGGTCTGCCTCGGGCTCCTGCTGTCGGCACCCGGCACCGCCGTGGCGGCGCCCGCGCCGCCTCCCCCGCCGCCGGGCGCCGTGGACGACAACGGTGCCCGCGGCGGCGCCACCGCGGGAGACGGCGCGCCGGCGGACGTCGCACGCCTGGAAGACGTGCGCCTACGGCTCGACGGGCTCTACCGCGAGGCGGCGCGGGCCACCGACGCCTTCAATGCGGCCGAGGAGGTCGCCACCACCCAGGCGGCGACCATCGCCGACCTCCACGAGCGCATCGAACTTGGACAACGGCGACTGGAGCGGCTCAAGGACCGGGCCGGCGCCGCCGCCCGGGCCCACTACCGCAGCGGCGGGTTGCCGCCCGGGATACGGCTGACGCTGAGCGACGACCCGGCGAACTTCCTGGACGGGGTCGAGCGGACCATGACCGACCAACGCGCCCTGCACACGCTGATCACCCGGCTCGGCCGCACCCAGGAGACCCTGCGGACCCACGCCGCGAACGCCGTCTCCCACCAGGAGGAGCTGACGGAGGCCCGCGCCGAGAAGGACGCCGCGCGCAAGGAGATACGGCGCAAGCTCGCCGCCGCCGAGGAGTTGGAGGAGTCCCTCGCCGCCGAGGAACGAGCCCGTCTCCGCGAGTTGGAGGAGGGCAGCCAGCGGGACGCCCAGGAGGCCTGGCTCGGCTCCCGGGCCCCCGAGGACGGCGGCGCCCGACCGGGTGACCAGGCCGCGGCGGCCATCGCCTACGCCACCGAACAGCTCGGCCTCCCCTACGAGTGGGGGGCCGAGGGCCCGCGCTCCTTCGACTGCTCCGGCCTCACCCAGCAGGCGTGGGCGGCGGCCGGGGTCACCGTCCCCCGCACCTCGCAGGAGCAGTGGCGCACCCTGCGCCGGGTGTCCGAGGCGGAGCTACGGCCGGGCGATCTGATCATCTACCACGCCGACGCCAGCCACGTCGGGCTGTACACGGGGAAGGGATCGATCATCCACGCCCCGCGGCCGGGTCGCACGGTCACCGTGGCGGGCGCGGGTTCCATGCCGATACTGGGCGTGGTCAGGCCGGGCGGCTGAACCCCGGGGCGCACCGACGCGCCCACCTCGGGGCACGTGACCTACGGCACGCACGGGGGCCGTCGCTCAACCCGCACGGCGTGACGTTCGTCATCCCGTACAGACACCCCCATGGCGCTCGACTGTCCAATTGCGGGAGGGGATGCGGCATATGACAGGAGCCGATTGCCCGGCAGCTCGGGGCACCTCGTTCCCCCGCACCGCCGCATACCGCTATGGTCCCGGTCTGGCGGTGCGTCGTTCGACGCCCCGTCGCGCGCCCTCGGGGGGAGGGAAGGAATCAAGACGATGCCCGCACCCGTACCGCGGCCACGAGCGATACCAGCAGTCGAGAACGATCCGGCCCACAGCGCCGCAGCGCCCGTCCTGACGTCGGACGCCCCCGCGCAGGCCCCGACGGCCACCGACCGGGCGGGTTCCGCCGCCACGCCCGGCAGCGGCCTGAGCCTGCTGGTGATCGAGGACGACCCCGCGGGTTCCCTGGGCATCCCGGACCTCCTGGACGCCGCCGGCAAGCCCATCCGCATCCGCACCGCCCGCAACCTCACCGAAGCCGAGCGCCTGCTCACCGACGACGTCCACTGCATCCTGTTGGACCTCGCCCTGACCCTCCCGCCCGGCGCCCGGTCACGCACCCCGGCGGCGGGCGAAGCCCGCCCCGCCACCGACCGGACGAACCGGCACGAGGACCCCCAAACCCCCAAGGTCGACGGAACCGGCGAAGCCGATGAACTCGCCTCGCTCAAGCACGTACTGCGCCTGGCCCCCGGGCACGCCGTCCTCGCCCTGACCACCTCCGGAGACGCCGAACGCGGAGCCGAGGCGGTGCGGGTCGGCGCCCAGGACTACCTGTTCCGCGACGAACTCGACGCCCGACTGCTCAGCCGCGCGATCCGGTACGCGGTGGAACGCAAGCGGGCCGACGCCGCACAGCAGAAGCTGACCGAGTCCCGGCTACGGGCCCAGGAGAACGCCCGGCTGGAACGCGGACTGCTCCCCAAACCGCTGCTGGACGGCGCCCGGCTGAGCTTCGCGGCCAGCTACCTCCCCGGCCGCTCCCGCGCCCTGCTGGGCGGCGACTTCTACGACGTGGTGCGCATGCCGGACGGCACGGTGCACGCGATGATCGGCGACGTCTGCGGGCACGGACCGGACGAGGCGGCCCTCGGCGTCGAACTGCGCATCGCCTGGCGGGCACTGACCCTGGCCGGGTTGTGCGGGGACGAACTGCTCTCCACCCTCCAGCAGGTCCTGGAGCACGAACGGTCCGACGAGGAGATCTTCGCGACGCTCTGCACGGTCGACATCGCCCCGGACGGACGGCGGGCGGGGCTGTCCCTCGCCGGCCACCCGACGCCCCTGGTGGTCCGACCCGGCCGGCTCGCGGAACTGCTCCCGTACGAGAGCGGCGGCCCCGCACTCGGACTGCTGCCGCAGGCCCGCTGGCCCAGGCGGCAGGTGGAACTGGGCGGGACGTGGAGCCTGATGCTCTACACGGACGGCCTGATCGAGGGCCGGGTGGGCGCGGGCAACCAGCGGCTCGGCCAGGACGGCATGGTGGAACTGGTCCGCCGCCAGCTCGCCGCCGGCCTGCACGGCGAGGAACTGCTGGAAGCGACCGTGAACGAGGCCCGCACCCTCAACGGCGGGGACCTCACCGACGACGTGGCGGTGGTCCTCCTGGACCGGGAGCCCGGACACTAGCCGGACGCCGGGAACGACACCCGCCGGAGAACGCCCCGTGCCCGGTCACACCAGGTGTGACCGGGCACGGTCGGGTCGATCGGTCCGGCACGGGACGGCGCACGCGGCGCGCAGCCCGCGAAGGCGGCGCTACCGGCCGCCGTTGTAGGGACCGTACGGGCCGTCGCTGCTGCTGCCGCCCCGGCGGCCACCGCCGGTGACCCCGCGCAGCGCGGGACGCACGTCCACGAAGAAGACGATCGTCGCGATCAACCCGATGACCTGGAGGAACAGCATGGGAATCAACAGGTTCACGGCCACCGTGACCCCCAGGATGATCAGCCAGAACATCTTGTTCTGTTTGTCAGCCGCTCGGTAGGCGTCCTCGCGGGCGAAGGCCGCCATCACCAGGGCCACCACGGACATGACCGTGATGGCCACGAAGAGCCAGCCGAGCACGTCGTTGAATCCTGCTCGCAGCACAGCTTCCACCACCCGTGTCGATTCGTCCTACGCCGCCACCGTACCCGCTCGACGGGGCGGGCACGCGGGTCGTTCCCGTCCCTCGCCGCGCCGGGCCGTCACTCGGCGGCGGGCGGAGTGTCCTTCTTGGCCGCCGGCTTGCGGGCGGGCGCCTTCCTGGCCGCGGGCTTCTTCGGCGCCGCCGCGGGGGCCTCGCCCAGGGGGGACTCCTGCGCCGGCACGGTGCGGGCCGTCGACGCGGCGGTCGTCGACGCCGGTCGGGCACGACGGGCCTTCGGTGCGACCCCGTCCGCCCCCTCCGTCCCGGACACCTCATCGGTCACGGGCGCCTCGTCGGTCACGGCGGGGCGCTCGGGCGTCGGCTCCGGGGCCGGCGCCACGGCCCGGACCGGGGCGAGGTCCTCGTCGACGGGCTCACCGCGCCAGGTCCGCACGGTGCGCTCACCGTGCTCGGCGACCTTCTCGTACGTCTCCCTGGCCTTGACGGCGTACTCGGCGGCGACCCCGACCCCCCGCAGGGCGAGGTCCTGCGCCGAGTCCCCGAGCTTCTTGAAGTCCCCGTCCAGAGCGGTGAGGAACTCGTTCATCTTGACCTGGACGGTCTCCTGGACCTCCCGGGCCCGCGCAGCGGCCTTGTCCTGCACCGCCTTCGGGTCGGCGTTGCGCACCGCCTCGATGCGGCCGGGCGCCTCGGCGCGGAGCTGCTCCACGAGGCCGGGCACCTTCTTGGCCTGCTGGAACGCCAGGTCAGCGGTGCCGGCGGCGAAGTAGAGGGGGGTCGGGTCGGAGAGGGTCTTGCGCAGTTCGTCGGTGATGGCCATGGTCAGCGGTCCTCCTGGATCACTTCGGATCACATCGTGCGTCGGGTCGATCGGCCGGCCGGGACTCGGTCGGCCGGTGGCAGCGCCTCAGTCGGGTCGACGGTCCCGCTCGTCTTCCCCGGTCCCCCCGGGCTCCGGCTCCGGCTCCGGCTCCGACCGTGGTGTCGCACCGCCCGCCGTCGTGGGTGCCGCGGACGCGACCGGCGGGCCGTCGGTGCCGTTCTCCTTGCGGAACGACTCGTAGATCTGGAGCAGCACCTGCTTCTGCTGCTCGGTGAGGGAGGGGTCGCCGAGGAGGACGGCCCGCGTCTCCAGCTCGCTCCGCTCCCGCTCGTCGAGGATCCCGGCCCGGACGTACAGGGTCTCCGCGGAGATCCGCAGCGCCTTGGCGACCTGCTGGAGCACCTCCGCGGAGGGCTTGCGCAGGCCGCGCTCGATCTGGCTGAGGTACGGATTGGAGACTCCGGCGGCCTCGGCGAGCTGGCGCAGCGAGAGCCGCGCGCCGCGCCGCTGCTCGCGCAGGTACTCCCCGAGGTTGCCGACGTTGAGCGATGCCATGCCCCTACCGTGCCCCGCCGCGCTAACAATTGCAAGCGATTCGCTAGCAAGAGTGTGCCGGGGGCGTCCGGGACGGACGGGCCCGAGCGGATCGGCGCCGGTGTTCCGCCTCGCTCCTTCCGGCCCCGGGCCCCGTCGCGCACCCCGTTCAGGGCACCGGGCCGGGCAGCAGGAGCGCGCCGGACGACGCACCCCACCCCTTGACGTCCCCGCCCGTCACGTCGAGGACGGCATCCGCGGTCCCGTCCCCACGGAGGAAGCCGGCACCGCCCGGTTGACCTTCACCCCGGGGGAGCCCCGAGCATCGGTGGGGCCGGGCGAGGTGCTCGGCGCGAGGAGGGACGGGCATGGGGTTGTTGACCATCGGGGCGTTCGCGAAGGCGTCCCGGCTGTCGCCGAAGGCACTGCGCCTCTACGACGAGCTCGGTCTGCTGACCCCGGCTCGGGTCGACCCGGTCACCGGCTACCGCCACTACGCACCGGAACAGGTGGACCAGGCCCGACTGGTCGCCTGGCTCCGGCGGCTGGGCATGCCGCTGGCCCTCATCCGGCACGTCCGCACGCTGGAGGCGGACGCGGCGGCCCGGGAGGTGCGCGCGTTCTGGGCCCGGGTCGAGGCGGACACCGCCGCACGGCGTGATCTGGCCGCCTTCCTCGTCGACCATCTGTCCCGGAAGGACCCCGCCATGTCCTCGACCGACCCGTCCCTCGGAATCCGCTACGCCGCCCGGTCCGACACCGGCCGGGTGCGCGGGAGCAACCAGGACACCGCCCACGCCGGTTCCCGGCTGCTCGCCGTCGCCGACGGCTACGGCAGCCGCGGGGCCCTGGCCAGCATGGTCGCCGTCGACGCGCTCAAGCCCCTGGAGGCCGAGGACCTCCCGACGGACGACCTCCTCAACCTGCTCCACGACGCCGTGGAGCGGGCCGAGCACGCGGTGCACGGCGTCGCCGGCGCGGCCCCGGAGGACGCCGGCACCACGCTCACCGCGATGCTCTGGACCGGATCACGACTGGCCCTCGTCCACATCGGCGACTCCCGCATCCACCTCCTGCGCGACGGAGAGCTGTTCCAGATCACCCACGACCACACCGTGGTGCAGACGATGGTCGACGAGGGGCGCCTCGACCCGGAGGAGGCTGCCGCCCATCCCCAGCGGTCCGTGTTGGCCCGCGCCCTGGGCCGGGGTGCCGACGCCACCCCCGACCTGCGTCTGCACGACGCCCGGCGGGGAGACCGGTACCTGCTCTGCTCCGACGGCCTGTCGACCGTGGTGTCGGCCGAGGAGGTCCGCCGGGTGCTCTCCGAGGTCGACGAACCCGAGCGGGCGGTCCGCGAACTGATCGCCCTCGCCAACGGCGCGGGCGGACCCGACAACGTCAGCTGTGTCGTCGCCGATGTCGTGGACCTCCCGCGACCGGAGCCCCGGCGGTAGGGGCAGCACCGCGCCGCCCGAGGGAGGCGTCACCCTCCCGTACCGCAGTGGGCGGCCGGTGGCCCCTCGGCACCGATCCGGGCGGCCACCGGGAAGTCCGCCGCGCAGTCCGGGCAGGTCGCGTCGCCGAACACGTGGGCCAGCGCGTGGGCGACCTCGCGCCGGCCGTCCGCCAGGGCGAGGTCGTGCAGCCGCCGGCCGACGCCGTCCAGGTTCCGGGGGGCGGCGGGGCGCAACGGCACGCTCTCCACGTCCTCGTCCGACAGGGCGTAGTCCTCGCTGGTGGTGAAGAACCCCCGGTCGCCGATCACCACGAACAGATCGGCCCCGCAGGCGGGGCAGGAGACCTCGTACTCCTCGTGGATCAGCCCCCAGGCCAGGTCCTCGCCCCAGCCGGCGAAGCCCTCGAAGGCCAGCACGGACGAGAGGAGGTGGACGTACTCCTCCCGGTCGTCGGCGGTCCGGAGGCGCTCGTTCGCCAGCGTCAGCAGGCTCGCCACCGCGCCCGCGTGCTCGACGTGGACGCCGTCGGCTCCGGGCGGCCGGTCCGCGCCCGCCACGATCGCGCCGGCCAGGACCAGGGCCCGGACCGCCTGGTCCCGGTCGTCGGCGCCGGCCAGGTCCACCAGCCGGGGCAGTGCGGCGAAGCTGGCCTCGTACACGGTGCCCTGGTGGCACAGGGTGGCCCAGAGGTCGTTCCACCGCTCGGGGCTCGGGTCGGACACGATCCCGTCCAACAGGTCGGGCACGTCCGCCGCGGAGCCGTACGCATGGGTGAGCCGCGACCAGTCCGTCATGGGTCGACATCCAACCAGGTCGACCGGGCGGGACCGTCCGGGGAAGCGGCCGACGACCGCTCGGCGGCGGGTCAGTAGGCCCGGGCCACGACGGCCGCGTTGCCCGGCTGGTCGTCGTGCTCGGGCACCGAACCGTCCGCGGCGACCAGGCAGCGCACGGTCAGACCGCGTTCGGCGAGGCGCGCCTCGCCCTCCGGCCCCAGCGCGGCCCACGGGATGCGGGCCCAGCCGGTGGCCGCCGCCTCGGCGGCCTCCTCCACCGTGCTGACCTCGACGGTGCGCGCCGTCCGCCGCCCGCGGGCCTGTGCGAGCAGCAGCGCCTGGTCCTCCTCCAACACCCCGGGCAGGATCGCGGGGAGGGCGCCGATCGGGGTGGGCGCCTTGCTGCCCGGGATGCGGCGCACCAGCACGGCGGTGTCGTTCGCCAGGTCGCGCGGTCCGACCTCGACGCGGACCGGGACCCCCTTGAGTTCCCAGTTGACCGCGCGGCGGCCGAACGGGACGTCGGTGCGGTCGTCGACCTCGGTGCGGACGCCGGCCGCGGTCAGTCCTGCGGCGATCTCCCGCACCCTGGGCAGGACCGTCCCGTCGTCCTTGACGGCGAGGACGACCACCTGGACGGGGGCCAGCCGGGGCGGGACGCGCAGGCCGTCGTCGTCCCCGTGCATCATCACCAGGGCGCCGACCAGACGCGTGGTGGAGCCCCAGGAGGTCTGCCACACGTGCTCCTGGCGGCCCTCCTCGGACAGGTAGCGGATGTGGAAGGCGCGGGCGAAGTTCTGGCCCAACTCGTGGCTGGTGCCCAGTTGGAGGGCCTTGCCGTCCCCCGTCATGCCCTCCAGGGTGAGGGTGTTGATGGCGCCGGCGAACCGCTCCCGGGCGGTCTTGCGCCCCGGCTGGACGTCCAGGGCGAGGACGTTCGCCATGAAGTCGGCGTACACGTCCCGGTGGATGCGCGCGGCGTACTCCCGGGCCTCCTCGCGGGTGGCGTGCGCGGTGTGGCCCTCCTGCCACAGGAACTCCGTGGTCCGCAGGAACGCCCGGGGGCGCAGCTCCCAACGCACCACGTTGGCCCACTGGTTGATCAGCAGGGGCAGGTCGCGGTAGCTCTGCACCCACTTCGCGAAGCAGTCGTTGACGATGGTCTCGGAGGTGGGGCGGACGACGGCGGGCTCCTCCAGTTCCTTCCCCCCGGCGTGGGTGACGACGGCCAGTTCGGGGGCGAAGCCCTCGACGTGCTCGGCCTCCCGCGCCAGGTACGACTGCGGGATGAGGAGCGGGAAGTACGCGTTCTCGGCGCCCGCCGCCTTGATCCGGGCGTCCAGCTCCTGCTGCATCCGCTCCCACAGCCCGTACCCGTACGGTCGGATGACCATGGTGCCGCGCACCGGCCCGTTGTCGGCCAGTCCGGCCTTAGCGATCAGCTCCTGGTACCAGCGCGGGAAGTCGTCCGCGCGGGGGGTGAGAACGGGTGTCTTTGCCATGGCGCGCAGGGTAGGGCGCGGCTGCGGACGGGCGCGAGTCGATTACTCCGTGGAGTCGGGGGCGCCGCAGGAGGGCAAAGTCGTTCGCGTCCCGTTCCGTCGCCGGGGAGACTGACCCGCATGGTCCTCCACCCGCACGAGATCCCCGTCGACGAGTCGCTGGTGCGGTCCCTGGTGGCGGACCAGTTGCCGCAGTGGGCCGGGCTGCCGCTGTCACCGGCCGGCGCGGGCACCGACAACACGATGTACCGCCTGGGGGACGAGTTGCTGGTGCGGGTCCCCCGCACCGCCGGGAACGCGCTGGCCGTGCGCAAGGAGCAGGAGTGGCTGCCCCGGTTGGCGCCCCTGCTGCCCCTCCCGGTTCCCGCGGTCGTCCACGCCGGGGCGCCCACGGACGCCTTCCCGCTGGCCTGGTCGGTGCACCGCTGGATCGACGGCGAGGTGGCGGGGCCGGGAACGGTGCGGGACTGGGCCGCGTTCGGGACGGACCTCGCCGCCTTCGTACGGGAGTTGCACCGGGCCGACCTCCTGGACGCCGTCCGGGCGGAGGGCCTCGACTGGTACCGCGGGGGCTCCCCGCGGCCGTGCGACGAGTGGGTCGGCGGATGCCTGGCGGACTGCCGCCGCCTGGTGGGTGCGGAGTTGGACGTGGACGCGTTGGAGGCGGTGTGGCGGGCGGGGCTGGCACTGCCCGGGCCCGACGGCCCCCACGGGTGGCTGCACGGCGATCTGAAGCCGAGCAACCTGCTGGTCCGGGACGGTGGACTGCACGCAGTGATCGACTTCGGGGGGCTGTCGGTCGGCTTCCCCGACGCCGAACACGCCGCCCTGTGGGACCTGCCGCCCGCCGCCCGGCTGGCGTACCGGGAGGCCCTGGAGCTGGACGACGTCACCTGGGCCCGGGCCCGCGCCTGGGCCGTCGCGGTCGCCGTCGGCGGCATCCCGTACTACTGGGACGTGCTGCCCGCGTTCGTCGCCGAGTGCCGGGCCCGGCTGCGGGCGGTCCTCGCGGACCTCGCCGGTACGGGCTGAGCGGACCGCCGGCGCGCCGCAGCAGCGTGCGCGACGGCTCCCGCGTCGGCGGGCACGTCCGGCCGACCGCCGATCGGGTGGAGGTCCACGGGTCCGCCCGGAAGGGGGTGTTCCGCACCGCACGGCGACAAGCCGGGCACCCGGTCCGCCACCACCGGCGCGGCGGGCACCGATCCGGCGTCCCGACGACCTCCCCCGCGGCCCCCGGGCCCGTCCGGCGGCCGCGGCCCGAACCGGCCGGGACCGGGGCGGTACTCAGCCGAATCCGTGACGCGTCACCCCCCGCACATCTGCCCGAGTCGGACCCCAGGGACCGGGCGGGGGCCACGTCCTTGCTGGTGGGAGGCCCGGCGGGGGCACTCGTTCACCCGCGCTCGCGCGCGGCGGGGGCGCGAAACGGCGTGCGCGTTCCGTGCCCCCGTTTACGGATCGTCTTTTCCTGACAGCCTCGTCACAGGTGTCCGACGCCCGGCGTCCCGTGACGGCCCGACGCACCAGCCGACCCGGAGGAGGAGCGGGCCGGGCACGACGTCGGCCCGCCCGCCGGCCGGGTCCGCAGAGACCGGCCGGGTCCGCAGAGAAGAGACGAGACGTACCGAAGGAGCTCCATGTTCGCAGGGATCGGGCGGTCCTCCGTCAGGCACCCGTGGCTGACCATCCTCGGTTGGCTGGTCGCCGCGGTCGCCCTGACCGTGTTCGCCCCCCAGTTCAAGTCCAGCGCCGACCAGGCCGACTTCCTTCCGGGCCACTACGAGTCCTTGCAGGTGGCCGACGTCCAGGAGCGGTCCTTCCCGCAGCAGGAACGCCCCGCCGCCACCGCCGTGTTCCGGCGCGAGGACGGCGGCGTGCTGACCGCCGGGGACAAGGCCGACGTGGTGCGGGTCACCGACGGGCTCGACCGGGCGGGGGTGGAGCTGGTCGAGAGCGTGAAGACCGGCCCGCAGGCCGTCTCTCCCAACGGGAAGATCGCCCTGGCCAGCATCGTGTCGACGGTGGACGACCACCAGGACCCGGAGCTGCTCGACGCCGTCAAGGAGCTCCGGGAACGGGTCGGGCCGTTGGTCGCCGGCACCGACCTGCACGTGGGGCTCACCGGAGCGGCGGCCAGCGCCCTGGACACCCGGGAGTCCTCCGGCGACACCGACGCCATGATCACCATGGCGACGCTGGCCCTCATCGTGATCCTGCTGCTGGTGATCTTCCGCAGCCCACTGATCGCCCTGCTGCCGGTGCTGATCATCTCCGTGGTCTTCGTGGTGGCCAGCGGGCTGATCGCCACCGCCGCCGAACTGGTCGGACTCACCGCGGACTCCTCCGTCAGCTCGATCCTCATCGTGGTGCTGTTCGGGGTCGGCACCGACTACATCCTCTTCCTGGTGTTCCGCTGGCGGGAGCAGTTGCGCGCCGGTCAGGAGCCGAAAGCCGCGATGGAGGAGGCGGTGGCCCGGGTCGGCGAGACCGTCGCCTCGGCAGCCGGTGCGGTGATCGTCGCCTTCCTCGCGCTGCTGCTGTCCAGCCTGGGCATGCTGCGGGCCATGGGCCCGGCGCTGGCCATCTCCGTCGCGGTGACCCTGGTCGCCGCGCTCACCCTGGTCCCGGCCGTCTTCTCGCTGCTCGGCACCCGGGCGTTCTGGCCGTCGAAGGCGTGGCGCACCGCGCCGCGCAACGAGTTGGCGGACCGCACCGGGGCGGTGATCGCCCGCCGCCCGGGGACGGTCGCCGCCGCCTCGGGTGCGGTGCTCGCCGCCCTGGCGCTGGGCGTGCTCTCCTTCAACCCGGTCTTCGACAGCGGGAGTTCGCTGCCCGACGACCTGGAGTCGGTGCGTGCCTCGAAGGAGATGCAGCGCGGCTTCGCGGCCGGCCAGACCGACCCGGTGTGGGTGCTGGTCGAGGAGGAGGACGGCGGCACCCTGTCGACGGGGGCGCTCACCGCCTACGCGGAGGAGTTGCGCGGGGTCGAGGGGGTGGGCCAGGTGGCGCCCGCGGTGACCAACGCGTCGGGCGACGTCGCCCAGATCGCGGTGGTGCTCACCCACCCGCCCACCAGCGAGCGGGCCATCGAACTGGTCGGCGGGCAGCTACGGGACACCGCCCACGAGGCGGCGCCCGAGGGCACCAGGGCGCTGGTCGGCGGCCCCACCGGGGTGTTGGCGGACATCCAGGCCGCGGTGAACCGGGACTACTCGCTGGTCTTCCCCGCCGCCGGCCTGGCCATCATGGTCATCCTGGGGTTGCTGCTGCGCAGCGCCGTCGCCCCCTGGTTCCTGATGCTCGCGGTGGCGCTCGGCTTCGGGGCCACCCTGGGCTCGACCGTGTGGCTGTTCCAGGACCTCAAGGGCGAGAGCGGACTGCTGTTCACCCTGCCCGTGATCGTCTACCTGTTCGTGGTGGCGATCGGCACCGACTACAACATCCTGATGGTGGCCCGGTTGCGGGAGGAGACCCGCAGCGGCGTCGACCCGCGGGAGGCCGTGCACCGTGCGGTCGCCCGGTCCGCGCCCACCATCGGCGCCGCCGCGATCATCCTGGCCGGTACGTTCGGGGTGCTGCTGTTGGCCGAGAGCACCATGTTGCAGCAGATGGGCTTCGCGGTGGCCTTCGGCATCCTGCTGACCGCGTTCGTCATGGCGCTGTTGCTGGTGCCGGCGGTCACCTCGCTGCTGGGCGACCGGGTGTGGTGGCCGGGCGAGCGGAGGCGCCGGGCCGCTGCCACGGTGCCGCCGCCCGCCCCGGACGAGCAGAGCGCCGTGGGGGCCTCCACCGACCGGTGAGGCCGTGCGGTCCGTCCCCCGCCGGGGACGGACCCGCTCCGGTGGGCAATTCCCGTGCCCGGCACCGCACCGGCCCGCAGAATGGCCGCCATGAGCACCCCTGACGCCAAGGCCGATCTGCGCTTCTACCTCCAGTCCGCCCGTGACGCCCTGCTGTGGAAGCTCGACGGGCTCCCGGAGTACGACGTCCGCCGACCCCTGACCCCGACCGGCACCAATCTGCTGGGGCTGGTGAAGCACGCGGCCGGGGTGGAGCTGGGCTACCTGGGCGACACCTTCGGCCGGCCGTCCGGGGAACCGCAGCCGTGGGTGACGGAGGACGCCGACCCCGATGCGGACATGTGGGCCACCGCGGAGGAGACCCGCGAGGAGTTGGTGGCGCTGTACCGCCGGGCGTGGGCGCACGCCGACGCGACGATCGAGGCCCTGCCCCTGGACGCGGTCGGCCGGGTGCCGTGGTGGCCGGCCGGACGGGACGGGGTGACCCTGCGCCACGCGGTGGTGCGCGTCATCGCCGACACCCACCGGCACGCCGGCCACGCCGACATCCTCCGCGAGCTGATCGACGGCGCGGTGGGCATAAACGAGGGCAACACCAGCATGACGGAGGGCGATGCGACCTGGTGGCAGCGCCACCACGAGCGGGTCGAGCGGGCCGCCCGGGAGGCCGGCGGAACCACCGGCTGAGACCGGGCCCTGGCCCGGCGTGGCACCGCCTGGCACCACCTGGCGCTATTCAGTGCCAGACGGTGCCACTTCAGCACCAACCTGCACCCTTCACCGTCCCGCCGAAGCCTTCCGCACCTCAACCCGTTCTCGATTTTTCGAACGTTTCCGCAGCTCAACCCGTATGACGCCATACCCGAAGCCACTATGGCACCAATCGGGCTTGCACATGCGCCATCGTGATGCCACTATTGCGTCATGGACCTCACACCGTATGTCGACACCCTGCGACGCGAACTCGCCGTGGCCGCCGAGGCCGGCGGGGAGGACGCCCGCGAGCTGGCCGAGCGGCTCACCGCCCCGCTGGAGTCGGCGACCCGTCTGGTCATGCTCAACGTGCTCTCCGCCGCGATGGACGAGATCACCCGCGAACTGGCGCCCGGCTCGGTCGACGTCCGGCTGCGCGGGGTGGACCCCGACTTCGTGGTGATCCCGCCCCCCGCCGGCAGCGGTGCCGCGGACGCCGCCGCGCCGCCCGTGGAACCGCTCGCGGCACCCGCCGGCGGCGAGGAGGGCGGCACCGCCCGGGTCAACCTGCGCCTGCCGGCGCACCTCAAGGCGCGCGCCGAGGAGGCCGCCGGCCGCGAGGGCCTGTCGGTCAACGCGTGGTTGGTGCGGGCCGTGTCGGCGGCGGTCGGCGGCGCGCAGCCGCGCACGGTGGAGACGTCCCGCGCCGTCGGTCAGAGCTTCACGGGCTGGGTGCGCTGACCGCGCCCCTCCCTTCCCGCACGTTCCGTTCACACCAGTACGTCCCGCGAGGGACGATCCCGAGACCCACGAGGACGGTACCGCCATGCCTTCTTTCGACACCCCCCGGCCGATCTCCGTCACCGCGCACGTGGAGGGCGGTTCCGTCCGGTTCGCCGCGGGCGACCGCCTCGACACCGTCGTCGAGGTGCGACCCCGCGACCCGCAGAAGGACCGGGACGTGCGGACGGCCGGGCAGACGACGGTCACCTTCGAGGACGGCGAACTGACCGTCAGGACGCCCAAGGCCGGCATGCTCGGCCGCATCGGCACCGTGGACGTGACGGTCGAGCTGCCCGCCGGCTCCGCCGTGCACGCGACCGGCTCCTGGACCCGGGTGGTCGGCGAGGGGCGACTCGGCGAGGTGCGCGTGAAGACCTCCACCGGTGACGTCCGCCTCGACACGACCGGTCGACTGCGACTGGCCGCCGCGCACGGCGAGATCGACATCGACCGGGTGGCGGGCGCCGCCGAGATCTCCACCAGCTCCGGCCGGCTGCACGTCGGCACCCTCGAAGGGGACGCCGTGCTGAAGAACTCGCACGGCAGCACCACCATCGGCACCGCGCTCGGCGAGTTGCGGGTGCGCGGCGCCAACGGGGACATCGTCATCGGTCACGCCGAGGGGTCGGTGGCCGCCACCACCGCGCACGGCGCCCTGCGCGTCGACGCGGTCACCAGCGGACAGGTGCGGTTGGAGACCTCCTTCGGCTCCATCGCGGTCGGCGTCAGCGAGGGCACCGCCGCCTGGCTGGACGTCAGCTCCGAGATGGGGCAGGTGCACAACGCGCTCACCGGCTCCGAGGGGCCCGGCAAGAGCGAGGACACCGTCGAGGTCCGCGCCCGGACCCGCTTCGGCAACATCGAGGTGCGGCGGGCCCGGGCCTGACCCCCGGGCACCCCCTCACCCGCTCCGTCTTCCTCCGTCACCCCAGCCCCCGAACGGGAGGGCCCCATGCCTTCTTCTGTCATGCCCACAACAAGGCGCACGGAGCGCGCACCGGCACCCGCCGCGGTCTCCGCCCTCGGCCTGCGCAAGTCCTACGGCGACAGGACCGTGCTCGACGGCATCGACCTGCACATCCCGGCCGGTTCCGTGTTCGCGCTGCTCGGCCCCAACGGCGCCGGCAAGACCACCACCGTGCAGATCCTCTCCACCCTCGTCGCCGCGGACGGCGGACGGGCCCAGGTCGCCGGCCACGACATCGCCACCGCACCGGAAGGAGTGCGCTCCGCGATCGGCGTCACCGGACAGTTCGCCGCCCTGGACGACCTGCTGACCGCCGAGGAGAACCTGCTCCTCATGGCCGACCTGCTGCGGCTGGGCAAGCGCGAAGGGCGCGCCCGCACACGGGAGTTGCTCAGGCGGTTCGACATCGCGGACGTCGCCCACCAGCGGGCGGCGACCTTCTCCGGCGGCATGCGGCGCCGACTGGACCTCGCCATGACCCTGGTCGGCGACCCCCGGGTGATCTTCCTGGACGAGCCGACCACCGGACTCGACCCCCGTAGCCGTCGCACCATGTGGGACACGGTGCGCTCGCTGGTCGCGGGCGGCACCACGGTCTTCCTCACCACCCAGTACCTGGAGGAGGCGGACCAGTTGGCCGACCGGATCGCCGTGCTCGACGGCGGCCGGATCGTCGCCGAGGGCACCGCCGACGAGCTCAAGGGGCGCATCCCCGGCAGCCACGTCCGGCTGCGGTTCAGCGAGCCCGCCGCCTACGAGCGGGCCGCGGCGGCCTTCACCGGGGCGGCCCGGGACGACGAGGAACTCGCCCTGCGCATCGCGGGCGACGGCGGCCTCGACGCCCTGCGCGCCCTGATCGACCGGCTCGACGCCGCCGACGTCCGGGCGGCCGACCTCTCCGTGCACACCCCCGACCTGGACGACGTCTTCCTCGCCCTGACCGGCCAGGGCACCGCCGCCGCCCCCCTGCACGTCAAGGAGATCCAGCGATGAGCACCCTCGCCCACACCGTGCAGGACTCGACGACGATGCTCCGGCGCAACCTCAAGCACGCCGTCCGCTACCCGGCGGTCTCGTTCGGCAGCGCGATGATGCCGATCATGATGCTCCTGCTCTTCGTCTACGCCTTCGGCGAGTCGATGGGCGCCAGCATGGGCGGCGGCCGGGACGCCTACCTCGACTACCTGACCCCCGGCATCCTCATCATGGGGGTGGCGTCCGGCTCGATGTCGACCTCGATCGCGGTCTGCTCCGACATGACCGAGGGCATCATCAACCGCTTCCGCACCATGAACATCGTCCGCTCCTCGTTCATGACGGGCCACGTCCTCGGCAGCATGATCCAGACGCTGGTGAGCCTGGTGCTGGTGGTGGGCGTCGCCCTCGCCCTCGGCTTCCGGTCCGACGCGAGCGCGCTGGAGTGGCTCGCCGCGGCCGGCCTGGTCTCGGGCATCGCCTTCGCGATCACCTGGCTGTCGGCGGCGCTGGGCCTGATCTCCAAGACCGTGGAGTCCGCGAGCAACAAGCCGCTGCTGGTCCAGTTCCTGCCCTTCCTCGGCTCCGCGTTCGCGCCGGCCGAGTCGATGTCCCCGGGGCTGCGCTGGTTCGCCGAGCACCAGCCCTTCACCCCGATGACCGAGACCCTGCGCGGGCTGCTGACCGGCAGCGCGATCGGCAACAGCGGCTGGATCTCCCTCGCCTGGTGCGTCGGCGTGGCCCTGATCGGCTACTTCTGGTCGCGCTCGCTGTTCAACGGCACCACCAAGCGCTGAGGGCACCCGACGAGCCCGGGTGGTGGGCCCCACAGGGGGGAGCCCACCACCCGGGCTCTCCCCGCGTGTCCCCGGGAACCTCCGGCGGCCCCGCCCCGACCACTGGGACGACCGGACGACAGCGAGGAGCCGCCCATGAACCACCCGCCCGCACGGGGCCGACGCGGGGTGCTGCGCACCGCCGCCGCCGTGACCCTGACCACCGGACTCGCCTCCACCGCCACGGCCGCCGCGGCCCGGGCCGAATCCGCCGCCGCTCCCCCGCCGCGGGAGTCCCTGGACGTGGCGGTGCTGCTGTACGACGGATTCACCGCGCTGGACGCGGTCGGGCCCTACGAGACCCTGTGCCGACTCCCGGGCGTCCGGGTGACGACGGTGGCCGCACGGCGCGGGCCGGTGCGCACCGACACCGGGCAGCTCGGCCTGGTCGCCGAGCGGTCGCTGCGCGAACTGCCGCGCGCCGAGGTGCTGGTGGTGCCCGGCGGAGGCGAACGCGGGACCGTCGCGACCATGCGGGACGCCCGCGTCCTGGAGTGGATCCGCGGGGTGCACCGGCACAGCCGGTGGACGACCTCCGTCTGCACCGGATCGCTGATCCTCGGCGCGGCCGGCCTGCTGCGCGGTCTGCCCGCCACCACCCACTGGGCCTCCCGCGACTACCTGAAGGAGGTCGGCGCGGTGTACGCACCGGGACGGTTCGTGACGGCCGGCAAGGTCATCACCGCGGCCGGGGTCTCCGCCGGCATCGACATGGCCCTGCACCTGGCCGCCCTGCTCTCCGGCGAGCAGGTGGCGCGGGCGGTCCAACTGGCGGTGGAGTACGACCCCGAGCCCCCCTTCGACTCCGGCAGCCCCGAGAAGGCCGACGCGGCCACCCGGGCCCTGGCCCTGAAGCTGATCGCCGACGCCGCCCGCTGACCGGCGGAGAGGGTACGGGACGATCCGCCACGGGATCGTCCCGTACCGGACGGATGTGGTTACCCTGGCGCCCATGACCCACCCGGCCCCGCGGCGCACCGCGCCCGACCTCTCGTTCCTCCTCGACCACACCGGTCACGCCCTGCGCACCCGGATGGCCGCCGCGCTGGCCGAGGTCGGACTCACCGCCCGGATGCACTGCGTCCTCGTGCACGCCCTGGAGGCGGAGCGCACCCAGATCCAACTCGCCGAACTCGGCGGCATGGACAAGACCACGATGGTGGTCACGGTCGACGCCCTGGAAGCGGCCGGCCTCGCCGAGCGCCGCCCGGCCCGGACGGACCGGCGGGCCCGGATCGTCGCGGTCACCGAGGCCGGCGCGGCGGCGGCCGGACGCAGCCAGGAGATCGCCGACCGGGTCCACCGGGAGGTGCTGGCCGCACTGCCCGGCGAGGACCGCGAGGCGCTGCTGCGCGCCCTGGACCTCCTCGCCGGCGGCCCGCTGGCCACCCCGGTCGCCGCCCCCCGCCCGGCCCGGCGGGCCCGCCGGGCCCACTGAAACCCCACCCCCGGCGAGACCGAGAAAAATAGTCTGCAACAAAACCATCTGCTACGGTCGTTCATGTCGTCACGCCCCGAACCGCCCCCACCAGGAGGTCCGACATGTCCGCCGCAGCCCACCGCCCCGCCCCCGCGACCGGAGACGCCCCCGCGCCCGGGGAGCGGTCCGGCCCGCCGCCCCGGGTGCTGGACGCGGGCGCGCTCGCCGCACTGCTCGCCGCGGGACGGTTCGGGACCTTGGCCGCCGTCCGCTCCACCGGGCACCCGCACCTGTCGACGGTGCTGTACGGGTGGGACCCGGACGAGCGCACCGTCCGGGTGTCCAGCACCGTCGAGCGGCTCAAGACCCGGCTGCTGCGCAGGAGTCCGCGGGCCTCGCTGCACGTGCCGGGGCCCGACGTGTGGTCGTTCGCGGTGGCGGAGGGCACCGTCGAGGTGTCCGAGCCGACCGCGGTGCCGGGCGACCCGGTCGGGCGGGAGCTGCTCGCCCTCACCCCGGGCTTCGACGACCCGGCCGAGGAGGCGGCCTTCCTCGCGACCGCCGTCGCCGAGCGGCGGGTGGTGCTGCGGCTGCGGGTCGAGCGGCTGTACGGGACCGCGCTCGACGTCACCGGCTGACCGGCGGTCCGACCCCCCGACCGGACGACGGGGACGCCCGGCCCGGACGCCGCCCGACCGGACGGCCCCGCTCCGCGGGAGTCCGCCCGGGTGGCACCATCGAGGGGTACACCCCCACCAGAGGGCAGGGAGCAGACGCATGACCACGGATGTAGACCGCTTCGACGTCGTCGTCCTGGGCGCGGGACCGGGCGGGTACGTCGCCGCCGTACGCGCCGCCCAGCTGGGCAAGAAGGTGGCGGTCGTCGAGGAGAAGTACTGGGGCGGCGTCTGTCTGAACGTCGGCTGCATCCCCACCAAGGCCCTGCTGCGCAACGCGGAGCTGGCGCACATCTTCACCCACGAGGCCAAGACCTTCGGCATCCGGGTGGAGGGCACGGTCTCCTTCGACTACGGGGAGGCGTTCCGCCGCAGCCGACGGGTCGCGGACGGCCGGGTCAAGGGCGTCCACTACCTGATGAAGAAGAACGCGATCACCGAGATCGACGGCCGGGGCACCTTCGTCGACGCGCACACCCTGCGGGTGGCCGCCGCCGACGGCAGCACCCGCACCGTCGCGTTCGAGCACTGCATCATCGCCACCGGCGCCACCCCGAAGCTGCTGCCCGGCACCCGGCGCACCGAACGGGTCGTCACCTACGAGGAGCAGATCCTCGCCGAGGACCTGCCGCAGTCCGTGGTGATCGCCGGGGCGGGCGCGATCGGCGTGGAGTTCGCGTACGTGCTGCACAACTACGGGGTGAAGGTGACGGTCGTCGAGTTCCTCGACCGGATCGCCCCCCTGGAGGACGTGGAGGTCTCCACGGAGCTGGCCCGCCGCTACCGCAAGCTCGGCATCGACGTGCTGACCTCGACCCGGGTGGACTCCATCGACGAGTCCGGGCCGCAGGTGCGGGTGACGGTGACCGGCAAGGACGGGGCGCAGCAGGTGCTGACCGCCGACAAGGTGCTCCAGGCGATCGGCTTCCAGCCCAACGTCACCGGGTACGGCCTGGAGGCGGCCGGGGTGCGGGTCACCGAGCGCGGCGCGATCGACGTGGACGGTCGCTGCCGCACCTCCGTGCCGCACATCTTCGCGATCGGGGACGTCACCGCGAAGCTGATGCTGGCGCACGCGGCCGAGTCGATGGGCGTCATCGCCGCGGAGACCCTCGCCGACGCGGAGACCATGGAGCTCGACTACGCGATGATCCCCCGGGCCACCTACTGCCAGCCGCAGATCGCGAGCTTCGGCTACACCGAGGCGCAGGCCCGGGAGCTGGGCTACGACGTGAAGGTGGCGAAGTTCCCGTTCACCGCGAACGGCAAGTCGCACGGGCTCGGCGACACCGCGGGCTTCGTGAAGCTGATCAGCGACGCCACCCACGGGGAGCTCATCGGCGGTCACCTGATCGGCCCCGACGTCACCGAGTTGCTCCCCGAGTTGACGTTGGCCCAGCAGTGGGACCTCACGGTGCACGAGGTCGCGCGGAACGTGCACGCCCACCCGACGCTCGGCGAGGCGGTCAAGGAGGCCGTGCACGGACTCGCCGGGCACATGATCAACCTCTGAGTCCGGCTCCGGGTTCCGGGGTGCGGCCGGGGCGGCTCACCCGAACGGCAGCGGCCGGCGGTGGAGGATCTCCAAGCGGGTGACCGCCCGGGTCAGCACCACGTACAGCCGGTGCGCCCCGCGCGGCTCCGCCTCCTGTACGGCGGCGGGTTCGACGAGGACGACGTGGTCGAACTCCAGCCCCTTGGCCACGGTGGCGGGCAGCAGCGTCAGCGGGCCGTCCGCACCGGGGTCCGTCGGGTCGCGGGGGTCGAGCCCGGCCGCCGTCAGCGCGGCGCGCAGCCGGGGCACCTCCGCGTCCGCCGCGATCACGGCGAGCGAGCCGGTGTCGGCGGCCCGGGCCGCCCGGGC
>NZ_JBEOWM010000017.1:0-133901 GCF_040296045.1 Streptomyces sp. NPDC002490 | reverse complement strand
CGGCCTGGGCCGCCTCGATCGCCCGCCGCACCGCCTCGGCGGCCGCCGCCGGCACCGCTCCCGCCTCCGCGGCCCCCTCCGCGCCGCGGGCCTCGGCGGCCTCCCGCACGGCCCGGCGGAGCGCCTGGGCCACGGCGGAGGTGGCGCCGTCCGCGGCCCGTCGCGCCCACTGCGCCCGTTCGGAGCGCTCCCGGGCCTCCGACGAACCCTCCAACAGGCGACGCAGGGCCGCGCCCTGGGCGATCACCGCCAAGGCGGCGGCGTAGGGGTCGCCGGTGGTCTCCCGACGCAGTTCGGCGAACTCGGGGGACTCCAGCAGCGAGGCGACCACCTGGTGGTTGACCAGCCGGGACGGCGCCGTCGCCGCGCGTTCCCGCAACCGGGGCTCGGCCTGGTAGGCGACGAGGAAGACGTCGGCCAGCAGATCGGTGGCGTAGGCGCAGCGGGTGCCCAACTCGGCGTCCAGTTCACGCAGTCCGGCCGAGCTCTCATAGGTCTCGCGCCAGGTGCACCAGTCGAAGCGGTCGGCGAGGACGGTTCCGGTGTGCTCCTCGGGCGGGGTGGGGGACGGGTCCAGCCACCTGCCGGCCCGGCCCGTCAACTCGGGGATGCTGAAGGGTGATTCACCCATGCCTTCGGTCCTCCACGGTCAGAGCTGGGCGTGTACGGTGCTCGCGTCCATGCCGAGCGCCTCGGTGAGCACCCGCACCCGGACGGCGCGTTGACGGCCGGTGATCCGTTCGATGGTGGCGGTGGAACGGCCGGCGCCCACGGCCTCCGCGTGCAACTGCTCCAACCGCTTCCCCGCCATGGCGAGTCTGCCGTGCGCCTTCTTGATGACCCACTCGCTGAGCGCCTCGCGGGACTGCCCGGCCATGGAGTCGAGTTGCGCCTCCAACTCGTCGATGGTGTCGGCGAGGTCGAGGGCCTCCCCGGCATCGGGGTTGATCAGGTGCAACACCTCGCGCTCCACGACGGGGCGCTCGGTCGGGACGCTCCACAGCACATGGGTCAGCAGGGACAGGTCGGCCTCGACGACCTCCGGCCGCCCGTCGAGGTACGCGGACGCCTGGAGCAGACGCACCGCCTGGCGCCAGCGGCGGTCCGAGGCGATGAGGTTGCGGTGCCGCAGGGCGGCCCGCAGGGTGCACATCGCGTCGACGATCCCCTCCGGGACCGCCACCGCCGGAACCTCCTCGGTCACCGCGTGTTGCAGGGACGCCAGGTCGACGGTGGTCCGCCGCGGGGGCGTCGCACGGTGCACGGCGGAGCGCACCAGTGCAGCGAAGTTGGAGGGGTCCGTCAGATAGCCGACCTCGATCCGCACCAGCAACCGGTCGTAGATCGCGGCCGAATCCTCCCCAGTGGGCAGCTCGTTGCTCGCGGTGATCGCACCGAGCAGCGGGCAGTGGATCGGCTCGCCGCCGTTCTCCGGGTGGTAGATCCGCTCGTTGAGGTAGCCCAGGGTCTCGTTCAGCGCGGCGGTGGAACACTTGAAGATCTCGTCGATGAAGGCGATGTGCGCGGTCGTGGCCCGGCCGTCGTACACCTGCCGGTACTCCCCGCGGGCCAGCGCGGCCACGTCGATGGGTCCGAACATGCGGGTCGGCGCGGTGAACTTGGACAGCAGGATCTCCCAGTAGGAGGCGCCCTCGACCCGGGAGGTGAGCTCCCGGGCCAGCTCGGACTTGGCCGTGCCGGGCGGGCCGAGCAGCAGGGAGTGCTTCCCGGCCAACAGCGTCACCACCAAGGCCCGTGCCACGGCGTCCCGTTCGTAGAAGCGGTCCGACAACTCGTCGCCGATCGCCCGTAGTCGCGCGGCCGTTGACCCCGCCCCGTCCGTAGCAGTCGTCAACTCCGTCCCCTCCCGTCTGCATCGGGCCCGATGGGCACCGAGGAGAACACAGCTATCACTCCGCGGACCGTAGGGCGAGTCGCCCCCGGTCCCTTCGACCGGGAAGCGGCGTGAAGGGTTCCCCTTCGACGGGGTCCCCTCGGCTACGGGCCCCCGCCGCGGACTTCGGTTCGCGTGGCCAGACGTCCGGTCCTCGGCAGGACCTCGGTCGCCAGGGGGACGTTCGCTTCTCCCCGAGGGTTGGTGCGGGTCTCCTCGGTACTCACCCGCGCACCGCCGCCGACCTGCGCGAACGTCCACACGTGGATGCCGCCGACGCCCAGCTGGGGAGCCGGTGCGGGACCGGTCCGGCGGAGGCAGGAGTGCCGCCGCAGCCGTTCGACGGCCGGGGTGACCTCCCGCTCGGCGGCCTCGGTCACGGGATGGGGGGCCAGCGGTGTCGTCCGACGGAAGGCCGAACCCTTGCGGAAGGAGCCGTGGTCGAGGCGTTGCCGATCCCCCGACCCGATCCCCCGACCCGATCCCCCGACCCGATCCCCGGACCCGACCGATCCCCGGACCGGCCCCGCGGAGCCGGCCCCCGGCCCGTACCCGTCTCCTCCCGGGGGCACACCGGACGCATTCGCCGCAATCCCCCCGAGCTGACGTCCCCTCATCCGGACGACGTGGCCGACCGTCCGCCGGAGGTACTAGTGCACCGGGCGGCGCTCCGCTAGGTTCGCGCAGGCATCAGCAGACCCAAGGGGAGAACGCATGACCAAGGCGCTCAGATGGCTGCTGTCGTTCGTGGTGCTCATAAGCACCGTCAGCACGGCAGGAGCGGCCACCGCCGCGACCCGGACCGAACCGGCCGACATCAAGGACCGGCTCCTCGCGATTCCGGGCATGAGCCTCGTCCAGGAACGACAGGTCACCGGATACCGGTACTTCGTCCTCAACTTCACCCAGCCGGTCGACCACCGGCGACCCGCCAAGGGCACGTTCCCACAGCGCATCACCGTGCTGCACAAGGACACCGACCGGCCCACCGTGTTCCACACCAGCGGCTACAACGTGTCCACCAACGCGGGCCGCAGCGAACCCACCCGCATCATCGACGGCAACCAGGTCTCCATGGAGTACCGCTTCTTCACGCCGTCCCGCCCGGCCCCCGCCGACTGGTCCAAGCTGAACATCTGGCAGGCCGCCAGCGACCAGCACCGGATCTTCAAGGCCCTCAAGCCGATCTACGCCAAGAACTGGATCGCCACCGGCGGCTCCAAGGGCGGCATGACCGCCACCTACTACGAGCGCTTCTACCCGCGTGACATGGACGGCGTCGTGGCCTACGTCGCCCCCAACGACGTCGACAACCGCGAGGACTCCCGCTACGACCGCTTCCTCGCCAACGTCGGCACCCCCGAGTGCCGCGCCGCGCTCGGCGCCGTCCAACGCGAGGCCCTCGTCCGGCGCGAGGCGCTCACCGAGAAGTACGCCGCCCTGGCCGCCGCCGAAGGCGGCACCTTCACCACCACCGGCACCATCGACAAGGCGTTCGAAGCCGTCGTCCTCGACCTGGTGTGGGGCTTCTGGCAGTACCAGGACGAAGCCGACTGCGCCACCGTCCCGGCCGCCGCCACCAGCACCGACCAGCAACTCTTCGACTACGTCAACGCGATCGTCGGCTGGTCCGCCTACACCGACCAGGGCCTCGCCCCGTACACGCCGTACTACTACCAGGCCGGCACCGAGCTGGGCGGTCCCACGGTCCGTCAGCCCTGGCTCGGCGACCTCTCCCGCTACGGCTACCAGCCGCCCCGCAACTTCGTCCCCGCTTCCATCCCCATGAGCTTCGACAAGCACGCCATGCGCGACGTCGACCGCTGGGTCCGGCACCACGCCACCCGCATGCTCTACGTCAACGGCGAGAACGACCCCTGGAGCGCCGAACCCTTCCGCCTCGGCAAGGGCGCCCGCGACTCCTACGTCTTCACCGCCCCCGGCGCCAACCACGGCGCCAACGTCGCCGGCCTCGTCGAACACGAGCGGGCCAAGGCCACCGAACGCATCCTGAGCTGGGCCGGCCTCGGCACCGCGGCCACCGCGGCGGCCAAGGCCCCCGACCACGAGGTCGCCCCGCTCGCCCCCTACGACCGCAAGCTCGACCGCGCGGGCACCCTCCAGCAGCCCACCCTGCGGCCGTAACCCCCACCCACCCCGTTCCGCGCAGGGCCGTCCCGAACCCGGGACGGCCCTGCGCCACCTGCGGACCCGCAGGCCGGCCGCACCTCAGTCGTACGTCAGCCCGTGCCCCACCGGGAACAGCATCCGCCCCGGATCACCCGCGTGCAGGACCGGCACCGGCAACCGCCCCCGCGGCCGGGCCGCCCCCGCCACCACCTTCGCCGCGGCCCGCAACTCCGCCTCGCCCCAGGAGTACACGGCCAACACCGCCACCGCCCCGTCCAGCCACGCCACGTCGTACGGATCGCGCAGGGCCACCGCCACCACCGGCACCCCCACTGCCGCCAACCGCTCCACCAGCAGACGCTGCGGGGCGGACCCCGCCACGTTGTACGTCGTCACCACCACCGCGTCCGCCGCCCCTGCCGCCGCCACCGCCTCGGCGATCCGCCCCGCCGAAGGCGCCGTCCCCGTCGACAGGACCGTGGTGCCGAACCCCCACCGGGCCAGCGCCCCCGCCAACACCTCCGTCGGCGGACCGGTCGTCCCGGACGGGGACGCCGGATCCGCGCCCACGACCAACAGGTCACGTCCCGCCCCCGGGGAGAGGGGCAACGACCGCCCCGGATCGGCCAACAGGGTCACCCCGCGCTCGGCCAAGCGGTCGGCCGCGGCCCGGTGCTCCCGGGCACCGACCGTCCGGGCCACGTCCCGCGGCCCCGAGGCGAACGGCGCACGGAACAGACCACTGCGTTCCTTCAGCCGCAACACCCGCAGGACCGAGGCGTCCAACCGCTCCTCGGAGACCTCCCCGCCGCGCACCGCCCCGAGCACCGCCCCGAAGGCGAGTCCCAGGTCCGGCGGATTCAGCAACTGGTCCGCCCCCGCCAACAGCGCCAGCACCGGCACCCGGTCGTCGCCGTAGGTCTCGCGCACCCCCTCCATCACCAAGGAGTCCGTGACGACCACCCCGTCGAACCCCAACTCCTCGCGGAGGATGCCGGTCAGGACGGGGCGGGACAGCGTCGCCGGCTCACCGGACGGGTCCAGCGCCGGGAACTGGATGTGCGCCGTCATCACCGCACCGACACCGGCCCGGATCGCCGCGCGGAACGGGGGAGCGTCGAGCCGCTCCCACTCCGTCCGCGAGTGGTCGATGGCGGGCAGCCCGGTGTGGCTGTCGACCCGGGTGTCCCCGTGGCCGGGGAAGTGCTTCGCCGTGGCCACCACCCCGGCACTCCGGTACCCGCGGACCTCGGCGGCCACCAGCGCCGCCACCGCCTGCGGATCGCTGCCGAAGGACCGCACCCCGATCACCGGGTTCGCCGGATCCACGTTCACATCGGCGACGGGGGAGTAGTTCTGCCGGATGCCCAGCGCGGCCAACTCGGTCCCCGCGACCCGCCCCAGCTCCCAGGCATCGCTCGCCGAACCGCCGGCCCCCACGGCCATCGCCCCCGGGAACAGGGTCGCCGGCCGGCCGACCCGGCAGACCGCGCCGTGCTCCTGGTCGGTCGCGATCAGCACCGGGACGGGGTTGTCCCGGGCGAGCGCCGCCCGCTGGATGCCGTTCGACAACGCGGCGATCTGCCCCGGGCTGCGGGTGTTGCCCGCCCAGGTGAAGTAGACGACCCCGCCGACGTGGTACTTCGCCACCAACTCGGCTGCCGTGCGCACCCCGATCTCGCGCAGATTGGCCGCGACGTGCTCCGGTTCGGGGTCGGTCGCGGAGTGCCCGTACACCCGCATCACGAAGAGCTGCCCGACCTTCTCCTCCAACGACATGCGGGACAGGAGGCGCCGGAGGTGCTGCTCGCCCGTCGCGGTCCGCCGCCCGGCCTCCGGATCGGCGTCCGGGCCGGCACCGGGGGCGGTGCGTGCGGAGCCCCGTCGTGCGGCGGCGGCCCGGGCGGTGGGCGCGGCGGCGAGGGCCGTCGTCAGGGCCAGGGGTGCGACGACGGTGGCCGCGAGGACCCCGCGGCGGGCGGGCGGGGGCGCGGGCTCCGCTGGTGCTGGTGCTGGTGCCAGTGGGACGGGGGTGGGCGTGGGCTCGGGCGTGGGGTGCGGGGTCGGGTGGGGCACAGGGGCTCCTTCCGAGGCGGTTCCCCGGGCTCCAGGGCGGCTCAGGGGCGCGAACACGTGGCAGCACGCCCCTCCGCACCTGTCCGGACGGTGCGAATTTCGGATGGTGTGACCGTAGTCCGCGGTGCCGTATTCCAGCGGGAGGCATGGCGGACGGGGGTGCGCGCGTCCGCACACGGGCGGCCCCACCGGAGCATCCGATGCCGCTCGGTCGGAGGGGACCGGGTGAGCCGAAGCCTCTCGCGGCTCCTGGGCATCACCACCCGAGGTCAGGGCGGGAGCAGCCACACGGGAACCGACCGCCGGCTGGCCTCTCGGACCGTTGTCGTTGTTGTTGCTTGCTGTGCTGCTTGCTGCGGTGGGGCGTGCAGGGCGTTCGCCTTCTTCTGGGGGCCCTCCCCCCCCCCGCCCCCTCCCTCCCCCCGCCCCCTTCGGTGGTGCTCAGGCGCCGTCGTCGCAGGTCCGCGCGCTGCCCTGCGCGGCGCGCGGCCAGTGCGTGCGCAGGGTGCGCACCGTCTCGGTGACGGCGGGGCGCCGGGCCGCGCCCGTGCGCCACACGGCGTACAGGTGGCGCACCGGGACGGGGTCCAGCCGGACGGCCGTCACGGCGTCGGGGAGCGGCCCCCGGCCGAGGCGGGGTATGAGCGCGATGCCGAGGCCGGCCTCGACCAGGGCGACCAGGGTCGGGTTCTCGTCGGCGTAGTGGGCCACGTCCGGTTCGATGCCGGCGGTGCGCAGGGTCCGCATCAGCCAGTCGTGGCACACCCGCCCCGGAGGCTGGCAGACCCAGCGTTCCCCCTCGAACTCCTCGCGGCGCACCGTTGCGCGCCGGGCGAAGCGGTGTCCCCTCGGCACCACCAGGTCGCAGAGGTCGTCCCCGATCCGGGTCTGCTCCACTCCGGACGGCACGGGCAGCGGGGAGATGTCCCAGTCGTGCGCTATCGCCATGTCCACCACTCCCTTCGCCACCATGTCCACCGACTCGTGCGGGTCCACCTCGGACAGTCGGGCGTCGAGCTCGGGGTGCCGGTCGGCCAGCTCCGCGAGGACGCCGGGCATCAGTCCACGGGCGGCCGACGCGAACGCGGCGACGGAGAGCCTTCCCGACGGCGTTCCCTTGCGTTCCTCCAGGTCGGTTTCGGTGCGTTCCACGAGGGCCAGTAGTTCCCGGGCCGCCGCGGCCAGGCGGTGGGCCTCCTCGGTGAGCTGCACCCCCCGGCCGTGCCGCTCCAGCAGCACGGTGCGGGTCTCCCGCTCCAACTTTGCTATCTGCTGGGACACCGCCGAGGCGGTGAAGCCCAGCGACATCGCCGCCGCCTGGACGCTCCCGTGCACGGACACCGCGTAGAGGGCCCGCAGCCTCTGAAGATCGAGCACTTCGACGTCCGCCTCCTTCGTGTCAACGGTTCGGATGCGTTCCGTCCGCTCCGGGTCCCGTGGGTCCGCCGCCGGACGTTGGTGCGCCCGTCGGTCGACCGGCTCCGACGAGTGGCTGCTGGGGGCCGGCCGGTAGCGTGTTGACCTGCTGTTTCGTTCTCCACCGAGCGGTCCCGCCCGGCGCGGTCCAGGTCCGTTCGTCGTGGGAACGGTCGGTCGAGAAGGCTTTGGATTTAGCAATGCTTAATCCAAGCATGCAGGAATCATCGCTAGTGCTTCACAGTCGTTGCCCCTGATCCTCGTCACATGCGACTCGCGCACCTCGGTCTCGCCGTCCTCGTGGCCGCCCTGTGGGGCGTCAACTTCGTCGTCATCGACTTCGGCCTCTCACAGTTCCCTCCGCTGCTCTTCGCCGCGCTCCGCTTCCTCGTGGCCGCCGTACCCGCCGTCTTCCTGGTGGGGCGCCCCAAGGTGGCCTGGAAGTGGATCATCGCTGTGGGGGTGACCCTGGGCGTCATGAAGTTCGGGCTGGTGTTCCTGGGCATGCACCAGGGCATGCCGGCCGGACTGACCTCCCTGGTCCTTCAAGTGCAGGCGGTCTTCACCGTGGTCTTCGCCGCCGTCGTCCTGGGCGAACGCCCGGGGCCGCTGCGCATCGCCGGCATGGCCGTGGCGTTGGTGGGGGTGGTCGTCGCGGCCGTCGACGAGGGCACCTCTGGGCCCCTGCTCGGCTTCACCCTGGTGGTCGCCGCCGCCGCGGGGTGGGGCGTCTCCAACGTCCTCACCCGCAAGGCCGCGCCGCCGGACGCCCTCAACTTCATCGTCTGGGTCAGCCTCGTCCCCGTACTGCCCCTGTACCTGCTCTCCCTCCTCTTCGAAGGCCCCTCGGTCGGCTTCGAGGCCCTGCGCTCACTGGACTGGGCCGGGGTCGGAGTGATCGTCTTCATCGCCTGGGTCAGCACCAACTTCGGCTTCGGAGCCTGGGGTTGGCTGTTGCGCCGGTACCCCGCCTCCACGGTGGCGCCCTTCACCCTCCTCGTCCCCGTGTTCGGGATGTCCGCGGCCGCCCTCCTCCTCGGCGAGACCGTCAGCGCCCTCCGCTGGTGCGCCGCCGTCCTGCTGGTGGCCGGCGTGGCGGTGACCTCCTTCACCCCCGGACGGCGACCCGCTGCCCCCGGACGGGACCCGGACGGGGCGGTCCCCCCGTCCTCCCCGACCCTCGGGGAGGACGTCCCAAGGGACACGGCGGTCGCCCGTGCACTACCCGGCGGTGTCGGCCAGCAGCCGTAGCAGGTGCTCCCGGCCGGGTCCGAGCAACCGTCCGAGCGGTGCCGCCCGCTCGTACCACCTCTTCTCGTACTCCCAGCAGAGCCAACCGTCCCGGTCCGTGCCGCCGAGCCGTGCCAGGCAGGCGGCCAGCGGCAGGGCGCCGGCACCGAGGCCCACCGGTGTGGTGTCCTCGGCCGACACCACGTCCTTCACCTGCACGTATCCGAGGTGCGGTCCCAGCGCCGCCCGGGTCGCGGCGGGCTGCTCCCCGGCCAGCCAGGGATGCAGGACGTCCCACAGCACGCCCACCCGGGGATGCCCGACCCGTTCGGCGATGCGCCCGGCGGCCCGGCCCGTGCGGTGCGAGTCATGGGTCTCCAGCAGCAGTCGGACCCCCCGGTCGTCGGCCGGGCCGGTGGCTGCGGCCAGTCGGCGGACCGCCGCTTCCTCGGCCGCCTCGGTGTCGGCGGCGGATGCGGTGGCGCCCGCCCCGGGGAAGACCCGGACGAAGGGGGCGCCGAGATCGCCGGCCAACTCCAACAGGGCCCGCAGCTCCTCCAGCACGGGACCGTCGTCCCCCGGGGCCGCCACCCGCGCGTACCCGGCGATGCCCAGGACCGTCACGCCCGCCTCGGCGAACGCACCGGCCACCGCCTGTCGCTGACGGGAAGTCAACTCCAGGTGCACGGGCTCCTCGGGGTGGGTGCGGAGCTCGACCCCCTGGTATCCGTGCGCGGTGGCCAGCGCGATGACCTCGGGGATCGGCAGGCCCGGCACACCGAGCGTGGAGAAGGCCAGTTTCATGGCGGCGACCCTACCCTCGGCATCGGAGGCCACCCCGGCGGGTGCCGTCCGGAGGGAGGGCCGGGCCCGGGGGCGGCCCGCGCGGCCCGCCGGTGCAGGGGAAGGCGCACCGGGCGCACCGAGCACGCCGGATGTGCACGACGTGCACGGCAGACATGACGTGGCAGGCCCGATGCCCGTTCGTGCGGGGAAGGGCACCGTTGACGTGACGGGGTGTGCGGCGGCATGTCCGACTCCTCGCTCCGGATCGCTCGACTGGAATCCAGAATCCGGCGAGCGCCGCACAGGGCGCAACCCCTGTGGACAACGGGGCGGCCGGAGCTGTGGACAACTCCTGGAAGCGGTGTCATCTCCTCACCCGCACAGGTGAGACGGGGGGATCTCCACCCCTTGCACCCGCCCGGAGCCGGGCTGGCCGCGGACCCCGCCGGGCCACGGCGGAAGGGCCGGCCGGACCGAGCGGGAAGGGCCGGCCGGACCGGGCGGGAAGGGCTGCCGGAACGCGGGGGACCTGCGGCTACCGGGCCACCGCCGTGGACCCCCGGACCATCAGTTCCCCCCGCACCCGGGCGATGCCCCCGGGCGGCGGCTCCTCCCGGCCCATGGCGATCCGCCCCGCCCGCGCCCCGGCTTCGGCCAGCGGCAGGCGCACCGTCGTCAGGGCCGGCATCGCGTCCACGCTGAACGGGAGGTCGTCGAAGCCGGCCACCGACACGTCCTGCGGGATGCGCAAGCCCTGGTCGCGCAGGGCGGCGCAGGCGCCCAGCGCGACGGTGTCGTTGGCGGCGACGAGGGCCGTCAGCTCCGGTTCCCGGCGCAGGAGTTCCACCGCCCCGTCGTAGCCGCTCTGCCGGTCGTACACGCCGTGCACCACCAGCCGCTCGTCCGGTGCCGGTCCGTCGCCGCCGGGCGCCGCGCCGAGCCCCGCCCGGTGGCCGGCCAACCGCTCCTGGGTGGTGGTCCGCCCCGCCGGCCCCGCGACGTAACCGATCCGGCGGTGCCCGAGGGACCGCAGGTGCTCGGCCAGCAGTCGCCCGCCGCCGACGTTGTCGAAGGCCAGTGCCACCGCGTCGGTGTCGGGCACGGGCGGCCGGCCGCACAGCACCACCCGGGTGCCGGCCCCGGCGAGCCGCCGCAGTTTGGCGCCGAGCGCCTCGGCGTGCTCGGGGCAGTCCACCGTGCCGCCGGTGAGGACCACGGCCGCGGCGCGCTGCCGTTGGAGCAGGGTGAGGTAGGTGAGTTCGCGTTCCGGTGAGCCCCCCGTGTTGCACACCACGGCGAGCCGCTCCCCGCCGGCTCGGCCCCCCGGGCCGGTGATCTCGGACTGCACGGCGGAGGCGATGATGCCGAAGAACGGGTCGGCGATGTCGTTGACGAGGATGCCCACCAGGTCGGAGGTGGCGGCGGCGAGCGCGCTCGCCGGGCCGTTGAGGACGTAGTCGAGTTCCTGCACGGCCCGCAGCACCCGCTCCCGGGTGGTGGCCGCCACGGGGTAGTTGCCGTTCAGCACCCGCGAGACGGTGGCGGGGGAGACCTTCGCCCGGGCCGCCACGTCAGCCAGTGTCGCCGTCATCTCGTCGTCCTCCGGTCCGTCCTCCGGTCGGTGCCTCCGGTGCGCGCCGGCGCCTGCGCCGCGCGCGGGCGGGGCCGCCCCGGTCGTTCGGGGCGCGTCCCGGAGGTACCCATCCGCCATCCGGACCCTAGCCGGGACGCGGCCCGCCCGTCGGCCGGCCGGCGAACCCGCGGGAGCGGGGGTGCGGAACCCCTCACCCCGCGGCCACCCCGGGGGGCCCGATCGGCATGCGGTGCGACCGGATGGGTGACATGCAGATAGAAAGCGCTTACTGTTCCCTTCTGTGAGCAGCCGCACGCGGCCCGTGAGGGGCATGGGAGGACACCGATGACCGTCAGGAAAGTACGCATCGCGATGAACGGCGTGACCGGTCGCATGGGCCACCGGCAGCACCTGGTCCGTTCGATCATGGCCATCCGCGCCCAGGGCGGGGTCGACCTCGGCGACGGCACCGTGCTGTGGCCGGAACCGGTGCTCGTCGGCCGCCGGGAATCCGCGCTGCGCGCCCTGGCCAGGGAACACGGTCTGGACCCGGAGAACACCTCGACCGACCTGGACGCGGTGCTCGCGGACGACTCCGTCGACATCTACTTCGACGCCCAGGTCACCTCGGCCCGGGTGCCCGCGCTGAAGCGGGCCATCGCCGCCGGCAAGCACGTCTACACCGAGAAGCCGACCGCCCCCGGCCTCGACGAGGCGCTGGAACTCGCCCGGCTCGCGCAGGCCGCCGGCATCAAGCACGGCGTCGTCCAGGACAAGCTCTTTCTGCCCGGACTGCGCAAGCTCGCCCGGCTGGTGGAAGGCGGTTTCTTCGGCCGGATCCTGTCGGTCCGCGGCGAGTTCGGCTACTGGGTCTTCGAGGGCGACGGGCAGCCCGCGCAGCGTCCCTCGTGGAACTACCGCGCCGAGGACGGCGGCGGCATCGTCCTGGACATGTTCCCGCACTGGGAGTACGTGCTGCACGAACTGTTCGGGCGGGTGCGCTCCGTGCAGGCGCTGACCGCGACCCACGTCCCCGAGCGCTGGGACGAACGGGGCGAGCGGTACGTGGCGACCGCCGACGACGCCGCCTACGGCGTCTTCGAACTCGACGGCGGCGTGGTCGCGCAGATCAACTCCTCCTGGACGGTCCGGGTGCACCGCGACGAACTCGTGGAGTTCCAGGTCGACGGCACCGAGGGATCGGCCGTGGCCGGACTGCGCGGCTGCCGGGTGCAGCACCGCGCGGTGACCCCCAAGCCGGTGTGGAACCCGGACCTGCCGGTCGGCCACGCCTTCCGCGAGGACTGGCAGGAGGTCCCCGACAACGAGGAGTTCGACAACGGCTTCAAGGCGCAGTGGGAACTCTTCCTGCGCCACGTCTACCAGGACGCCCCGTACGCCTGGGACCTCGTCGCGGGCGCCCGCGGGGTGCAGCTCGCCGAACTGGGACTGCGGTCGGCCGCCGAGGGCCGTCGCCTCGACGTTCCGGAGCTGTCGCTGTGACGCTGCGCCTGCCCGCCGCGGACGGGACCCTGCGCACCCACCTGCCGAGCACCGTCGGCGCCCCGCCCGCCGGGGGCCACGGCCCCTTCGCCTCCCGGGTGGTGTTCGCCGCGGCGCACGTGGTCGCCGATCCGCTCGCGGCCGAGGCCGGCGACGGGGCCGGGCCGGCCGCCGTCGACTGGGACGCGACCCTCGCCTTCCGCCGCCACCTGTGGGCGCACGGCCTGGGCGTCGCCGAGGCCATGGACACCGCCCAGCGGGGCATGGGCCTCGACTGGACCGGTGCGGCCGAGCTGATCCGCCGCTCCGCGGCCGAGGCCCGGGCCGCCGGGGGCCGCATCGTCTGCGGCGCCGGCACGGACCAGCTCACCGGGGTCGCCACGCTCGCCGAGGTCCGCACGGCCTACGAGGAGCAGTTGGCGGTGGTCGAGGAGGCGGGCGCCGGCGCGGTGCTGATGGCCTCCCGGGCGCTCGCCGCCGCCGCGTCCGGGCCCGACGACTACCGCAGCGTCTACGGGGAACTCCTGCGCCAGGCCGCCCGTCCGGTGGTCCTGCACTGGCTCGGCCCCATGTTCGACCCGGCCCTGGAGGGCTACTGGGGGTCGACGGACCTGGACGCGGCGACGGACACCCTCCTCGACGTGATCGCGGCCCATCCCGAGAAGGTCGACGGCGTCAAGATCTCCCTGCTGGACGCCGACCGCGAGGTCGACCTGCGCCGCCGGCTGCCCGCCGGCGTGCGCTGCTACACGGGCGACGACTTCCACTACCCGGAGCTGATCGCGGGCGACGGGCGGCACGCCAGCGACGCGCTGCTGGGCGTCCTCGACCCGCTGGCACCCCTCGCGGCCCGGGCCCTGAGCCGGCTGGACGCGGGCGGGGCGGCGGGAACGGCGGAGTTCCGGGAACTGCTGGACCCGACCGTGCCGCTGGCCCGGCACCTGTTCGGGGCGCCGACGCGCTACTACAAGACCGGTGTGGTGTTCCTGGCCTGGCTCGCCGGGCACCAGGCGCACTTCACCATGGTCGGCGGGCTCCAGTCGGCGCGGTCGCTGCCGCACCTGGCACGCGCCTACGAACTCGCGGACGGGCTCGGTCTCTTCCCCGATCCGGCGCTCGCCGCCCACCGGATGCGCTCCCTGCTCGCGCTGCACGGGGTCGCGCAGTGACCGCCCCGGCGCCGCGGGGCGCGGAACTCTCCCGGCTGAGCATCAACCAGATGACCGTCAAGGGGCTGACGCTGCCCGAACTGGTCGACGCCTGCGCCCTGGCCGGGGTGGACTGGGTGGGCCTGTGGCGGGAGCCGGTGCGGGAGTACGGGGTCGGGGCCGCCGCCCGGCTGGTGCGCGAGGCCGGGCTGGGCGTGAGCACCCTGTGCCGCGGCGGGTTCCTCACCGCGACCGGCGCGGCCGACCGGGCCGCGGCCCTGGAGGACAACCGGGCCGCCGTCCGGGAGGCCGCCGAACTGGGCACCGACACCCTGGTCCTGGTCTGCGGCGGGCTGCCGCCCGAGGACCGTGACCTGCGGTCGGCGCGCGGACGGATCGCCGACGCGCTGGAGGTCCTCGCCCCGTACGCCGCCGAGCACGGGGTGCGGTTGGCGATCGAGCCGCTGCACCCCATGTTCGCCTCGGACCGCTGTGCGGTCTCCACCCTGGAGCAGGCCCTCGACCTGGCCGAGGCGTTCCCCGCCGACCGGGTGGGCGTCTGCGTGGACACCTACCACGTGTGGTGGGACGACCACGCCCCCGCACAGCTGGACCGGGCCGCCCGGGCCGGCCGGGTGCACGCCTTCCAGCTCGCCGACTGGGTCACCCCGCTGCCCGAGGGGGTGCTCAACGGGCGCGGCCAGCTCGGGGACGGGGTGATCGACCTGCGGGGTTGGCACGCCCGGGTGGATGCCGCCGGGTACCCGGGGCCGGTGGAGGTCGAGTTGTTCAGCGACGTGCTGTGGCAGCGGGACGGCCGGGAGCTGCTGACCGAGACGGTGGCCCGCTACCTCGCGCACGCCGCTCCCTGAGCGACCGCCCGCCGGGGCGCGCAGGGCGCGTGCCCCGGCAGACGGCGGTGCGTTCGGGCCGGACGTCGAGCGGGCCCGGGGTGTCACCCGGCGCGTGTAGCGTCGGGGCATGGCGAATCCTGCGGAGGTCGAGGGGGTCCTCGAACGGATCACGTACGCCAACGAGGAGAACGGCTACACCGTCGCCCGGGTGGACACCGGCCGCGGCGCCGGAGACCTCCTCACGGTGGTGGGCGCGTTGCTCGGGGCGCAGGTCGGGGAGTCCCTGCGGATGCGGGGGCGGTGGGGTTCCCATCCGCAGTACGGCAAGCAGTTCCACGTCGACGACTACACGACCGTGCTGCCCGCCACGGTGCAGGGCATCCGCCGCTACCTGGGTTCCGGGTTGGTCAAGGGCATCGGCCCGGTGTTCGCCGACCGGATCACCCGGCACTTCGGGGTGGACACCCTGCGGATCATCGAGGAGGAGCCCAAGCGGCTGGTCGAGGTGCCGGGGCTGGGCCCCAAGCGCACCGGGAAGATCGCCGCGGCCTGGGAGGAGCAGAAGGCGATCAAGGAGGTCATGCTCTTCCTCCAGACCGTCGAGGTGTCCACGTCCATCGCGGTGCGCATCTACAAGAAGTACGGCGACGAGTCGATCGCCGTCGTCAAGGACCAGCCCTACCGGCTGGCCGCCGACGTCTGGGGCATCGGCTTCCTCACCGCCGACCGCATCGCCCAGTCGGTCGGCATCCCGCACGACAGTCCCGAGCGGGTCAAGGCGGGGCTCCAGCACGCCCTGTCCCAGTCGACCGACCAGGGGCACTGCTTCCTGCCCGAGGAGCGGCTGATAGCCGATGCGGTGAAGCTGCTCCAGGTGGACACCGGTCTGGTCATCGAGTGCCTGGACCAACTCGCCGCCCAGGAGGAGGGCGTGGTGCGCGAGCGGGTCCCCGGCGCCGAGGGCGAGGAGGTGACGGCGGTGTACCTGGTGCCGTTCCACCGGGCCGAGCTGTCCCTGTCCGGCCAGGTGCTGAGGCTGCTGCACACCGAGGAGGACCGGATGCCGGTGTTCCAGGACGTGGTGTGGGAGAAGGCGCTGGCCTGGCTCGCGAAGCGGACCGGCGCCGAGTTGGCGCCGGAGCAGGAGCAGGCCGTCCGCCTGGCGCTCACCCGCAAGGTGGCCGTCCTCACCGGCGGCCCGGGCTGCGGGAAGTCCTTCACCGTGCGGTCGATCGTTGAGCTGGCCCGGGCCAAGCGGGCGAAGGTGGTGTTGGCCGCGCCCACCGGCCGGGCCGCCAAGCGGCTGGCCGAGCTGACCGGGGCGGAGGCGTCGACGGTGCACCGGCTGCTGGAGCTGAAGCCGGGCGGCGACGCCTCCTACGACCGGGACCGTCCGCTGGACGCGGACCTGGTGGTGGTGGACGAGGCGTCGATGTTGGACCTGTTGTTGGCCAACAAGCTGGTCAAGGCGGTGGCGCCGGGGGCGCACCTGCTGTTCGTGGGGGACGTCGACCAGTTGCCCAGCGTCGGCGCCGGCGAGGTGCTGCGGGACCTGCTCGCGGACGGGGGTCCGGTTCCGGCCGTGCGGCTGACCAGGATCTTCCGGCAGGCCCAGGAGTCCGGGGTGGTCACCAACGCGCACCGGATCAACTCCGGTCTGCCGCCCGTCACCCGGGATCTGGCGGACTTCTTCCTCTTCGTGGAGGAGGACACCGAGGAGGCCGGCCGGCTCACCGTCGATGTCGCCGCCCGACGGATTCCGGCCAAATTCGGTTTGGATCCGCGGCGGGACGTCCAGGTGCTCGCGCCCATGCACCGGGGCCCCGCCGGAGCGGGGAACCTGAACGCGCTCCTCCAGCAGTCGATCACCCCGGGCCGTCCCGACCTGCCGGAAAAGCGGTTCGGCGGCCGGGTCTTCCGGGTCGGCGACAAGGTCACCCAGGTCCGCAACAACTACGAGAAGGGCACCAGCGGGGTCTTCAACGGCACCGTCGGCGTGGTCACCTCGCTCGACCTGGACGAACAGCGCCTGACGGTGGTGACGGACGAGGACGAGGAGGTGCCGTACGACTTCGACGAACTGGACGAACTCGCCCACGCCTACGCGGTGACCATCCACCGTTCGCAGGGGAGCGAATATCCAGCCGTCGTGATCCCCGTCACCACGGGGGCGTGGATGATGCTGCAACGCAATCTGCTCTACACGGCGGTGACGCGCGCCAAGAAGCTCGTCGTCCTCGTGGGCTCCCGCAAGGCCCTGGGTCAGGCGGTGCGCACGGTGTCGGCGGGGCGTCGCTGCACCGCCCTGGACTTCCGGCTGGCCGGGAGGTCCGGCTCCGGGAACGTTCCGACCGATCCGACCCCCATGGGTCGGTTTGATCGATCAAACGAGTCGGAAAGGTCACACGAGGCTTTCGGAACCAGGGCGAAGGGGGCAGGATAGGCAGGCTTGGCGGCACTCAGTGCCGCCAAGTAGCCCAGCGCTCGACCCCCAGTGCACCCTCCGGTGCGCCACCTGGGGGATGGTAGAGACACATCAGGGCACCTCGAAGATGAGGCACTACGTCGGTGAGGGAAGACGTGAGCGAGAAACTCGAAAACCGCGACAACTCGGTAGTAGTACGGTTCGGTGACGGTGAGTACACCTACCCCGTGATCGACAGTACCGTCGGTGACGCCGGCTTCGACATCGGGAAGCTTCGCGCCCAGACGGGCCTGGTGACGCTCGACAGCGGCTACGGCAACACGGCCGCGTACAAGTCGGCGATCACCTATCTCGACGGTGAGCAGGGCATCCTGCGCTACCGCGGTTACCCGATCGAGCAGCTCGCCGAGCACTCCAGCTTCCTGGAGGTGGCGAACCTGCTGATCAACGGCGAACTGCCGACCGTTGACGAGGGCGACGTCTTCCGCAACGAGATCACCCAGCACACGCTGCTGCACGAGGACGTCAAGCGCTTCTTCGACGGCTTCCCGCGGGACGCGCACCCGATGGCGATGCTCTCGTCCGTGGTCAGCGCACTGTCCACGTTCTACCAGGACAGCCACAACCCGTTCGACGAGCAGCAGCGGCACCTGTCCACGATCCGGCTGCTGGCCAAGCTGCCCACCATCGCGGCGTACGCCTACAAGAAGTCGATCGGCCACCCGTTCGTCTACCCGCGCAACGACCTCGGCTACGTCGAGAACTTCCTGCGCATGACCTTCTCGGTGCCCGCGCAGGAGTACGTGCCCGACCCGGTCGTCGTGGCGGCGCTGGACAAGCTGCTCATCCTGCACGCGGACCACGAGCAGAACTGTTCGACCTCCACCGTCCGGCTGGTGGGCTCCTCGCAGGCCAACATGTTCGCCTCGATCTCGGCCGGCATCTCCGCGCTGTGGGGCCCGCTGCACGGCGGCGCCAACCAGAGCGTGCTGGAGATGCTGGAGGGCATCCAGGCGTCCGGCGGTGACGTCGACTCCTTCATCCGCAAGGTGAAGAACAAGGAAGACGGCGTGAAGCTCATGGGCTTCGGGCACCGCGTCTACAAGAACTTCGACCCTCGGGCGAAGATCATCAAGGCGGCGGCGCACGACGTCCTCTCCGCCCTCGGCAAGTCCGACGAGCTGCTGGACATCGCCCTCAAGCTGGAGGAGCACGCGCTGGCCGACGACTACTTCGTCTCGCGCAAGCTCTACCCGAACGTCGACTTCTACACCGGCCTGATCTACCGGGCCATGGGCTTCCCGACCGAGATGTTCACCGTGCTCTTCGCGCTCGGTCGACTGCCCGGCTGGATCGCCCAGTGGCACGAGATGATCAAGGAGCCGGGTTCCCGCATCGGCCGTCCGCGGCAGATCTACACCGGGGTCGTCGAGCGCGACTTCGTGCCGGTCGAGTCCCGCTGACCGGCGGACGCCGTTGAGCGTCCGGCCGGAAGGGGAAGGCTTCGGCCGGGACGAACGGCGCGGAATCGCACCGGAGGGTTCCGGCCGGTGCGCGACCGCGGGACGCACGGGACGCCGCCCGGTCCGGGGGGCGGTGTTCCCCGGCGTCCGTGAAGGGTGAGGCCGTGGCGCGCGGGGCGCGCCACGGGAACGGTCCATCGGGCATCGCAGGCGTGCGGTGCCCGATCGCGTTTCCCGGGCCCGTCGAGGGGCGCGCCGTCGAGGTCCACAGGCCCGGGAGCGCCTGTGCGGGCCACGGGCCTGTGCGGGGCGTACGGGGCCGGGACGGTCCGTCGGGGCGCATGGGGTGCACGAGGCGCGGGAATCGGCCACTGAGGGGCGTGCGGAGGCGTACGGGCGCGCGGATGGCCTACGGGGGGCGGGCACCGAGGTTCGCCGTGCCCTGGGCGAGCGTCCGGGGCCGAGAAAGGCGGAAGGCGTCCCACCGCCAGTCCCCCCACGGGCCGACGAACGGGACGCCTTCCTTTGTCCCGGTGCGGATTCCCCCCACGGGATCCGGCCGGGCGCTCAAGGGCAGCACCTGCTGCTGGGGGTCGGGCGGCACTGCGATCTGCCGGGACCCGTACGTACGGGAGGGCCGCTCAAAGCTCCCCGGTGCACGTGCCCCGGCAACGCACTTCGGAGACGTCCCCCAAGACATCCCCGATGTCAGAAACGCCCCCCAAGACGTTCCTGGCATCGCCTTCTTAGACTCAACAGCATCCACGATGGTTACGTCGGGAATACTGTGATCTATGTCTCCTGCATATGTCCATCTACCTGCGCAAGAGCCCGATATGGCGATCGGGGTTCAAGCGTAAGGATGTTGCGTGGGGTCTGTGAAGGGCCTCGGGGATAGTTACCGGAATGTCCTCGGCCACACTTCGTTCGTGGGCCGCGGGACAACGGTGGGCGCCTCTCCCTCGTGCCGCTGCGGCCTACGGTAGCGCCGAACGCCCGGAAACGGGTTCGCTTTGGCGAGGGAGGCCGGGATTCTCGCTCCGTGGGACGCCGGACGCCCGGTCCGGGGGGCGGAAACGGAACGAGCCGGACGTCGGCCCCGCCCGGCTCGGGCGGGGCCGACGTCCGGCTCGGGCGGTCAGGCGCGACCGGTGAGTTCGTAGCCCGCCTCGTCGACGGCGCCGCGCACGGCCTCGTCGTCCAGGTCGGCGGTGGAGACCACGGTGACCAGGCCGGTGGCGGCGACCGCCTTCACCGAGCTGACTCCGGGGAGTGCGGAGATCTCGGTGGAGACGGCGCCCTCGCAGTGGCCGCAGGTCATGCCCGTCACCTGGTAGACGGTGGTCACGGAGTCCTGGGTCTGGGCGCTCATGGCGTTCTCCTCGGGTGTCTCGGGCGTGCTCGGTGTGCGGGGCCGCGGCCGGACGGCGCGCGGGAAGTCGGGGGCGGGGTCCGTTTCCGACGCCCCGACACCACCGAAGATATACCCCTGGGGGGTATAAAGCAAAGGGTGGGGTGGTCATCCGCCCCGGCGGTTGCGCGGGCGCATCGCGGCCCAGGTCCGCACAGTGTCCGCGTACCAGTAGGGCGTGCTGTCCTGCACCACGTCGGGCGGGGGCATCAGCCCGTGCCTGCGGTACGAGCGGACGGTAGCGCGTTGGACGCGGATGTGGGCGGCGATGTGCTGGTACGACCAGAGGGTCGTGTCGGTGGTGCCGTTGGTGCCTGTGGCGTCGGTCACGGTCGGGCCTTCCGTCCGCGCCGCGGGGGTGGTGGGGGCCACCGTGGGGCCGGGCGCGCTGACGGTCACCCAGCCTGTGTCCGCGGGGCGACGGGGCGGGCGGCGATACGCGGGCTTGTGGGGAAGGTGTGACGCAAGTCGTGTGAATCCATGACATGCGCGGCCGGCGCGCCCCGCCCCGCGCCGGCTCACACCCCGCAGGACCGCAGGAACGACCGGGTGCGCCGGGCGATGGGCAGCGGGGCGTCCGGATCACAGGGGTACATGTCCTGCTCCACGACCGCGAACAGGTCCGCGTCCAGCGCGCGGGCCGCCGTCAGGACCGGCCCGAGGTCGGGCACCCCCGCGGGCGGCTCGCACATCACGCCCCGGGCCACGGCCGGCCCGAACGGCAAGCCCTCGGCCCGCACCCCGGCGAGGACCGCCGGGTCCACCTGCTTGAGGTGCAGATAGCCGATCCGCTCGCCGTGGGTCTCGATCAACCGCACGGCGTCGCCCCCGCAGTAGGCGTAGTGGCCGGTGTCCAGGCACAGCGAGACCAGTTCCGGATCGGTGCCGTCGAGCAGGCGGACGACGTTCTCCTCGGTGTCGACGTGGGTGTCGGCGTGCGGATGGACCACCAGGCGCAGCCCGAACCGCTCCCGCACCTCGCGCCCCAGCCACTCGCTCCGGGAGGTCAGCGCGCGCCACTGCGCCGCGGTGAGCGTCGGGTCCTCCAGCACCGCACCGGTCCGGTCGTCGCGCCAGAAGGAGGGGATGACCACCAGGTGCTCCGCGCCCGTCGCCCGGGCCAGTTCGGCGACCTCGGCGACCCGCTCCCGGGTGCGCTCCCAGGCGGCGTCCCCGTGGTGCAGCGGGGCGAAGACGGTGCCGGCGCTGATCCGCAGTCCCCGGCGCCCGGTCTCCTCGGCGAGCACCGCCGGGTCGGTGGGCAGGTAGCCGTACGGGCCCAACTCGATCCACTCGTAGCCGGCCGCGGCCACCTCGTCGAGGAAGCGGGGCCAGGGCACCTGCCGGGGGTCCTCGGCGAACCAGACGCCCCAGGAGTCGGGTGCCGAACCGATGCGGATGCGGGCGGGCGGGGCGGGCCGGGGCCCGGCCGGAGTCGTCATGCGGATCACCCTCCGGCCGGTCGAGAAGGGTGTCAAGGACTGGTCCGAATGTCCGGACAATGTGTTGACAGCGTTCCGCGGGGGCACTAGACGTGGACCCCACGACGCCGGAACGATCACCGGTGCACCGCCCGTGCACCGCACCACCGGCGCAGGCCCCCGGGGAAGGGACGCCCAGGTGACCGGCCCGCAGGACCGCACGCCGCAGGAGGACGCCCCCGCGCCCGGGGCCCGGTTCGAGGTCCTCACCATGGGGCGGATCGGCGTCGACCTCTACCCGCTCCAGACCGGAGTGCCCCTCGCCGAAGTGACGACCTTCGGCAAGTTCCTCGGCGGCTCGGCGACCAACGTCGCCGTCGCGGCGGCCCGGCTCGGCCGCACCAGCGCGGTCATCACCCGCACCGGGCCGGACGCCTTCGGCAGCTATCTGCACCGCGCCCTGCGCGCGTTCGGGGTGGACGACCGCTGGGTCACCCCCGTGGCGGGCGCCCAGACCCCCGTCACCTTCTGCGAGGTGTTCCCGCCGGACGACTTCCCGCTCCTCTTCTACCGCCGGCCCAAGGCCCCCGACCTGGTGATCCACCCGCACGAACTGGACCTCGACGCGGTCGCCGCCGCCCGGGTCTTCTGGATCACCGGGACCGGACTCAGCGAGGAGCCCAGCCGGACCGCGACCCTCGCCGCCCTCGCCCACCGCGCCCGGGCCGCCCAGCCGGACGCCGTCACCGTCTTCGACCTCGACTGGCGACCGACGTTCTGGACCGACCCGGCCCGCGCACGCCCGCACTACGCCCGCGCCCTCGCGCACGCCACCGTCGCGGTCGGCAACCTCGACGAGGTGGAGGTGGCCACCGGCGAACGCGACCCGTGGGCGGCGGCCGAGGCGCTGCTCGCGGCCGGGGTGCGGCTCGCCGTGGTGAAACGGGGACCCGCCGGGGTGCTGGCGCTCGCCGCGGACGGCGAACGCGTCGAGGTGCCGCCGCTGCCCGTCACCGTGCTCAACGGGCTGGGCGCGGGCGACGCCTTCGGCGGTGCGCTCTGCCACGGACTGCTGTCCGGCTGGGCACGGGAACGCACCCTGCGGTACGCCAACGCGGCCGGCGCGATCGTCGCCTCCCGGCTGGAGTGCTCCTCCGCGATGCCCGAACCGGGGGAGATCGAGGCGGCGCTCACCGCGGGCGAGGTGCGGTGACCCCGCCCCGGGCGTCCGCGGGCCGCCGAGGGGCCGGGCGTCCCCCGGCACCCGGCGGCTCCCGACCGCCCCGCGGGAGCGACGGCCGTCGGATGGGTAGGGGCACCCCATGAAGAACAGCCGCCACCACCTCCCCGACGGAATCGCCCGGCGCGACGCCTACGACCTCATGATCGAGCCGCGCCACGCCGGCTGGTCCTACGCCGGTCTGCGGGTGCTGAGCCTGGAACCGGACACCGCGCACACCCTGGTCACCGGGGACAGCGAATGGATCGTGCTCCCGCTGGAGGGCAGCTGCACGGTCCGGGTGGACCGCCGGGTGATGGAGCTCGTGGGCCGCCGGGACGTGTTCGAGGGGGTCAGCGACTTCGCGTACGTGCCCCGCGACGCCTACGTCGGCATCAGCTCCGGCACCGGCGGCCTCTTCGCCCTGGCGGGGGCGAAGTGCGAACGCCGGCTCCCCGCCCGCTACGGCCCCGCACCGGAGGTCCCCGTTGAAGCCCGCGGCAGCGGACTGACCGCCCGGGAGGTCCGGAACTTCGCCGCGGTCGACGCCTTCGACTGCGAACGGCTCATCGCGGTGGAGGTCGTCACCCCCGGCGGCAACTGGTCCTCGTACCCCCCGCACAAGCACGACGAACGGCTGCCGGGCCGGGAGAGCGAGCTGGAGGAGATCTACTACTTCCGCTGCCAGCCCTCCCGGGACGGGCTGCCCGGCTTCGGGTACCAGCGGGTCTCCCGCTCCCGGGACGACGGCACCGACCTGCTCGCCGAGGTCCGCAGCGGGGACGCGGTGCTGGTGCCCGACGGCTGGCACGGCCCGTCGGTCGCCGCCCCCGACCACCCGATGTACTACCTGAACGTGATGGCCGGCCCCCGGCGGGAGTGGCTGATCAGCTTCCACCCCGACCACCCGCAGGGCTACCGGTGAACTCCCGCCCCGCCGCCCCCCCCGAGGCACCGATGACCGGCACCACCACGCTCACCGTCGCCCAGGCGCTCGTCCGCTTCCTCACCGCCCAGCACACCGAACGCGACGGCGAACGCCACCGGCTCGTCGACGCCGTGTGGGGAATCTTCGGGCACGGCAACGTCGCCGGGATCGGCCAGGCGCTGCTGGAACAGGCCGAGGCCATGCCGTTCCACCAGGGCCGCAACGAACAGGCGATGGTGCACGCGGCGGTCGGCTACGCCCGCCAGTGCGGCCGGCTCCGCACCCACGCCGTCACCACCTCCATCGGCCCCGGCGCCACCAACCTGGTCACCGGTGCGGCCCTGGCCACCGTCAACCACCTGCCGGTGCTGCTGCTGCCCGGCGACACCTTCGCCACCCGCCCCGCCGACCCCGTCCTGCAACAGCTCGAAGTGCCCTGGGCGGGCGACGTGTCCGTCAACGACTGCCTGCGACCGGTCTCGCGCTACTTCGACCGGATCACCCGCCCGGAGGCCCTGGTCCCGGCGGCCCTCCAGGCCGTGCGGGTGCTCACCGACCCCGTCGCCACCGGGGCCGTCACCCTGGCGCTGCCGCAGGACGTGCAGGCCGAGGCGTACCCCTGGCCCGAGGAGTTCTTCCGCCCGCGGGTGTGGACGGTGCGCCGCCCGGCGCCCGACCCGGTCGAACTGGCCGCCGCCGTCGCCGCGGTCCGCGCCGCCCGCCGGCCCCTGGTCGTCGCCGGCGGCGGGGTGCGGCACAGCCGCGCCGAGGACGCGCTGCGCGCCTTCGCCGAGGCGACCGGCGCCCCCGTCGCCGCCACCCAGGCCGGCAAGGGAGCCCTGCCCTGGGACCACCCCGCCGACGTGGGCGGCATCGGACACACCGGCACGGCCACCGCCGACGCCCTGGCCCGCACCGCGGACCTGGTGATCGGCGTCGGCACCCGCTGGACCGACTTCACCACCGCCTCCGGCACCCTCTTCCCGCCCACCGCCCGCTTCCTCAACCTGAACATCGCCCCCTACGACGGCCACAAGATGGCCGGCCTGCCGCTGATCGCGGACGCCCGCGCCGGCTTGGAGGCCCTCACCCGGGCGCTCCACGCCCCGGGCCCCGGCCGCCGCCACGCCCCCGACCCGGCGTACGCGGCCGAGTACGCCGGCGCCAAGGCCGACTGGGAGGCGCGCGTGGACGCCGCCTACGCCGCCCCCGATCCCACCGCCCGCCCCACCCAGACCCAGGTCCTCGGCGCGCTCGACGCCCTGGTCACCGGCGAGGACGTCGTCATCAACGCCGCCGGCTCCCTCCCCGGCGACCTGCACAAGCTGTGGCGGACCCGCTCCCGCGACCAGTACCACCTGGAGTACGGCTACTCCTGCATGGGCTACGAGATCCCGGCCGCCCTCGGCGTCGCCCTGGCCGCCCCGGACCGGCCGGTGTGGGCGCTGGTCGGCGACGGCACCTATCTGATGCTGCCCACCGAACTCGTCACGGCGGTCCAGGAGGGCGTGCCCATCAAGGTGGTGATCCTCCAGAACCACGGCTACGCCTCCATCGGCGGACTTTCCGAGACCGTCGGCGGGGAGGGCTTCGGCACCGCCTACCGCCACCGCGCCGCCGACGGCACCTTCACCGGCGACCCGCTCCCCGTGGACCTCGCCGCCAACGCGGCCAGCCTCGGCATGCGGGTGCTGCGCGCCACCACCGTCGCCGAACTGCGCACCGCCCTCGCCACCGCCCGCGCCGCCGACGTCCCCACATGTGTCTACACGGAGACCCGAACACCCGACACTGTGTCGGGGGCGCCCCCCGCGCAGGCGTGGTGGGATGTGCCCGTGGCGGCCACCGCGACCCGGGCAGCCGCCCGCGCGGCCCGCATCGCGTACGAGCGGCGGGCCGCGACCCGGCACCGTCCGCTGTGATCCGGGCCGTCCGTCACCACGGCCGCCACGACGCGCGCACCGGACGGTGCCCACCCGCCCGGACCGGCCGCGAGAGCACACCAGAGCGAGGGAGAGCCACCCGACATGACCAAGACCGTCCACCACTGGATCGGCGGGAAGACCGTCGAAGGAACCTCGGACGCGCACGGGTCGGTCACCGACCCCGCCACCGGTGAGGTCACCGCCCGGGTCGCGTTCGCCACCGTCGACGAGGTGGACGCCGCGGTCGCCGCGGCCCGGGACGCCTTCGCCACCTGGGGCACGACCTCGCTCTCCCGGCGCACCGCGATCCTGTTCCGGTTCCGCGCCCTGCTCGACGCCCACCGCGACGAGATCGCCGAACTGATCACCGCCGAGCACGGCAAGGTCCACGCCGACGCCCTCGGCGAGGTCGCCCGGGGCATGGAGGTCGTCGAACTCGCCTGCGGGATCACCACCCAGCTCAAGGGCGAACTCTCCACCGAGGTCGCCGGCCGGGTGGACGTGGCCTCGATCCGGCAGCCGCTCGGCGTGGTCGTCGGCATCACCCCGTTCAACTTCCCCGGCATGGTGCCGCTGTGGATGTTCCCGCTCGCCGTGGCCTGCGGCAACACCTTCGTCCTCAAGCCCTCCGAGAAGGACCCCTCGGTCACGCTGCGGATCGCCGAACTCGCCGCCGAGGCCGGGCTGCCCGACGGCGTGTTCAACGTCGTCCAGGGTGACAAGGTGGCCGTGGACCGGCTGCTGGAGCACCCGGACGTGGCCGCCGTCTCCTTCGTCGGCTCCACCCCCATCGCCCGCTACGTCCACGCCACCGCCACCGCCCACGGCAAGCGGGTCCAGGCCCTCGGCGGCGCCAAGAACCACATGCTGGTGCTGCCGGACGCCGACCTCGACGCCGCCGCCGACGCGGCCGTCTCCGCCGCCTACGGCTCTGCCGGCGAACGCTGCATGGCCATCTCCGCGGTCGTCGCCGTGGGCGCGATCGGTGACGAACTCGTCGCCCGGATCAAGGAGCGCGCCGAGAAGATCACCATCGGCCCCGGCCACGACCCCGCCTCCGAGATGGGCCCGCTGATCACCGCCGCCCACCGCGACAAGGTCGCCTCCTACGTGAACGGGGCCGCCGCCCAGGGCGCCGAGGTCGTCCTCGACGGCACCGGCTTCACCGTCCCCGGCCACGAGGACGGCCACTGGATCGGCATCTCGCTGCTGGACCGGGTGTCCGTCACCTCGGACGCCTACCGCGAGGAGATCTTCGGCCCGGTGCTGTGCGTGCTGCGCGTCGACACCTACGAGGAGGGCATCGCCCTCATCAACGCCTCCCCCTACGGCAACGGCACCGCCGTCTTCACCCGCGACGGGGGCGCCGCCCGCCGCTTCCAACTGGAGGTCCAGGCCGGCATGGTCGGCGTCAACGTGCCGATCCCGGTCCCCGTGGGCTACCACTCCTTCGGCGGCTGGAAGGACTCCCTCTTCGGCGACCACCACATCTACGGCAACGACGGCGTCCACTTCTACACCCGCGGCAAGGTCGTCACCACCCGCTGGCCCGACCCCGCCGACGCCCCCGCCGGCGTCGACCTCGGCTTCCCCCGCAACCACTGAGCCGCCGGCGCCCCGGGCCGTACCGCACCCGCGGTACGGCCCGGGGCCCGCGTACTCCCCGGGGAGCGGCCCCGGTTCACCCCCCGGGCCGTCCGAACGGTGACGCCCTCCGCTTACGGTGGAGCGCATGGAATCCCGAACGCCCCGGCCACCCCGGCTGCGCCGCCCCCGGCGGACGCTCGCCGCCGTGGCCGGCGTCGCGCTGCTCGCCGCGGCCGGCACCTGGACGGCCGCCGCCGCAGACGACCCGCCCCCGGTGCACCGCACCGACCGCGTCCTCGACACCGGCGACGCCCGCATCGACACCGCGTACTTCACCGCCGGCGACGCCGGCCGCCGCCCCGCCGTCCTGCTCGGACACGGCTTCGGCGGCGACAAGGACGACGTCCGCGAACAGGCCGAGGACCTCGCCCGCGCCGGCTACGCGGTGCTGACCTGGTCCGCCCGGGGCTTCGGCGACTCCGACGGACGCATCGGGCTCAACGACCCGAAGGGCGAGGTCGCCGACGTCTCCCGGCTGATCGACTGGCTCGCCGAACGCCCCGAGGTCCGCCTCGACGGCGAGGGCGACCCGCGGGTCGGCATGTCCGGCGCCTCCTACGGCGGCGCGATCTCCCTGCTCACCGCCGGCCACGACGACCGGGTCGACGCCCTCGCGCCCCGGATCACCTACGGCAACCTCGCCGACGCCCTGTTCCCCGGCGGCGTGTTCAAGAAGACCTGGGCCGGACTGTTCGTCAACGCCGGCGGCGGCTGCCACCGCTTCGAACCCGAACTGTGCCGGATGTACGAGCGGATCGCCGAGCGCGGCGCCCCCGACGACGCGGCCCGCGCCCTGCTGGAGGCCCGCTCCCCGGCCGCCGTCGCCGACCGGATCACCGCGCCCGCCCTGCTCGTCCAGGGCCAGCACGACTCCCTGTTCACCCTCGACCAGACCGACGCCCTGGCCCGGCAGCTGCGCGCGGCCGGCGCCCCCGTCGCCGTCGACTGGACCCACGGCGGCCACGACGGCGGCGACCAGGAGGGCGACCGGGTCGAGGCCCGCATCACCCGCTGGTTCGACCGGCACCTCAAGGGCGACGAGGACGTCGACACCGGCCCCGCCTTCCGGGTCACCCGCACCGGCGGGCTCGACTCCACCAACGGCGCGGCCCAGCTCCGCGGCGCCGACGCGGACGCCTACCCCGGCCTGACCGGCAGCACCCGCGCCGTCGCCCTGACCGGCCGCCCGCAGACCTTCGCCAACCCGGCCGGCGCCAGCCCGCCCGCGGTCTCCGGACTCCCCGGCCTCGGCGCCGCCGGCGCGGGCGCGGGCCTCTCCCAGCTCTCCGCGCTCGGCCTCGGCATCTCCCTCGACTTCCCCGGCCAGTTCGCCCGCTTCGACTCGGCGCCGCTCACCGAGGACCTCCACGTCACCGGCACCCCCCGGGTCCGGGTCGAGGTCACCTCCACAGCCCCCGAAGCCGTGCTCTTCGCCAAGGTCTACGACGTCGGCCCGGACGGCACCCAGCAGGTGCTGCCCGCCCAACTCGTCGCCCCGCTGCGCGTCGACGGACTCGGCGAGGGCCGCAGCAAGGAGGTCACCCTCACCCTCCCCGCCATCGACCACGAGGTGCAGCGCGGCCACCGGCTCCGCCTCGCCGTGTCCTCCACCGACCTCGGCTACGCCTCCCCGACCGCCCCCGCCACGTACGGCGTCACCGTCCGCGGCGCCCTCGACGTGCCCACCGCCCCGAACGTCGACACCGCCGCCGCCCCGCTGCCGAGCTGGGTGTGGACGCTGCCGCTGGCCGCCGTGGTCGTCGCCGCCGGGCTGCTGCTGACCGGCCGCCGCCGGACCGGCCCCGTCGCCCCGGACCCCGACCTCGCGGAGGTCCCGCTCCAGATCACCGGCCTCAGCAAGCGGTACGCGGGCGCCACCGACCGGTACGCGGTCCGCGAGCTCTCCTTCCGGGTCGAGAAGGGCCAGGTCCTCGGACTCCTCGGCCCCAACGGTGCCGGCAAGACCACCACCCTGCGCATGCTCATGGGCCTCATCCGTCCCGACGCCGGCGAGATCCGGGTCTTCGGCCACCCCATCCGCCCCGGCGCACCCGTGCTGTCCCGGGTCGGCGCCTTCGTCGAGGGCGCCGGCTTCCTGCCGCACCTCACCGGCCGCGAGAACCTGGACCTCTACTGGCGGGCCACCGGCCGCCCCGCCGCCGACGCCCACCTCGACGAGGCCCTGGAGATCGCCGGCCTCGGCGACGCCCTCGCCCGCGCGGTGCGCACCTACTCCCAGGGCATGCGGCAACGACTCGCGCTCGCCCAGGCCATGCTCGGCCTGCCGGACCTGCTGATCCTCGACGAACCCACCAACGGACTCGACCCGCCACAGATCCGCGAGATGCGCGAGGTGATGATCCGCTACGCCGCCGCCGGCCGCACCGTGATCGTCTCCAGCCACCTCCTCTCCGAAGTCGAACAGTCCTGCACCCACCTGGTCGTCATGGACCGCGGTCAACTGGTCCAGGCCGGGCCCGTCGACGAGATCGTCGGCTCCGGCGACGCCCTGCACGTGGGCCTGGCCGGCGAGGTCCCCGACCCCCTGGTCGAGAAGATCGCCGCCCTCCCCGGCGTCGCCTCCGCCGTGCGCACCGACGACGGACTCCTGGTCCGACTCGCCGAAGCCGGCCCCGACACCTCCCGCACCCTCCTCGCCGACCTGGTGCGCCTGGAGGTCCCCGTCACCTCCCTGGGCCCGCACCGCCGACTGGAAGACGCCTTCCTCACCCTGATCGGAGGCCCGCAGTGACCGCCACCGAGAACCCCCCGGTGGAGCAGCCGCAGACCACGGCCCGGCCCGTCCCCGCCACCGAGTCGGCCCCCGGCTACCGGGCCGGCGCCACCCTGCCGCTCCGCGTCGAACTCGTCCGCCAACTGCGTCGCCGCCGCACCCTGGTCATGGGCGCCGTCCTCGGACTGCTCCCGTTCGTGCTCGCCGCGGCCTTCGCCATCGGCGGCGACCCCGCCGAACGGGAGGGCGCCGCCGAGCGGATCTCCCTCATGGACACCGCCACCGCGTCCGGCGCCAACTTCGCCGCCACCTGCCTGTTCGTGTCCGCGGGCTTCCTGCTGGTGATCCCCGTCGCCCTGTTCTGCGGCGACACCGTCGCCTCCGAGGCGAGCTGGTCGTCCCTGCGCTACCTGCTCGCCGCACCCGTGCCCCGGGCCCGGCTGCTGTGGTCCAAGCTCACCGTCGCCCTCGGCATGAGCCTCGCGGCGATCGTGCTGCTGCCCGTCGTCGGCCTCCTGGTCGGCACCGTCCTCTACGGCTGGGGCCCGCTGCACATCCCCACCGGCGGCACCCTCGACGCAGGCACCGCGGCCGGGCGCCTGGTCGTCGTCATCGGGTACGTCTTCGTCTCCCAACTGGTCACCGCCGGGCTGGCGTTCTGGCTCTCCACCCGTACCGACGCCCCGCTCGGCGCGGTCGGCGGCGCGGTCGGGCTCACCATCGTCGGCAACGTCCTCGACGCGGTCACCGCCCTCGGCGACTGGCGCGACTTCCTCCCCGCCCACTGGCAGTTCGCCTGGGCCGACGCCGTCCAACCCCGCCCCGAATGGGGCGGCATGATCCAGGGCGCGTCCGTCTCCCTCGCCTACGCGATCGTCCTGTTCGCCCTGGCCTTCCGCGGCTTTGGGCGCAAGGACATCGTGTCGTAGCCGCACCCCGGGTCCGTCGTCCGTGCCGCCTCCGGCGCGCACGACGGGCCCGGCACGGGCGCTCACCCCGTGCAGACGCTGCGCAGGCCGCGGAGCAGGCTCACGGTGTGCAGCCGGTCCAATTCCCGTGCGTACGCCTGCCCCGCCGCCGACACGGAGACGGAGAACGGGCAGGACGCCGCCGCCCGCTCCCGCTGCGACGCCTTCAACGCGTCCAGCAGCCGCGTGGTGATCCGGTCCAACACCGGCCGCACCTCCCGGGTCAGGTCCGGCCGCCCGCTCGGCCGCTCCTCGGGGTGGGCGTCCCACCGGGCGAACAACGCCCGCTGCACCTTCTTCCCCGCCTCCATCTGGTCCCGGAACACCGCGGCCGCGTGCACCGGGTCCAGCCCCATCGCCGCCGCCCGCCTCGTCACGTCCTCCAGGACCTGCCGCTCCCGCACCGGGTCCTCGATCGGCAGCACCGTCCCGTACTTGGCCGCGGCCACCACGTCGGCCACCAACAGCCGCTCCACCAACAGCGCGGTGACCGCGTCGACCGGCCGCACCACCCCGCCCCGCCCGGACACCGCGGCCGGAGTGGAAGCCGCCGCCTCCACCACGGACGCCTGCCCCTGCCGGGCGGCGACGGGCAACGGCGCGAGCGCGAGCAACGCCAGCGAACCGGCGACGGCGGTGAGGGCGACGGTACGGGGACGGGGAACGCACAAAGCGAGGGTTCTGTTCATATGACCTGTGTAGCAGGAGAGTTGACACGAGCGCAGGAGTACCGCACCACCGTGTTTACCGGGACGGAACGGGACGTTCGGTGAGATCCGGGTGTCCGAAGGTGGCGCCGGAGCCGGCGACGGGCAGTTCCGCCCCTACCGCAGGTACGTGCGCCGCCAGTCCGCCGAGGACATGGTCTGCGCCGCGTCGGCCAGGGCGATCGCGGAATCCGTCTTCAGCTTGGCGCGGGTGCTGTCGACCCATTCCCGGGCGTTGCCGTACCCCTGCTCCAGGTATTCGAGGCCCTGGATCATGCACTCCAAGCGGTCGGCATCGTGCGCGACCAGGACCTCCAGGGAGTCGCCGTTCTCGTACTCGTCCACCACCGCCTGGATGCCGGCCGCCACCGCCGGGAACGCGTCGGCCACCTGGTCCCGGGTGACGTCCTCGTTCCGCGTCGCCGTCAGATAGCGCCGCCCGATCCACGGGATGTCGCCCACCCGGGTCTCCTGGGTGTCGTGGAACGTGCACAGCAACGCCACTCTGGCCGGGTCCGCGCCCTCCATCATCGCCAGCACCGCGCCGATGACCGCCGCCCGGAACGAGTGCTCGGCGATCGTCTCCGGGTCCTTGACCCCCGCGATCCACCAACCCGTCCGCTTGCCCCGCTTCAACGCGCCCATCTCCATCAGATAGCCGACGGTGCCCTGGGCGTGGTCGACAGACATGGTGAACGTCCCTCCCGAGTCAGCTGTTCATCTTCAGTCCGTAGTGCAGGGCGTCGAGTTCGCGGCGGGACCGGGCGGAGACCGTCCCCCCGTCCAACAGCCGGGCGACCCGCCCGGCGAGGTCGCGCCGCAGGGCGGGGTCGACGGACAGCAGCCCGGGCCGGGCCGCCAACAGGGCCCACACCGAATGCACGTTGAGGTCGATGCACCCCAGGTCCGGAGCCAACCGGTCCACCAACCTCCGCAGCAGTGCACCCCCGTCCCACGCCATACAGGACCCCATGAACGAGTCGTCCCCCCGGGGCAGCCGGTCCAACCCGAACCAGTAGGCCCAGTAGTTCAGGTTCGCCTGCTCACCGGCGTCGTCGGCCAACTCCCGTTCCACGAAACGCTGCAAGGGCTCCCGGTCGCCGTACCGGGTCAGTGAGGTCGCCAGCGAGCGGGCGTCCGCACGGCTCCAGGAGGTGCGGTGCGCCACCCTCGCCTGGCGGGACCGCACGTCGGCGATCCACGCCCGGGTGTCCGGCGCGGTGTCGTAGCCGCACAGGTACAGCGCCTGGCGTCGGAGCAGCGCCCCGTTCTCACCGGCCCGGTGGGCGACCTCCGCGTAGCGGCGCAGCCGGTCGAAGAACGCGCTCCGCTCCGCCGCACCGAGCAGCGGGCCGTCCGGGGTGGGTCCCCGCCGCTGCGGGGTGTCCGCGGTGGGGGCGGGCAGCGCCGCCGGGGGAGTTCCGGTCAGCGCCCACGCGATCATGTGCGTGGAGGTGCGGCTGAACACCAGGGTCGCCAGCGGATGCGTCGCACAGTCGGTGGAGGCCCCGCCGTGCAGGGTGCGGCCGAGCACCGCGTCCGCGTCCATCGCCACGTCGAAGAGCGCCAGCAGGGCCGGGTCGGCCCCGTAGCGCAGCAGGGTCCGCTGCACGGAACGGAAGTTCGCGGTCGACACCGAGGCCAGCGGACGGCGCCCGGACTCCCACCCCTGGACGGTCGTGTGGTCGACCCCGAGGGCTTCGGCCAAGCCCTGCTGCGTCAGCCCCGCCCGCTCCCTCGTGATCTTGAAGAGGTGGCCCGTGACGCTCCCCTCCCGGGCTCTGCCCGGGGAACGCTGACCGCCGATCAGCGTTCCCGACGACTGCCATGTGTCCGGAGTCATGTGCTCGGCTCCTGCTCCTGCCGACGGCGCCCAACTCGTACTGGGTGTCAGTGTTCTCGGGTCGGGAACGGCCGTAGTTTCTTGTACCGGGCCGCTGAGCCATCCGGGGCTCAGGGAGTGTCGACCCTAGGCGCCGATTCCTTCCCGACGCAGACGGAGTGCGCACCCGGGCCGCTTACGAGTGACAGATACAAGGGAATCCTCATGAGCCACCGAGCAGGGCAGTACGTTGTCGACGGCAGAACCGGTGCCGCCGGCACGGGAGTGCACACCCGGGGACCTTGCGTGCCGCCCCGCCCTCCCGGGGGCGGCGCCGAGCGGGACTCCCCTCCCGGCGTCGCCCGCCCCGCCACGCCAGGGGCGCACTCCGCGGCGGGTCGCGCCGCGCCGAGTCGTCGCGGGGCAGGCGCCGCGCGGTCGTGACCCCGCTGCACCGGCGCATCCTGGCCCGCTGCGACCTCGCCGGCCCCGCGCTGCTGCTCGCGATCGGCTTCGGCTTCGGTTGGGTCGCCTGCGCCTGCGCGGCCGGCCTCCTGTGAACCCCCGGCCCTGTCGACGGCCCTGTCTTCCCCCATATGCAAGGCCCCGACAGAGCCGGGCGCTTCGTCTCCGGCGCCGGCGCACGAGGAGGGAGCGCGCGCCGGGGACGAAGCACACCAGCCGCTGTCCCCGCCCCGCCCCCGCTCCGTCGTTCCCCCGGCGGGGCGGGGGCGCCTCCCGCGTGCGGAGCGCCTCCGCGAGGTCGGGGGCGGCCGCCCGGACTACCACCGGTCCCCGGACCGGACGGGCGGTCCCCGCCGTCGCGTGGTGAACAGCGCCGCCCCGCTCGCGAGCACGAGCACGGCGGTGACCAGGCTGGTGACCAGCCGGGCGAGCCCGTCCATGGTGAAGCTGGTCGCCCCGTTGACGACGAGGGCGAGGGCGAACACGGACCAGGGGAACTGGCGCACGGCTGGGGTCCTTTCGGATCGAGCGAAGGAAGGACGGAGGGCGACCGGGCTGGACGGAGGCGCCCGGAGGAGACGGAAGGAGTGAGGAGACGGAAGGAGTGAGGAGACAACCGGACCGCGTCCCGCCCTGACCGCACCAGCATCTCCGCCGCACCGGGGCGACGACAGCGGGCGGGCCACCCGGCCGGGGGTGTAGCCAGCTCCACCACGCACCGGGTGGCAGGCGCCCCGGTGGCCGCCCGTGCCGGCTGGCCTTCACCGCGGTCAGCACGCTCGTCGTCTTCGGCGCGGTGGCCCTCCCCGAGACGGTGCTCTTGCTGCGCCGTCTCGCCGGCGTCAAGCGGCGCTGGGTGGGGGAGTGGACCGGGACGCCCGTGCCCGAGGCGTACGCCCCGCTGACCGGGGGCTTGGCCGAGCGGTTCGGGGCGGCGGTGCGGGTCGAGGCCGCCGCGTACTTCGTGGTGGCCGAGGCGTTGACCAACGCGGCCCGGCACGGTGGCGGCCGCAAGCACATCGGCAACGTCTTCCGGAAGCTGGGCCTGCCCGCCGGCGACAGCGGCCACCGCCGGGTGCTCGCCGTGCTGTCCTACCTCGGGAAGCGGGAGGCGCGCTGAGCGCGTGTGGTCCGCTGCCCCGCCCGCACGGCGGGCCCACGGGTTCCGCGTGCCGGCGGGTGTCCCTTCCCGGCCGTCGAACCAGCCGGTAGCGTCCCCTCCATGGGGATGCGGCGGGCGGACGTGCATCATTCGGCTTCGTCTTGGCGACAGCCCTGTCCCGAGCCGGCCTCCGCCGAACGCAGCAGGCTGGTCGGAGGGATCGCCGAGCACGTGCTGGCCCTCGGGCGGGGCCGTCTGCTGGTGGCGATCGACGGCTTCACCGCGGCCGGCAAGACGAGCTTCGGACACGAACTGGCCGAGCGGATCGGCGCGGCGGGGCGGCCCGTGCTCCGGGCGACCCTGGACGACTTCAAGAGGCCGTGGCGGGATCGGCACCTGTACGACCGGGAGTCCGGTGAGGGGTACTACCGCAACGCGTACGACTACGAGGCGGTCCGGCGTCTGCTGTTGGACCCGTCGCGGTCGCCGGGGGCGACGACCTGCGCGCTGTGCAGCATCGACCCGCTCACCCAGCGGGACCACTCTGCGCAGACGGCACCGCTCGGGACCGACACGGTACTGGTCGTGGACGGAGTCTTCGCCTTCCGCCCCGAGATCGACGGGTACTGGGACTTCCGGATCCTGTTGCAGGTGGACGCGGAACTGTCGGTTCGCCGGGGCGCCGAGCGCGACCGGGAGTGGGCCGGAGCCGAAGCGGAGTCGATCCACCGCGACCGGTACCTGGTGGCCGGTCGTGCCTACTTCCGGGAGGTCGACCCCCCGTCGCTGGCGGACGTCGTCATCGACAACTCGGTCTTCGCCCGTCCGCGGGTCGTGGCCCCGTGACGCCACCGGACCACCGTGCACCGCCCGCCTCAGGAGGCCCGCCCCGTAGGATGAAACGTTCCGCACCCCGCCGCCGCCACGGCGGGCCCGCGCGGACCGCCGTAGGGGAAGGAGCGCGCAGGTGCAGGACGAGCCAGGGGACGACGCCGGGCGTCGGTCCCGTCGCCGTGGTCAGGGAGAGCTGGAGGCACTGGTGCTGGCCGCGCTCCGGGCCGCGCCGGGACCGGTGAACACGGCGTGGGTGCAGGCCCGGTTGGGCGAGGACCTGGCGTACACCACGGTGATCACCATCCTCAGCCGGCTGTACGTCAAGGGGGCGGTGTCCCGGGAACGGACCGGGCGCTCCTTCGTCTGGACCTCCGCGGCCAACGAGGCCGACCTCGCGGCCCTGCGGATGCGTCGGGTGCTCGACGCCGAGCAGGACCGGGAAGCCGTGCTCGCGAGTTTCGTGACGTCCTTGCAGGAGGACGACGAGAAGACGCTGCGCGCGCTGCTGGCGCTGGAGGAAGACTGAGCCCGTGGGCGTCTTCGTCTTCCTCCCGCTGGTCCTCCCGCTCAGCGCGTGGCCGATCGCACGGCTCGCCGAGCAGCATCTGCACCCCCGGACGGCGACCCGGTTGCTGACCGCCGTCGCCGGGGTGTGCGCCCTGTGCAGCACCCTGTGCCTGGCACTGTTGGTGGTGGTCGGCACCGCCCAACTCCCCGGCAACCCGCTGCCGGACGGCTGGTCGGACCCCGAGGTGCGCGAGGCGGTGCCGTACGACGAGGTCGCCGGGAAGACCGCGATCCCCGCGCTCCTCGGGGTGCTGGTCGCCTGTCTGCGCGCCCTGTGGCGGGACCGGCGCACGCGCCGGCGGGCCGTCCGCGCGCTCGCCGGACTGCGTCCCACCTCCGTCGCCGTGCTGCCCGACCCCGTCCCGTATGCGTACGCCCTGCCCGTGGGCCCGACCGGCGGCCGGGGGTGCCGGCGGCTCGGAACCCGTTGCGGCGGCCGGATCGTGGTCACCACCGGGATGCTCAGCGGTCTCGCCCCGGCGGAACGCCGGGCGCTCTTCGCCCACGAGCGAGCACATCTGACGGGCCGTCACCACCGTTACCTGTTGGTGGTCCGGCTTGCCGAACTGGCCAACCCGGCGCTGCGCCCGCTGCGTTCGGCCGTGGGCTACACCTCCGAGCGGTGGGCGGACGAGGAGGCCGCCGTTGCGGTCGGCAGTCGCCGGGTGGTGGCGCGGGCCATCGGCAAGGCGGCCTTGACCTCCCGCGGGGTCCCGGTGCCCGTGCCCGGCCCGGCGGCGGCGGTGGGCCCGGTGCCGCGCCGGGTGGCGGCGCTGCTCGGGCCCACCCCGGCGGTGCGGAGTTGGCCCCCGCTGTCCACCACGGTGGGACTCGCGACGTGGTGCGCGGCCGCCGGGACCACGGCGTCGGCGCTCTCCTCGGCGAACTCCGCCGTGACGCTGTTCCTGATCCTCAAGGCGGCCACCCCGCTCTGAGCCCCCGGAGGGTCAGCCCTCCTCGTCCTCGCCCTCGAAGAAGTCGCCCACCTCGTCGACGACCTCCGCCGCCACCAGCCCGCCGGCGACGCCGACCGCGAGTCCGGCCGCGCCCGCCGCCACCGCGGTGCCGACCCCGGGCCCCGAGCGACGGCCGTGACCGTGCTCCTCGTGGTGTCCGTGGTGACCGTGGTCCTGATGGTGGCCGTAGTGGCCCTCGTGGTGAGCGTGGGCGCCGAAGAGGGCGGCTCCGCCGTCCGGGGCGTGGGCCTCCACGAGCCGCCGCACCCAACCGTCCACCATCGTGTTCCAGTCGGTGCGGCCCACGTCCTCGTGGGTCACCGAGAAGCGGGCCAGCGAGTCGCCGTGCACCCCGTGCCCGCCGTTGCGGTCGGCCTCCAGGACCACGTCCACCCCGTGCGGCCCGGCGAGGAAGGTCACCTCCACCTCGTTGAGCACGGAGGAGTAGCGGGGCGAAGGGCTGATCTCGATCTCCTGGTAGAACGGCAACTGCTGCCGGGTGCCGGCGATGCGCCCGTACTCCAGGTCGGCCGAGAGGAAGCCGAAGCCGAGCTGTCCGAACGCCTCCAGCACGGCCTCCTGCACCGCCAGCGGGCGAACGGTCAGCGGGTCGAGGTCGCCCTTGTCCCGGGCGCCGGCCACCCCCAGTTCGGTCCGCACGCCGAGGACGATGCCCAGCGACTGGCCGTACAACTCGGTGACGGGGGTCTCCCAGGGCACGACCACCGAGAAGGGGACGGTGGTGTCCTCGCCCTTGGCGAGTCGGAACCCGCCGCCCACGGTGAAGCGTTCGAAGGCGACGGTGCCGTGCTGTTCGCCCTCCTCCGTCTCGGCCTCCACGTGGGCGAGCAGTTCCAGGACGACGTGCTCGATCTCGACGTCGCGCTCCCCGCCCTTGAGGCGGACCTCGCCGGCGAGCGGGCCGCCGGGCAGGACCGCCCCGTGGCTCAGCACGGTGTCCACGGTGGGGCCGCCGAGGCCGAGCGATCCGAGCAACTTCTTGAACACCATGGTGGCGTTCACTCCTTCGTGTCTGCGTGCACTTCTGCGCGGATGGTGCGGGGAGGGCTCCGGACGGGTAGGTCCGTGTCGGGTCCGCCCCCTCTATGCTTCTACAAGCGTGTAGAAGCATAGAGGGGGCGGACCGGTGTGCGGGGCAACTCCCCGTCGTTCGGCGGTCCGACGCGGCGCCTCGGTGCGCGGAGAGGTGAGAGGGCGTCGGCTTTCGGCCAACCTGCCCCGGACGCCCGGATGTCGGGTCCGCCGGTGTCGGTCGGAGTTAAACTTCTACAGTCATGTAGAAGTTAGTGGGCCGCCCTCCCGCGCCGACGCGCGGGACATCCGGGGCGTCCCCGCGGGGCGCGCAGCGGACGACGCCGACACCCGGACCGCCGCACGCGCGCCCCGCACGCCGACCGCCTGGGAGGGCACGCACGTGGCTTCGATCGATCTGGACAAGGTGCTGGACAAGGCGTGGGCCGACAAGGCGCTGCCGGAGGTCCTCGACGCGCCCGTCTCCGCGCTCAAGGGCGTCTCGGACCGGGACGGCGAACTGCTGAAGGAGGCGTTCGGCATCACCACCGTCGCCGAACTCGCCGACCTCAAGTACGTCCGCTGGGCGCAGGCGCTGGCCGCCGTGCAGGCCGCGGTCAAGTAGCCGCCCCTTACGCGCGGTGCCGTGGCTGACGCTCTCCTCCCGCGGCACCGCGCCCCACGGCGCGGAGCTCACAGGTTCCAGTGGTCCAGCAGGGCGTCCGTGAGATCGGGGCCGCCGCCCGGCGCGGCCGGCCCGTGCGGGGACTGCTCGGTCCAGATCACCTTGCCGTCCGCGGTGTACCGCGTGCCCCAACGGTCGGCGAGCTGCGCCACCAGGAACAGCCCCCGGCCGCCCTCGTCGGTGAGGGAGGCCCGGCGCAGGTGCGGCGAGGTGCTGGAACCGTCGAAGACCTCGCAGATCAGTGAAGTGCTGTAGAGCAACCGCACCGTGATGGGTTGGCTGGCGTAGCGGACCGCGTTGGTGATCAGCTCGCTGAGGATCAGTTCCGTGGTGAAGACGATCTCCTCCAACCCCCACTCCCGCAGCCGACGCGCGCACTCGGCGCGCACCGGCGCCACCGCGGCGGTGTCGGAGGGCACCCGCCACTCGGCGATCCGCTCCGCGTCCAGCCGACTGGTGCGCGCCACCAACAGGGCGATGTCGTCCCTCTGTTGTCCACCCGGCAGCGCCGCGAGCACCGCCCGACAGGTCTCCTCGGGGTCGAGGTCGGGTTGGCCGGAAACGGCCCCCCTCAATCGGGCGAGACCGGCATCGATGTCACGGTCCCGGCTCTCCACCAGGCCATCGGTGTACAGGATCAGCCGGGAGCCGGCCGGCAGGTGCAGCACGGCCGTCTCGAACGGCAGCCCCCCGCCGGCGCCGAGCGGCGGCGACACCGGGATGCGCGGGAACTCCACCCGGCCGTCGGGGAGGACGACCGCCGGCGGGGGGTGGCCGGCCCGGGCCACCGCGCAGTTCCCGGTGACCGGGTCGTAGATGGCGTACAGGCAAGTGGCGCCGGTCACGTCCAGGCCGTCGTCCCCCGCTCCGCGCTCCTGGTCCATCCGGCTGACGAGCTCGTCCAGATGGCCCAGGATGTCGTCGGGCGGCAGGTCCAGGGCGGAGAAGTTGTGCACCGCCGTCCGCAGCCGCCCCATGGTCGCCGCGGCGTGCAGCCCGTGACCCACCACGTCGCCGACGACCAGCGCCACCCGCCCGCCCGGCAGCGGGATGACGTCGAACCAGTCGCCGCCCACCCCCGCCTCCGCCGGCAGGTAGCGGTAGGCGACCTCGACCGCCTCCTGCACGGGCAGGTAGCGGGGCATCAGACTCCGTTGCAGGGTGACCGCCATGGTGTGCTCGCGGGTGTAGCGGCGGGCGTTGTCCAAGGAGACGGCGGCCCGCGCCGCGACCTCCTCCGCCAGCGCCCGGTCGTCCGCGTCGAAGGGCTCGGGCCGCTCCGACCGCCAGAACCCCGCGATGCCCAACAGCACCCCACGGGCGGTGAGCGGGGCGGTGATCAGCGAGTGCACCCCCGCCGCCACGATCAGCCGGGCCCGCTCGGGGTCCTGCGTGTGCCACCCCGGCGCATCGGCCAGCCGCGGCTCCAGCACGGCCGCACCGGTGGCCAGCCCGCGCGCCTGCGGGGTGGAGGGCGCGATCCGGATCAGCTCGCCCTCCGGGTACAGCGGGGGAGGCTCGCGCACCCCGGCCACGCACACCCGGCGCAGCTCGTGCTCCGTCCCCTGCACCTCCTCCCCGCGCAGCACGGCCTCCACCAAGTCGACGGTGACGAAGTCGGCGAACCGGCCCACCGTCGTCTCGGCCAGCTCCCGCGCGGTGCGCGGCACCTCCAGCGTGGTGCCGATCCGCACCCCCGCGTCGTGCAGCACCTCCAGTCGGCGCCGGGCCTCCCGCGCCTGGTCGGAGGCGACGAGCAGGTCCGTGGTGTCCCGCACGGTGGCGACCCGGCCCGCCGGCCCGGTCGGCCGCTGACTGACCGCGAAGGTGCGGTCCCTGACCTGGTGCAACTCGTCGGTGGCCTCCCGGTCGGAGGTGAGCAGATCGGCGATCGGGCGGGGCAGGTCCAAGGCGTCCAGAAGGCGCCCCTCGGCGTCGTCGGGCAGGTGCAGCAACCGGCGGGCCTCGTCGTTGGCGAGCAGCAACCGACCCTCCGAGTCGGTGATCACCACGCCCTCGCGCACCGAGTGGAGCACCGCGTCGTGGTGCTCGTACATCCGGGTGATCTCGCTGGGGCCCAGGCCGTGCGTCTGGCGCATCAGCCGCCGACTGATCAGTGCGGCCCCGCCGCTGGTCAGCAGCACCGCGGCGCCGGCCGCGGTCAGGACCAGGGGGAGCCGTTCGGCAGCGGCCGAGTTGATCCGGGCGATGGTGACCCCCGCGCCCACCGCCCCCACCACCGTCCCCCCGGCGTCACGCACCGGGACGTACGCCCGCACCTGGGGTCCCAGGGACCCCACCCGCTCCTCCAGCACGGTGTCCCCCGCCAGGAGCAGCGCCAGCCGGGCGGAGCTGGGCTTGCCGATGCGGTCCCGCAGGGGGTGGGTGAGTCGGGTGCCCTGCCGGTTGAGCACCACGACGAAGTCCACCTTCGCCCCCTTGCGCGCCTTCTCCGCCCGCGGCTGGAGCACCGCGGTCGGGTCCCGGGAGGTGATGGCGGCGGCGGTGCCCGGTGCGTCGGCGAAGCCCTCGGCCAGGGCGAGGGAGCGGCTCTGCGCCTCCCGGGCGTTCTGCTGACGGGACATCAACAGCAGCAGGACGATCGCCCCCGCGGTGAGCAGCAGCACCACCACGATCTGGAGGACAAACATCTGTCCGACCACGCTCCGCGGCCCCCACAGCGAGCGCACCCGCGCCCGCCGGCCGGCCGGCCGACCGCTCGCGGACCCTCCGGCGGAACGCCTGATTCCTGCCATACGGCATTTCTACCGTCACCACCGGAGCCACGCCTTCCCGCGCGCACCGTGATCGTGGCCGTCCGGTCACCCGGTGCGGGTGCGCGTCCGCACCGATTCCACCAGGTCGGAGACGGCCTTCGGCGCCCAGTGTGGCAGCAACGGCAGGACGTACCACCAGTACCCGCTCGACACCACCTCCTGCACTAGGCGCCGGGCCTCCGCCTCGTCCCGGTGGCTCTCCCGGCCCACGGCGCCGGCCAGCGCCAGGAAATGGGACAGCGGACCGTCGAACGCACCCCACCCCTCGGCGGCCGCAACGGTCGGCACGACACCCGCCAGGTGGAGGGCCACCGCGGCGAGTGCCGCCGCCCGGTCCCGGGACGTGGCCGCACTGCCCGCGGTCTCCCGGGCGGCCCGCACATCGCCCCGGAACGCGTGCAGCACCGCCCACTGCGCGACGGGCAGCACCTTCCCGGGCAGCGGCGTCGCGGCGACGTAGCGCTCCCAGTCGTGCAGCTGGTTCCGCAGCACGGGTGTCGAGGGGCAGGACCCGCTCGCCTCCAACAGCGCCAGGATCAGCACCGCGTCCGGGCCCCAGGCCCGCAGGCCGCCCTCCACCGGGGCGCAGGCGTCCCGGAACAGTGCCCGGAACTCGTCACCCCACAGTCGTGGATCGGGGACCACGGGCAGGAGCTCCGCCACCCGTCGCAGGACCACCGCCCTACGGCCCGGCGACCGGGCAGGCAACGGGGCCTTTGCCAACCTCTCCTCCACCAGCTGGACGGCAGCGGTCGCATCCTGCCGGGCCAGCCCGGCCGCCACGGCCGCCCAGGTCCGCTCGACCTGCCCGGGCGCCGCGTCCCCCGGGCCCCCTTCCGCCCACTCGCGCGCCCGGTCGCGCTCTCCGGAATGCGCGTACGCCTGGGCGATCAGTCCCCGAGCCGCCGGATCGGCACGCCCCCCGCCCTTCACGGCCCGCTCCAGGAGCTCCCCGACGGCTCCGGTGTGCCCACCCACGGCGCACCCCGCGGCAACGGCGGCCGGGGCGCTCACGTACCTGCCGGATGCCGGGAAGCACCCGGCCAGGAGCAGCGCGTCCCCGTGGTGCCCGGTGACGGCGAACAGCCACAGCAACGGCCGCCCCCAGTCGTGGGGGTCCGGCGCCTCCCGTCGGGCCCGCCAGGTCGTGCAGAGCCTCGCGAGGTCCTCCCGCCCACGATCCGGCTGTTTCATCAACAGCGTCTCGACGTACTCCAGGCTGGCCCTCAGCTCCTCCACGTCCCGGTCGGCCGGGTCCTGCCGGTCGCCGACCGGGGCCGCGAACCGGTCCTCACCCAGCACGTCCTCGCGCAAGGTCTCGGGCAGGGCGTCCGGCAGGCTCGCCGCCGCGTCCTGCGCGCCCACGTCACTCAGGGCCCGGACCACGAGCGCGAGGGTGGTGGACAGTTCGTCACCCGAGTGAGCGCGGTCGGCGGGGGAGAGCGCACCGGCTTCGGCGAAGGCTGCGAGCAGGGCGGTCCGCGCCCGTAACGCGAGTTCGCGTGCGGAGGCCCTGAGGGACGCGCTCAGCGCACTGGCGCCCAGGGCGAGCAGGTCGACCTGGGCGAGGCCGCCGTCCGGAGCCTGCTCGGCGCAGCACGCCTCGACGTCCCGGAGATGGCGGGGGTCCTCCGTGGCCCGGGCCAACTCGGACCGGATCCCCAGGGCCTGCACCCGTTCCTCCGGTGTCCCCTCGCTGAGGTCCGCGGCGTGCTCGGCGATCCTGGCCAGGCGGTCGCCTCCCCGGAGGTCCAGCAACCGCGCCGAGTGGATCCGCTGTCGCCAGTCCAGGGCTCCGCAGGAGACGAGGTGGTGCAAGAGTTCGGCACTCGACTCGTACCGGCCCAGCGCGTGCAAGGCGAACACGGCGTTCGCCAGTTCCTCGAAGTGTGCCTCCGCTTCCCCCTGCCCGAACGGGGCGGACCGGGCGCGGGAAACCCGTCCGACCGCCTCGCGCACGCACTCGTCCCCCCGGGCCGGACCGGAGGTCGCCAGCACGGTGGCCACTTCGACCAGCCGGGTGGCCTTCAGCACGTCGGTGGGCGCTTCCAGGGCGAGCCTCCGAGCCCGCGACGGATCGCCCGCGAGCGCGAGAAGTCGGGGAAACCGTGCCAGCCCCAGCAGGAAGTACCGGGACGCCCCCCGCCACAGGCGGAGGGAGGCCAGGTCGCGGTGCGCGGCCGCGCGGACTGCCTCGCCCACCTCACCGACGTCTCCGACGGCCTCACCGGACCTGGTCGCCTCCGGGTCCGGCTCGCCGACCGATGCGCGCCAGCGCCCGTCCACGGAGTGCACCAGACGTACGCAACCCCGCCGCCGCAGCGGATGGTCCCGCGGTACGTCGGGAAGCGGCCTCGCGGCCGGCGTGCTGGAAACGATGACCCGGATCCCGTCCCGCCAGTCGGGGCGGCCGCCCACCGCCTTCCCGGGCTGCCGGGCCGGAACCAGGGGGAGTTGGGCCGCGATGCTGGCGGCTCCCTCCCCCTGGTCCTCGTCGATCCGCGCCGGGGCGACCTCGTCCAACCCGTGCACGACGAGCACCAGTCGACGACCCGCCCGGGCCGCCCGGCGGGCGACCTCCCGGAACTGCTTCTGGAGGTGCTGGCGCGGTGTGGTTCCTTCGGGCACGGGCTCCAGCCCGCCCGGCAACCTCCTCAGCTGCTGCGATACCTCTGCCACGAAGTGGTCGGGCGGGGCGTGGTGCCGGTTCTCCACGAGGTCGTAGGAGACGACGGCGATGTCCGGCCGTGTGCGCAACCGCTTCTCCAAGCGCGCCAGAAGTTCCTTCGCGTGGGCCTCCGGCGGCGCTTGCCACCAGAGGTAAGGGGAGGGCGCTCCATCGTCCGAAAGGGCGAAGGTGCACATCGCGTCCAACTCGACGTCCAAGAAACGGCGCAGGCTCCGTACCGCGTTCGCGGCGTCCGCGCGCGCCTCCTCCTCCGGCGAACGGCTCGGTCCGGCCACCGAGCGACTCTCCCGCTGTGCGTCCTCGACCCTCGTGCGCCAGGCGGAGTCGAAGCCGACGGTGAGTCCGGCCACCCGCTGGAGGTGCTCGACGAGTGCCCGCACGCCCGGCGTCTGCTTCCGCTGCGGTGCCGACGTGCCGCGGAACCACCGCCCGGCCGTCCTCGGATCCACCCCGGCCAGCTGCGCGCAGGCCGCAAGACTCACCCGGGGATGTGTGCGCTTCCGCAGCGAGTCGAGTGCGTCGCCCAGCTGCCGGCGTGCTTCCTGCGGGTTCGGCGGATGGTTGTCGATCTTCATTTCTTCTTCACGTCCAGTTCCTCTGCTGTTCACCGATCTCCTCGGCCTGGGGCTTCGTGGGCCCGCCCCGGTTCGTCCGTAGCGCCTTGACCTGGTGCTCCGTCAAGGTGACTGCACAGCCCCGGAGTTGCATGCTCCGGGCTCGAAAGCGAAGGAACGAACCGTGCCCACGCTCCCCGTCCTCCTGCAGGACGCCACTGCCCTGGCCGCCGCCGGCGCCGCTGCGTACACCGTGCTCCTCGGCACCGTGGCACTTGCCTCGGTGCTCGCTTCCACACCGGAGCGACGGAAGGACGCCCGGGCGACCCTGGCGATCCTGATGCGGCGTCGGACCGGTCGGTGACCCCATGCTTCTAGATGAATGAGTCCGAAGGGTTGTTCAGTGGTCGTAGGCGATGAGGGAGCGTTTGCTCTTGGCGCCGGTGGTCCAGTTGTGCCAGATGGCTGTGGCGAGGGCGAGGAGTCGTTGGGTGGTGCGGGCGAACACTCCGGCCGGGGTTCTGCCGCCGTGTTGTTCGAGGCCGAGCTGGCCTTTGAGGGTGTCGAAGACGGCCTCGATCCACTGGCGTGAGCGGGCGAGGCGGCCGTGCCGGACGGGTTCGTCCTTCCGGTCCGGCCGCACGAGGTGAACACCGAGACGGTCGGTGAGGAACGCCTCGAAGTCCTTTCCGGCGAAGCCCTTGTCCGCGAGGATCACCTGTCCCTTGCGGACAAGGCGGTGATCGCGCTCCAGTAGCGCGGTCATCACCTCCCGCTCGCCGAGCTTCGGGTTCGCCAGACACCAGGTGACGGGCATGCCCTCTGCCGTGGTGACCAGGTAGAGCCGCAGGCCCCAGAAGAAGCGGGAGTGGCTGCGGCAGTAGCCGTATCCCGCGTGCCCGGCGAGGCCGGAGCGTTTGACGGTCTCCCTCGACGCGGCGCAGGGCAGGGGTGTGGAGTCGATCAGACGCAGGTCGTCGTGCCAGGTGGGAACCTGCCGGGCCAGAGCCTCGATCACCCGGGAGATCAGCGGGCCGGCCGCGTTCAGCCGCTTGTTGTAGCCGGACTGCTGGGGCAGGTAGCGGAACAGGTGGGACAGCCGGGCGTGGGCGAAGCGGATCCAATGCCGGGCCGACGGAAAGCCGAGAAGGACCTGCGCGACCGCCAGACACAACAGTTCGGCGTCCGTCAGTTTCGGAGGTCGCCCGATCCGGCGGCCTCCCGCGCAAGGCACCACATGGTCGTCGATGAACACGTACAGTGCCGCCAGAAGGGCGTCCAGGTCGGTAGTCACACACAGGCCAACGGGCGCCCTTCCCCATGGTCGCGGCCAGCACAAACATCGGACTCACTCATCTAGCCCGTGAAGCGGGCTTGCATGAGTTCGGTCGATTAACTCATGGAAGCCCGCTAGCGGGCGTGATGTAACAGTAGGCGAGTCGATCCCGAATAATCAAACTTAGGTGGGTATCTTGGAGGGGAATCGGCCGTAGACGAATGGATAAAATATGTCTGGGAGAACGGATCGGCCTCCATGTTGCTGCTGCGCAGAGGGGAGGTCGATACATCGAAGAGTGGGTGTGGAGCAAGCGGTTCAGGTGCGCTGGTGCCTGATCTCGCTCTTGTTCTGGTGTGTGGCCCCCGCCCCAGATGACCTTCTGTATACGTTGGTGGTGGCCTCGGCGCAGTAACTGCGCCGAGGCCACGCAATGCCGGATGGTCGCTCGTTGAGTCCGTCTGACGCGGACAGGGAAGTGTGCGGCCAGAAATCTCACGTGTAGCCATCCCCGAGTGGGTGGCTGCACGTTCCGGTATCCCTAGAATTGTACATGACTGTATCCGGATTCGGATCTCGCCTATTTGGCCGGACTGGATTCGGCTAAATTGATCGTTTTATCGGCCTGCACTGCAGGAATGGCCCGTCATGTAAGTCCGCAGAACGGGCGTGATCTCCTCCCCGCGCAGGCGGGGATGCGCACACTGGGTCGGTCGCTTGCGTTGCGAAGTTCCAGCAAACTGCCCTGCTGCAACTGTCCACACTGCTAGCGTCCTTGTCGTCATCCTGTGTGCATTGATTGAGAGTGGTAGTCCCGTTTTGCCCATCGTGCGTAGCCCCGTGCAGAAGCGCCCCAGCTGGGATCCTCGCCATCAACCCTGCGTGCCCGTAGTCAGCCTTGACGGCGAGTTCGTCGAGCTTCCATTGGTCGACCTGCTGTCCCGGGCGGATCAACTGTCAGCCCTGTCCTGCGACACGCCGGGCGAGGGCGTGGCCCTACTGGACTACCTGCTGGCGATCTGCTTCGCTGCCGGGTTCTGCCCCCGGCCCGAGGAGGACTGGAAGGCATGGCTGGCCGAGGGACACGGCTTCGGCGAGGTCGCCGAGTGGTTGGCGCACGAGCCTGCCGACGACTGGGACCTCTTCCATCCGGAGCGACCACTGGGGCAGAACGCCCTGTTGGCGCCGTATCTGGACGAGCACGGAACGGGGCCCGCCCAACTCGTCGTCGAACGAGCGGGCGACTACAACCAGTTCCTCGACCACCACCACCTCGAACACCCCGCACCCCTACCGGCAAACGTGGCGTTCCGGGCGATGCTCTGCCAGCACGTCTACGGCCTGTCGGGTCGTGCACGGCTCCCGGGCTCCCTGCTCGGCCCGAAGCTCACCAACCTCTCCACCGGTCGGCTCCTGGGCCGAATCCGCGTGGTTGTCCAAGGGCGCACCCTCGGTGACACCCTGCGACTCAACCTCTACCCCGCCGCCACGGCCGGGCGGTTCAACCACTCGTGGACGACCGGGTCGGTCCAGCGGCGTGGGTTCACCACGAAGCCGCCGGGCCGCCGCACCTCCGGCCCTGCCGACCTGCACAGCTACCTCGGCCGTTCGGTGCTGCTGCGCCCGGTGCCCCCGGAGCAGGGGGGCGGGCCGGTGATGGTCGATCGGGTCCTCGTCGGTGCCGGCGAACTTCTCGAACTGGACCCGGCGCGCGACCTGGAGGACGCCGTCCCGTCCAAGAAGGTGCTCAACGGGCACGCCAAGCCGCTCTGGCCATCCCCGACCCGGGCCCTGTGGCGCGATGCGCACGCGCTCTACAGCGCGGCGAAGGACGGAACGACCGGACTGTTCGGGCGGCTGCGTCACCTGGAGTTCCCCGAGGAGGGCGGTGGACCGCCGTGCACCCTGTGGGCCGTGGGCCTCATCGCGAACAAGACCCTCGCCGTCGCCTGGACCGAGGGCTCCTTCCCCTACGCACCCAGCCAGGGCGAGGCCCTGTGCGAGGCCTCCCGCCGGGGCTCCGAGATCGTCGACCGCCTGGCCGGCGGGCTGGAGCGGGCGGCCTACGTGGCCTGGAAGATCACGTACCCGAATCCGAAGCCCACCGACCGACCCGCCCAACAGGCCCGCTTCGACGCCCGCCGGGAGTTCTGGCCGGAGGCCGAGGGACACTTCGACGTGTTGTTGGACGAGGTCGCCCGAGGATACGACGGACCACCCGCCCTGCTCCGGTACGCGACCCAACTGCGCTACCAAGCAGAGGAATTTCTCAATCACCGACTGGACTCGCTGCCGGACAACGGACCTGGCATGCGTGCCCGGGGACAGGCGAAAGTCTGCTTCCACAAGCACGTGACCTCCGCCGAAGCCCCCGCCGAACTCCGAGGAGAGACGCACAGATGATGGAGTGGCCGGAGTCCGTGCCCGACGAACCGGGCAGCGGGCAACTGGCGGCCTGGCTGGTGACCCTGGTGCGTAACCGCGAGTACGGCAAGCTGGCCGAACTACGGCGCACCGAAGCGACCGACTCCCACATCCAGGCGGGGTGGTACGGCCCGAAGGAGCACCGCGAGGTGTACGAGCGGGTCGCCTTCCTGTTCGGCGTGTACCACCGTGGAGTCCCCGTGCCTCGCTACGGCACGGGAAGCCTCGGCACCGCGGCCCGGCGGATCGGGGACGGTGCCGGACGGGGTCCCGACAACCCGGGTGCACAACGCCTGGTATCCCGGATCGTGGCGAGCCGTCGCATTCCATGGCGACACCTCCAGCACACGATCACCCGACTCCGGTCCTGTGAGCCGCAGCAGCAGCCGCCGTCCTGGCAGCGCCTCACCGACGACCTGGTCCGCTGGCACGACCGTAGGGAACGCATCGCCTACCAGTGGTCGGTGGACTTCCACAGTCCACTGTCGTCGGACCGGAGCGGAACGAACAAGCAGACGACGTGGAAGGACGCGAGTACGTGACCGAGGCACCCCGAAGCCAGTTCCTCTCCCTGCACGTCCTGGAGACCCTGGTAGCCGTGCTGCCCGTGCGGGACGAGAACGGCTCCCCCAAGAGCCTGGTCTACGGCGGCGTGGAACGTCACATGATCACCAGTCAGGCACGGCGCCGGGCGGAGCGCGTGCACGCCCGCAACCGGGCCAACGCCGGAGTCGGCGCCCTCGCGGGCCGGAGCACCGGCCTCCGCACCCGCGAGTGGGCCCTCATCGCCGCGAAGTCCCTGGAGTCGGAGCACGGCTGGGACCACGAGGAGGCTGTGCGCACCGCGCGGGCCGTCCTGGAAGCGGTCGGCCTGAAGTTCGGCGACCGGGCCAAGAAGACGGTGGCCAACCTCACCAAGGTGCTCCTCTTCGCCCCCGCTGACACCGGTGCTCGCATCGCCTCCTGGATCGACGGCCACGCCGAGGAACTGCGCACCTGGCGGGACGGCTACCTGAGGGCCCAGCAGGAGGCCGAGAAGAAGAACGCACGCAAGGGCAGGACGAAGACCGAGACGGAGCACACGGAGGACGGCGGGTCCGACAAGACGACGCTGCCTTCCCTGCCCAAGGAGCACCGCGATGCCGTCCTGCTCGCCATCGCGCCGCGCGACGCCATCGACATCGCGTTGTACGGACGCTTCCTGGCGGAGATCGCCGACTCGCCCAACGTGGACGGAGCGGTGCAGAGCAGCCACGCCTTCACCGTCCAGGAGGCGGAGCAGGTGGACGACTTCTACGCCGCCGCGGACGACGCCAAGCTCCAACGGAAGCAGAACGCACTGGACTTCCTCGACGCCGCGGCCGACGACGCCGGCGCTGGCATGACCGGGTACCAGTCACTGATCTCCGGCACCTTCTACCGGCACGCCGTCCTCGACCGCGCCCAACTGCACACCAACCTCCGGGCCGCCGGTATGACCGAGGCCGAGGCGACGGAGACCGCCGTCGCGGCGGAGAAGGAGTTCGTCAACGCCTTCGTGGAGGCGTTCCCCGAGGCCAAGAAGAACTCCACGGCTTCCACCGGGTCGCTGCCCGGCCTCGTCCTGGCCTTCGAGGGCGCCCGCCCCTACAACTACGCCGCCGCCTTCCAACTGCCCATCGACGAGACCCCCGTGGCCAAGAAGGGCGAAGGCCCCGCAGGGCCGGCGGCCGTGCGCAGGCTGCTGGCGCACCACACGTTCGTCAGTCAGCGCCGCCCCGACTTGACCTCCGCCCGCGCCTTGGCCTTCGACCCGCAGATCGACGCCGTGCTCCGTCAGGAGAAGGCGGAGGGCGTGGCGAACGTGATGTCGATCGAGGAGTTGACGCAGTGAGCCACGTGCTGCTGCTCCGGCTCGCCGCGCCGCTCCAGTCTTGGGGGGCGGCGAGCCGGTTCGGCCGTCGTGACTCCCATCGCAGGCCCACCAAGTCCGGGGTGATCGGCCTGTGCGCCGCGGCCCTCGGTATCCCTCGCGAGCTCCCGCCCGAAGCGGACGGGTCCAGGAAGGACCCGCTCGCCGACCTGGCCCCGCTGCTCTTCGGAGTCCGGGCCGACCATCCGGGCAAGCCGGTCCGCGACTACCACACCGTCGGCGCGGGCCGCTTCCCGCTGCGCCCCCGTGACCTGGTCACCGACCACCGCCGTGCCGCCGCGGCGGCACCGTTGCTGGAGGCGGGGGACTCCGGCGACACCTTCGGCCACCACGAACTCGCGGATTGGTACGGGTCGCCGAAGCGCATCGCCGCGGACCCGCTCACCGGCACCCTGGTCTCCTCGGAGACCCGTCGGAACGCGTTGATCACCGAACGCTGGTACCTCTCCGACGCAACCTTCCTGGTGGGCCTGCAGTCACCGGACACGGGACTCCTGGAACGGATCGCCCATGCGGTGGAGCATCCGAAGCGCCTGTTGTGGCTCGGACGGAAGTCCTGCCCGCCCTCCGGACAGCTCAGCCTGGGCGTGGTCCCCGGCCCCCTGGTCGAGGCCTTCTCCAGCGTGGCCCTCCTGCCGTGCGAATCCGGCCCGCCCGAGCGTCTCCGGGACAACCACCCGTGGGCATGGATCGAAAGCCCGCGACCGGTGTCCGGAGCCCGTCCGGTGATGGACCAGCCACTGAGCTTCCACGCCATGGGCCCCCAGCACGGCGCGCGTTGGGAGACCCGCACACGCGTCACGATCGATCCGCGAGCAGCCGAATGGAACCTCATCCCATGACAGCGCCCCGTACCGCGGCGGCCAGGTTCGTCGCCACCCAGACCCTGCTCACCCTGCACGCCCGCCACCCCTACGCGGCCAAGTCGCTGATCGACGCTCAGGACATGCACCGGACCGTGATGAGCGGCTTCCGGGGTTGGGTCGACGACGGCAGCCGGGACCCCCGTGCCCAGATGGGCATCCTGTCCACCTGGTCCCTCAACCTGAGGGAGGCCAGGCTCTCGCTGGTGGTCCAGTCCCAGGTGCCCGGCGACTGGAGCGGCATTCCGAGGGCTGCGCTCGCGGGCGAGCCCGTGACCCTCACCGTCGACCGCACCCTGGGAGTGGGCGACGTGGTCGAATTCCGGACCGTCGTCAACCCGGTGCGCAGCCTCGCCCCCGCTTCGGGGTCCCCGACGAAGACCCGCGGCGCGCGGGTCGCCCACACCCGACCGGACCATGTGAAGTCCTGGTTCGTCCGCCGTCTCCAACCGCTCGATGAACCAGCAGTTGCCCCGGACGGACGGGTTCGCCTCGGTGCCGACGCCCGGGACGACCACCTCGCCGTGCGGATGCTCCCCCGCATCTCCAGCCCGGCCCCCCACAAGGGGCTCCGCCTCGCCCGTGCCGAGATCCGGGGCAAACTGACGGTCACGGACCCGCAGACGTTCGTGGGAGTGCTGACGGCCGGACTCGGACACGGGCGGGCCTACAGTTGCGGACTGGTGCTGCTGCGCTGAGGCCACGGCCGCTCCGTCACCGTCCGCCCGGCACCCTCGACTTCGCACGCTCGTCTCGTCGGTGCAGCCCCTCACCGCGGCCCCGGGGCGTCCCGGTCGGCTCACCCGTCACCACGGCCCCACGATTTCGTCTCCCGTCAAATGCGTTCCATGGCGATCACTCGTTAGTGATCTTGTCAATCCTCACACGCGTATGACTATCTGGAATCATCCGACAACCGTCCGTAGTGACGGGTTCTGGAACGGTGAAGGGACGACGATGAGCAGTGTCGACGCGGCGGCCACGGGTGGCGCGGACGAAGCCCCTCCGATCAGTACGGTCGCGGGGACGGGGACGGCGGGGTTCGCGGGGGACGGCGAGCCGGCCGCTGCGGCCCAGTTGAACCGCCCGTACGGCGTCGTGGTGGACGGCAGCGGCACCCTCTACCTCTCGGACCACAGCAACCACCGGGTCCGCAGGATCACCACGGACGGCAGGATCAGCACGGTCGCGGGTACCGGGGCCGCGGGCTACCGGGGTGACGACGGCCCGGCCGTCGCGGCGCAACTGAACGGTCCCCGCGAGCTGGCCGTGGATGCCGCGGGCGCCGTCTACATCGCCGACTCCAGCAACCACCGGGTGCGGAGGGTGGCGCCGGACGGGACGATCAGCACGGTCGCCGGCACGGGCACGGCGGGGTTCGGCGGTGACGGCGGCCCCGCCACCGCGGCGCGGCTGAACCTCCCCCTGGGGGTGGCGGTGGACGGGGCCGGGGTCCTCTACATCGCCGAGTACCACAACCACCGGGTGCGGCGGGTCGGGGCGGACGGGACGATCAGCACAGTCGCGGGGACCGGGGTCGCCGGGTTCGGGGGAGACGGCGGGCCGGCGGGCACCGCCCAGCTGAGGAACCCGTACGCGGTGGTGGTGGACGGCGAGGGCGTCCTCCACATCGCCGACGCCGGCAACCACCGGGTGCGGCGGGTCGGGGCGGACGGGACGATCGGGACGGTCGCGGGGACGGGTGCGGCGGGGTTCGGCGGTGACGGCGGGCCGGCCGCGTCCGCCCAGCTGAACCTCCCGCTGGGGGTGGTGGTGGACGGTGCGGGCGTCCTCTACATCGCCGACCACAGGAACCACCGGGTGCGGCGGGTCGGGGTGGACGGGACGATCGGGACGGTTGCGGGGACGGGTGCGGCGGGGTTCGGCGGTGACGGCGGGCCGGCCGCGTCCGCCCAGCTGAACCTCCCGCTGGGCCTCGCGGTGGACTGCGTCGACACCCTCTACATCGCCGACTACCTCAACCACCGGGTCCGGAAGGTCGCGTCGACGAGGCTGGTCGGACTGCCCGATTCCGGCACGGTGGTCTTCTGGGCCAACGTCCGCAGCAAGCTGCGGATGGGCGTCCTGCGGGAGTCCACCAGGGACGGGGCGGAGGTCCACCAGTCCCTCGCGGCCCCCCGGGACCACCAGCGGTGGCGGTTGGTCGCGGTGGGGCGGGACGACGGCGACGTGCTGTACCGGATCGAGAACGTGCGCAGCGGCAAGGTCCTGGAGGTCCTCGGGGCGCAGGGCGCGGCCGGTGCGCCGACCGCGCAGCGCACCTACGAGGGCGGCGCAGCGCACCACCAGCAGTGGCGGTTGATCCCGGTGGGCTCTGCGGGCGGCGGCCCGCGGGTGTACGAGATCGCGAACCGCAACAGCGGCCTGCTGCTCAGGGTCGACACCAACGCCCGCACGGTGGTCCGGCAGCACGGGTCGGAGGGCGACCAGCGCGAGCGGCAGTGGCAGTTGCTCCCCGTGTGACGCGGGAGGGGCCGGGGCGGCGAAGCCGCCCCGGCCCCTCGAACCTCCCGGCCTACTGTTTCTGGGAGTTGGGCGGCTTTTCGGCGGTCGGCTTCTCCGCGGTGGGGGCCGGGGGCGTCTTGGGGGGCTGGCTGAAGTCGCTCTTCTTCGGCTTGCTCTCCAGGTCCGGATCCTTCTGGAGGCCGCTGTGCTCCGTCACCGTCGTACTCGACTCCTGCATGCCGGCGGCTGCCGCCGTGGCCGCCGAGCCGGGGTCCCGGGCGTACTGCGCCTGCGCACCGGCGGACTCCTGGGTGGTCTGGATGAAGGCGCCGAGGAAGCCCAGGACGGCGCGCGCCTCGGGCGACTCCTCCCGCACGACCTTCGCACGGGAGCAGGCCCCGTGGATCGCGTTGTTGAACAGGCTCGTGCTCGTGTCGTCGTACGTGTCGTCCTCGGAATCCTCGAAGTCCACTCCCGCGCCCGGTTGCGGTTTGGTCGCGTCGGTGGTCACCGAGAAGAGGCCCGAGCCCTTGCGCGCGGAGCCGAAGACGTTGTCGAACACCATGGTCGTCACCCCTGGTCGTGGTGGTGGAGCGGTGCGGTCCGCCCGGTCACGGCTGCTTGTGCAGCGTCTGTTGGTTGCTGGTCAGGCCCTCGGCGTCGAACACCGTGTGGTGGACCTCCAGCGCGGAGACCACCTCGGCCAGCCCCTTCATGCGGAAGCCTCCGGGCGTCAGGTCGATGTCGTCGATGTCGCGGGCCACCAGATGGTCGAGCCCCGGGTAGTCCCCCGACTGAGGGGGTGCCAGGACCGTGACCGGGACGGCGTACCGCACCGCGATCAGACCGGAGAAGGTCACCGGGATCTCGTAGGCGTACTCCTTGCGGGTGCGTCGCTGCGAGACGAGGGCCCGGGTGCGGGAACCCGGCGGGACCTCTCCCGAGACCTGCGACCGGGAACTCCAACTGGTGGTCAGGGAGCCCCCGACGGTGGCCGCGATGCCCAGGGCCAACTGGGCGTTGAGCGAGGCGGTGCCGGTGGCGCTGCCGGTGGTCGTGAATCCCACCGAGTTCGTCACCGTGTTGGTGGCCGAGTTCGTCGCGGCGTTCCGGGTGGCCACCTCGGTGGCGGTGGCGGCGTCCGTCCCGATGTTGTCCTTGCTGTTCTTCTTGGTGATGGTCTCCGAGTTCCTGTTCGACATCTCGTTCTGGCACTGCGCCTGGAGTTGAGCCTGGAGGTCCATCCGGAGCTGGTTCTGCAACTGGAGCTGGAGCGAGGTGCTGACGCTGCCGCCGAAGGTGAGTTTGGCGTCCCCGTGGAGCGACCAGGTGACCCCGTTCGACACCGTGAAGTCGACCGAGTCGGTGAAGGTCATCGGAGACGTCGAACTGCGGTTGACGTAGGTCCGTGCGGAGAACGTGTCGGGCGGGGGCTGGGTGATGTTGCCCCGTTCCTCGATCAGCGGCTCCCCGAGGTTCATGTAGGCGAGCCAGCCCAATTGGTACGCGGACCCGGGAAAGGTGCCGAAACTCGACTTGTTCAAGGAGAACCCGATGGGCCTGTGCCGTGCACCGTAGTCGTCGACGTAGACCAGGTTGGGGTGGTCCAGGATGGACTTCCAGGTCTGCTCGATGTTGAGTTCCCGCAGGTTCTTCTTCGTCAGCGGCTGACGCGTGGACCGTTCCAGGTTGTACGCGTGGGAAGGCATTTCCGTCCTCGACTGATCTGGTGGAACCGCGCTCGGCGAAGTGGATGTGGAGGGATATGTGTGCGCGTTCCGCAAATCGAAGCTAGCACGGGCGGAAATTTCCGAGGAAGGCGTCTCTGGGTGGTACGCCCGATCGGGTGAACGCTGATCTTCGATTCGGATGCGGGGTTCGAGGCGTCACTACTCGCTGCATGATCGAAGATATTCCTCGATATTCCTTCCCATGGGTGGTGTGGCCTCGACCGTTGCCGTTTTTGAGGGGATTTATTTCGGTCGCGCATTCGCTTTCGGGGGTGTTTCGGTCGAAGGTGGCTGGGGTTTCGGCAATGCCGTGTGATAGACCACTGAAACTGATCCCGGAGCATTGTTCTCCCCATTCAGAAACAGGTGAGGTTTCCGCGATGTACACCCAAGAGCGCACGGCGATGGCGAATCTGGTGGTCGGCGGTCCGGTGGCGGTGAACAGTTATGACAACGCCATCGTGGCGGCCTTGGTCGAGAATCGGCCGGTCATGCTCGTCCACGCCTTCAACGGCGGCTATCTGCGGCCCGCGGAGTTGAAGGAGGAGAGCCACGACAAGGGGGTCAAGCTGGCCACCGCGCTCGACCCGGCCACCAAGGAGGCGCAGGGCCACCTCTGGTACCTCACGCCCGGCGGCTTCTTCGGACAGCGCCCGCTGTACTTCATCGAGAGCGCAGCGGGCCAGGTGACGCCCCCGCCCGCCGGCGCGGCCGAAGCCGACGCCGGCCGCGGCGACGACGGTGCCCCGAAGCCGCAGCGCCGGCGCGTCACCGTCCACCAGGAGGCGCCCAAGAGCACGGCCGACACCCTCCAGGTGGGCCTTCCCGGCAAGGTCGGCGAGAAGTGGCGCGGGAAGAACGGGGCGTCCGAGGACACCCAGCTCTGGGTCGTCACGGTGACGCCCTGGGGCGGGATCACCTTCGTGCCGATCACCCACCCCGACGCCATCCTCGGCCTCAAGGACCACGCCGTCACGGCCGACGGCGAGGCGCGCCTCACCTACAACTGGGGCGGGGACTTCACCGGCACGGTCATCAACACGTTCTACCCGCGGCTGCCCAGTGAGTGGAACGTCCCCTACCACCACGTCTTCACCTGAGCCGCCACCCCGCCCCGGACCCCACGCCCGAACCGCCTGGAAGAGGCACCACGATGCCCGTGCCCACGGAAGAACTGAAGCTGGAGCTGGTCAACGCCGCCACCGGGAAGCCCCTCGGCGCCGGGGCAGCGCCCGGCCCGGACGGGACGCTCGTCGTCCGCGCGGCCCCCGACGACGGCCCGAGCCCGGAACGGTGGCAGCTCGCCCCCGTGCCGACCCCGCACGGCGGGCCGTCGTCGGACGACCGTACGTACGTGATCCGCAACGCCTCCAGCGGCAAGGTCCTGGAGGGCTCCGCCACCGCGGACCGCGGGGTCCGCCAGGCGGACCCCGTCGCGGGCAGGAAGAGCCAACAGTGGCGCGTCGTGCCCGTCGAGGGCTCGGCCGGCCTGCACTTCATCGAGGAGGTCACCGCCGGCGACGTCCTCGACCTCGCCGACCCCGGACCCGGCAAGGGCGAGGACGCGATCCGGGTCGTGCTGCGCGAGCACGACGAGAACGCGGAGAGCCAGCGGTGGCGCCTCGTGCCCGTCGAGCCCGAACGCACCAGCGATCCCGTGCTGAGCTGGGCGCCGCTGAGCCACTGGAACGGCCGCCGGTCCTGGCGGCTGACCCGCTCGACGGCGCTGCGGCCGGCCCCCGGGGCGACCCCCTCCTTCAGCGACGTGCTGTTGGTCCTCGACCGGTTCGGGAGCGACCGGGACGCCGGCGGGTGGACCACGGCCGGGGCCGCCCACCTGCCCGGTGGGCAGCCGGGCGGGTGGGCCGGGGTCGGTGCGCGTTTCCTCGCCGACACCACGGGGACGGGGCAGGCGGACGTCGTCGGACTCGACTCCGCGAAGGGTGCCGTGACATCGCCCGGCAGGGGCGACGGCACCTTCGACGACGAGCGCGTCCTGCACCGACCCGTGCCCTCCCCGAGCCCCGAGGACCTGTGGACCCTCGCGGACACCACCGGCAACGGCCGGCCCGACGTGGTCGTGCTCGCCGTCGACGGGGTGCGGGTGTCCCTCCGGGGCGAGGACGGGACGTTCGCTCCCGCGGGGGGCGAGCCGGCCCTCAAGGCGTTCGGCCACGGAGCGGCGGCCGGCGGCTGGCGCGTCGGCGAGCATCCGCGTTTCCTGGTGGACACGACCGGTGACGGCCGGCTCGACGTGGTCGGTTGTCATGACGACGGGCTCTGGGTGTCCCTCCAGGACGAGGACGGAACCTTCGCCCCGCTTCCCGAGGAACCGACCCTCCGAGCCTTCGGTCACGGCGGGAAGGCGGGTGATTGGCGCGTCGGCGAGCATCCGCGTTTCCTGGTGGACACGACCGGTGACGGTCGGCTCGACGTGGTCGGTTGTCATGACGACGGCGTCTGGGTGTCCCTCCAGGACGAGGACGGAACCTTCACCGACCCCCTGTACGTCCTCGACGACTTCGGGGTCGACCAGGGCTGGAGCACGGTGGGGGAGCACCCCCGGTTCCTGGCCAGGACCACCGCGGGCGGCACGGTGGACGTCGTCGGGTTCGGTCCGCAGGGCGTCGTCGTCTCACGCGGGCGCGGCGACGGCACCTTCGAACCCGCGGAGCTGGTCCTGAACGACTTCGGGTCGGCTCAGGGGTGGAGCGGCGACAAGCACCCGCGGTTCCTCGCCGACGTCACCGGCGACGGCAACCCCGACGTCGTCGGCTTCGGCGACGAAGGCGTCTGGGTGTCCCACAACCGCGGCGACGGCCGGTTCGAACGGGCCCAGCTGGTGTGCCGCGGGTTCGGATACCACGAGGCCGCGGGCGGCTGGCGCGTCGACCGCCACCCCCGCTTCCTCGCCGACGTCACCGGCGACGGCCGCGTCGACATCGTCGGCCTCGGCGGCCCGGGCGTGTACCTGGCCCGGAACCTCCACCGCCGTTTCCGGACCCGGTAACCGCTCGCGGAACGGCCGGAGCGCCGCCGAGGCGGACCCGCCCCGGTGAGACGTGCGGCCCCGCGGACGACCCGTCCGCGGGGCGGCACGTCCAGGGGGAACGCGGCGACGGCGTCGGGGAGTTCGGGTGCCACGGGCCTCCCGACGGGGAGGACGGCACGGACGGAAGGGAAGAGCGCCCCCGGCAGGACTCGAACCTGCGGCCAAGCGCTTAGAAGGCGCCTGGCCGCAGGTGGGTTGGTACGCCCTAACCAGTCACTTCGTGTATGGCAGCTGGCTATAGGCCGAGACTTCTGGTGATTTCGGGGCGGAGAGGTTCGTAGCCTTGCCGCCCTCAGACATGCCGTCGTGCTGTGGGTGGTGATTCGAGCCGACCTTGCCGGATTTGGTCAATCGGTGGCCTCACGTCGTTCTGGTTCGGCAGTATGCGCGGGAGGGGTGTGATTTGTCGGGCGCAGAGAAGTGGAGGGGAACATGACGATCAATGTGCTGCCGGCGACGGGGGAGCAGGCAGAGCTACTGGCCGCTGCGATCACCTTGGGCGACCGGTACACGAAGCGACTGGGATTGCTCACACCACCCGCATACCGCAAGTACGCAGATGACGGGGGGCTGTTGGTCGCGCTGGATGGCGGAGAGCTGGTCGGCTACGCCCTCTTTGGGCTGCCCAAGCGCAGTCAGCACGTGCGTCTCGTGCATCTGTGCGTGGCAGAGGAACATCGGGGGAACGGGATCGCCGGGCTCTTGATCGCGGAGCTTCGTCGTCGCCAGCGCCACCGGCTCGGCATCCGAGCCCGGTGCCGACGAGACTACGGACTCAGCTCCATGTGGAGCGCCCTCGGGTTTGTGCCCAAGGGTGAAGGTCTTGGCCGAGGTGGTGACAAGGAAACCCTCGACACCTGGTGGCTCGATCTTGGTCATGACGATCTGTTCGCCGAGGCGGAGAGCAGCGCTCTCTTGGTCGTGGCCATCGACCACACAGTCTTCTCCGGGCTTCGCGGTACGGGCACCGAGCGGGCCGTCGAGGAATCCCGGGCGCTTGAGGCCGGATGGCTCGCGGACCTGATCGAGTTCACGTACACGCCTCAACTCCTTCGTGACGTGCGGGAGATCGAGAACAGGGAAGAGCGCAATCACCAGCAAGCCGGTCTGCCCAGGCTCCGGGAAGCGTCGCCTGATGCTGCTTCGGTGGCGTCCCGCCAACAGGAGTTGATCATGGCAGTGGCGGAAGAGCTGCCCGAGATCCAGATCGACGGGGAGACTCGTCGTCGACTGCGCTATGTTGCCGAGACGTCGTGTGCGGGCCTGCAAGTACTGGTGACGCGTGACCCCGAGCTGGAGCGGGTGGCCGACATCGCCTGGGGCACGGCGGGTGTCAGGGTGGTGTCTCCAGCCATGGTGACCCTTCACGTGGATGAGCTCCGTCAAGCCCAGGTCTACCGCCCGGCGGATCTCATGGGTACGGCGTTCTCCGCTGAGGAGGTACGGGTCGGAAGTGAAGGAGAGCTAGTCGCCTTCTTCGATCAGGCTGATGGCGGCGGCGGATCCGACTTCGCGAGCCGGTTGAAGGCCCTTGGGGCCGACGGTGTGTTGTGGCGCCGGGAACTGCTGAGGGATGGCGAGGGGCACCCGGTGGCCTTGTTCGTGTGGGCCATGGACGGTCGAACCCTGAACGTTGCTTTCCTGCGCACCGCAGGACACCGGTTGGAGCAGACGCTGGCCCGGCAGGTGCTCTTCATGCTGAAGCGGCTGGGGCGAGAACGAGGAGCTCAGGTCGTACGGATCACCGATCCACACCTTTCCACTGTGGCCATGTCGGCGGCGGGCGCCGACGGCTTCACCGAGGATGAGGGCAGCTTCACCGCTCTCATCGTCAATGTGTCCGGAACGGCCGAGGCAGTCTCCACGGCGGCGGGGGAGATCGCAGCACGTGTTGGACGCACGGCACCCCGTCTTGACGCGCATGCGTCGCCCGAGGTCGTCAGTGTGGCCGAGCGAGTATGGTGGCCGGCCAAGCTCGTCGACACGGCGCTTCCCTCTTTCGTCGCACCGGTCAAGCCCCGATGGTCCACGGAGCTGTTCAACGTGCCAGCCATGTTGATGCCGCGCGAGGACGTACTCGGCATCAGCCGTGAACACGTCTACTACCGGTCTTCCAGCCCTCGTGGGGAGAGCGTTCCTGGCCGGATCCTTTGGCATGTCAGTGGGGGTACCGCAGGGCAGCAGGGCTCGATGGTGATCGGCTGCTCCCGACTGGACGAGGTGGTCGTTGGCGACCCGGACACCCTCTTCTCGCGATTCGAACACCTGGGCGTATATGGTCGTGTCGAAGTGCGAGAGACAGCCAAATCAGTAGGCAAGGTCATGGCGTTGAGGTTCTCGGACACGGAGATCTTTCCCACACCGGTGACGCATTCGAGAATGACCGCGCTGGCTGACGGGCTGGGACTAAGGTTCACGGTGATCTCACTTTCGAGGATCGACAACGCGCTGTTCCAGGCCGTGTACGAAGAGGGGCACCGAAAGACGTGAACGATCCGGAGCGCGCGATGCTGCTGTCCGTCCACCCTCGGTTCGCCACGGCGATCCTGGCCGGGACAAAGACGGTCGAGGTCCGCCGTCAGCGCGTCGCCGCTCCCCCCGGAACCCCGGTACTTCTCTACGCGACCGCGCCCACGATGGCCATCGTGGGTATGGCCCGGATCGCCTCTGTGCAGGTCGCCTCCCCTCGCGAGGTCTGGTCGGCCAGTCGCACCAGCGCCGGGATTAGCCGACGCGAGTACGACGAGTACATGAGTGGTGCGACCCGGGCCAGCGGCCTTTCGCTGGAGGGGCCGGTTGCCTTCGAAGCGCCGGTGCCGTTGGCCGCGCTCCGTGCGTCGGGCGCCTTCCATCCGCCCCAGAGCTATCGATACCTGACAGACGAAGACCTACGGAAGGTAGCTGCTGCTGTGCCTGAGTCCGGCGCGACACTGCACGGTGTGTTGAGCGACGTTGTGTCCACCCAGCCTGTCTGACGTCGGCAGGTCAGGTGAAAGCGAGTCCGCAGAAGGCGTTGCGGACGTCGGCCAGCGGCTGGCGATCGCGGGTGTAGTAGAGCTTGTTGGTCAGAAGCACCGCCCAGCGGCCCTGCTGGGGTGAAATCCACATGCCGGTGCCGGTGAAGCCGTAGTGGACCCAGACGTCGTCGGCGAGGGCGGTGCCAGGGGCGGGGTGCCAGAACAGGCCGCGTGCGGGTTCGAGACGGCCGGTCTGCACACTCAGCGACTCCGAGGTCCAAGCGGGACCGAATCCTGGTTGCCCTGCCGAAGAAGAGGCGACCAGCATGTGCCGCAGGAAGGCGGCGAGGTCGTCGAGGGTGGTGAAGGCGCCGGCGATGCCGCACACTCCGCCCAGGAGCCGAGCGGAGAAATCGTGCGCAGTGCCTTTGAGGTGGGTACCGTCGGCCTGATCCAACTCGGTCGGCGCGCACAGTGCGGCGATCTCGGCTGGTAGCGGCCCGAAGCGGGTGGAGCCCATGCCCAGGGGCTGCCAGGCGCGCTCTGCGGTGAGCTGGTCGAGACGCTGTCCGGAGAGGTGCTCGGCAAGGTAGCCGAGGATGAGGGCGGCTCGATCGGTGTACTCGACCGCTTCGCCGGGCGGGCGGTGCAGGGCTTCGTGAAGGACGCCGTCTCGAACGTCCTGGGGGTCGGTGCCGTAGAGGCTCTTGAGCTGGGCGCGGAGCGGGAGACCCGCGGTGTGGGTCAGGAGGTGGCGGGCGGTCGCGGCCCCGAGCGGATGGCCGCCGACTTCGGACCAGAAGCTGTCGAGCCGGGCGTCGAGATCGAGTTTGCCTTCTTCCCAGAGGGCACCGATGGAGGCCCACACCGAGATGATCTTCGTGAGGCTGGCGGCGTCGAAGACGGTGTCCCGCCGCATCGGTACGTCCGGCTCGTCCGGATCGAGGACTCCAGTGGCGCCGTGGGCGCGAAGGCCAGTGGCGTCGCCGACGGCCCACACGGCACCTGGGTAGACCTTGTCCCGCACGCCCTCGTCCAGCAGGTGCTCGATGCGGTCGGTGCGATACGTCATGGTCTCCCTGTTCGCCTCGGATGGCGTTCCGCCGGTTCAGCCTAGCGACGTGGCTCACGGGGTCCCCGCAGATCCGCGCAGTGCCTACGGGAGAGTCCCCGTCGTGCCTGACCGCGTGACCTAGGCGAGCTGACCGCCGAGATCCTTCAGGGCCCGGGCAGTCCTCGAAAGGGGGTAGCGGGCGGCGTTGGCATACCCCGACTGGCGCAGGGCCAGCAGAAGACCAGGGGAGCTCCGCAGACGGTTGAGGTCACGGGCGAGCACGACGGAGTCGGTGAAGTCCGTTGCTATGCCGGAGGCCGCGAGGACCTCGTTGAGGCCGGGTACGGGTTGGTAGAGGACGGGCAGGCCGCAGGCTTGGGCCTCCAGGGCCACCAGCCCCATGGCTTCCAGCGTGGTCGAGGGCATGACCAGCAGATCGTGCTGGGCGAAGGCTCTCCACAGCTGCGGGCGACGGAGCCAACCGAGGTACCGGGCCCGTATGCCGGTCCGCTGGAGCAATGGGGCCAGGGCGTGGAACTGGGCTCTGGGGGCGGCGATGCTCAGTTCGATGCCCGGGACGCGCGCCAGACTCCTGGTCAGGGTGCCGAAGCCCTTCTCGACTGACAGGCGTCCTGCGTACAGGAGCCGCAGATGGCTGGTGGAGCCACGGTCGGGACGAGGCGGCGGATTGGTGAGAAGACGGTCGGGCAGGCCCCAGGGGATGTGGGCGATCCTGCGGCGGTCCGTCCGTGGGGCGAGCCTGAGCAGGCGGTCGATCATCGCGGAGGTGGGGACCACCAGGGAGTCAGCGGCTCTCACCGTCTCGCGCAGGACGTGGAGCTGGTCGCGGTGGTTCTCGGCGAAGAGCAGGTCGGTGCCGTGGACCAAGGCGATCCTGGGGTGCGCGGGGAGCGCTCGGAGCAGGGCGGGGGTCCCCCCGAAGGCCAGGTGTTGCAGGTGCAGCACATCGATCCGGCTTGGGTCGATCATTTCGGCGAGTGCCCGGCACAGGGCCGCGACATAGCGGCCGAAGCCTGGGCCTGCCAAGCACTTCCCGGACACGCTCAGCAGGTCGAGCCCGGTCGGGAGGTGAGGGTGGTGCGAACCAGGTGGTGCCAGCATGAAGGCCCTTGCGGGAATCAGGGGTTCGTTCCCGGTGTAGAGGTCGAGGAAGAGTTCGACGCTGCCGCCGGGGCTTCCGGCGGGAAGGTCCAAGAACGTGGCGACCATCGGTCCCGCGTTCGGGTGCACGAGGGGACTCATGACCCTCCCTGGGGGAACTCCCGGTACAGGCGGGAGATGTCGATGCCGCTCGTGGCCGCGTACTTGGCGTGCTGACGTTGGTAGCTGGCCGGGGTCCCGAAGGCGGTCAGGAAGACGAGCTTGCCGAAGGTCATGCCCGGATAGACCCTGACGGGCTTCGCGGCACGGATCTCCAGCGTCCAGCGGATGGCGTGCCCTTGGTGACCGAGCGGGGCGGACACATGGACCCAGAGGCCGAGGGCTCCGGTGGCGCGGTCTCCGTTGAGGAGTTGTGCGTACTTCTCCGAGCCCGTCTTCTCCAGGGTGACGCCCAGGTAGAGCGCTTCGGGCTCCAGGACCAGGCCGGTACTGGGGATGATCCGTTCGGTGAACGCGGTGGCCACGGCGGCGTCCAGGTCTCCGTCACAGACGCGGATCGTGTCGCCCAACCTCCAGTCGTACGCGTTGGGGGAGAGGCGGGCAGGGTCGTACGGGGCGATGGTGATCTCGCCCGCGCGGACTGCGGCAGCTATCGCGGGGCCGGTGAGGATCACGAGGGCACCGCCTCCCCACGGGGCGTGTCGCGCCAGTACTGGGAGGGCTGGGGACCGGCGGCGCCCTGGTACTTGCCGCGGTACGGGGTGACGGCGCCGGTGGTGGCGAAGAACATGACCTGCCCGATCTTCATGCCCGCGTACACCCGCAGGGGACGGACGGACGAGAGCATGAGCGTCCACTGGCCGTGGAAGCCGATGTCCCCGATCGGTGCCGTGATCTCGACGAACAAGCCGAGGCGCCCGACCGAGGAGCGGCCGAAGAGGAGGGGGACGAAGAGGTCCGAGCCGACCTCCTCGACGGTGTGACCGAGGTACAGCTCGCCCGGCTGGAGGACGTATCCGTCCCCGCCGATCGGAACGGAGCGCGTCGGGTTGGCGCGATGGGCGTCGATGACCTCGGACGTGTAGGTCAGCAGGGTCGGGCCGAGGCGGATGTTGTAGCTGTTGGGGTTCGTCTGGTCCGGTGCGAAGGGAACGATGCGCACGCGGCCGTCGGCCACGGCCGAGTCGATCTCAGGACCGGTAAGGATCATCGTTGACCTCCCTCGGGGCGGTCAGCGCGCTGGGAGGTTCGGTCGGTCAGGAGGCGGCGGACCGTGTGCCCCAGCCGTAGACCGGTCTCGTTGGCGCGTCCGCCGAAGTGGCTGTCAGCGAGGTAGCCGGTTGTCAGGACGCTCTGTGAGTTCGGTGGCAGCGGATTCGGGAGGACGGCCAGCGGACCGACGCGCTTGGTAAGCGCGTCGAGCGCCTGCTCGTGCTCCTCGGGGAGGACGGCGTGGACGAGCACGTTGTCGAAGGGCTCGACGGCTAGGATGTCGCCGAGGGCGAGGGTGCTGCCGAGCGGCACGGAGCGCAGGGCGGTCTCGTTGAGAACGACCGCGTCCGCTGTGGAACCGGTGCGCAGATGTTCGGTGAGTTCTTCGAGGAGCCGACGGCGATCCAGCGGAGCGTCGCGGTACGGCTCCCTCACCATGCCGAGTGGGCGGGCAAGCGCCTGTTCGACGGTGGAGATCCTCCCGCGTAATCCGGTGAGGGCATCGGGGAGCACGGAGAGGCTGGGGAAGAGGCCGGTGCGGGCTGTCCAGCCGTCCCCGGTCGGCGAGGTCGTGGCGTACCCGAGACCGAGCTCTCGTCCCTTGACCACGAGAGTGCCACCGACGCGCACGGGACCGTGGACATCGCTGTGGCAGTGCCCGGAGAAGACGACGTCGATGGAAGGGCAGGAACCGGCGAGCTTCACGTCTTCTTCGAAGCCCGAGTGGGACAGGACCACCCAGGCATCGGCGTGGTGATGGTGCTCGGCCATCACTTCGCGCAGCGCGCGGACAGGGTCGGTGACGCGGTGACCGGTGCGCTGGCCGATGGGGATCGCCTCGAACGCCTGCTGACCGATGACGGCGGTGACGGCGACTCGACGGCCCCCGACACGTTCGATGCGCACCCGATCGAAGATCGGAGCCCCCTCCTGGTCGGTCGTGTTCGCGCACACGGTGATCCGCCGCAGCTCCGGCTCGAAGTAGTGCGGCCAGCCGTGGTTCCCGGGGGCTACCACGTCGTAGAGGGCTGTGAGGATGTCGCGTTCGATGGCTCCCGTGCCGAGACGGTAGATACCGGTGCCTTCGAAGAAGTCGCCGCTGTCCACGATCAGGCTGTCGGTCCTGGCCGTGTGCAGGAAGGCGAGCATCGGGGCGGCGGAACCGATGGCGGAGTGGACGTCGGTCGTGGCGACGATCTGCTGGAGCCGCCGGTTCACGGGATCACCTCGCAGATGTCGGCGCCCAGGGTGTGCAGTTTCACGGGCAGGTCGGCGTGGCCTCGGCGGAGCTGTTCGAGCCCGCCGAGGGTGGTCACCCCGTGGGCGGCGAGTCCGGCGACGGCCAGGGCCGAGCCGGTGCGGATGTCGGTGGCTTCCACACCGGCGCCGGTCAGCCGCTGCGGGCCCGTGACGCGGCATTCGGTGGGGGACAGCTCGTGGACCTCGGCGCCAAGTCGGGCGAACTGGGGCAGTAGGTTGCCGTGGCGGCCGGGATTGATGGAGTCGGCGAACAGGTGCGTGCCCGGCAACGAGAGCGTCAGGGCCATCAGCGGGGGCTCGAAATCGGCGTCCAAGGCGCCGGGGTCCAGGGAAGCGACAGCATGTAGCGATCTCCCCGTGGGCCGGACACCCCGCGCCTGTATGGTCAGGGTGCCGTCATCGGCATCGGTGGGGAACCCGAGCAGACGCAGGGCATCCACCAGAGGCGCCAGGTCTCGACCGTGTACACCGAGAATCCGTGCTTCTCCCCCGGTGACGGCGACCGCGCACGCCAGAGTGCCCGCTTCGATCTTGTCTCCCGGCACCCGCCATGAGGCCGGCTCCTCCGGGACGGTCACCGGTGGGTGGAGAGAGAGGACGCTCTCGTCGAATCGGCTCTCCCAACCGGCCGTCCCCAACGCTCGTATGACGCTGAGCACTTCGGGAGAGAGGTTCGGCTGCCCCAGACGCAGCGGCCGTCCCGCGACGACAGCACGGAGGATGGCGGCGACTGTCGCACCGCGGGACCGGAACGGCAGCATGACCGACACCGCCCCCCTGTCGCGCGCGGTCGCCTCCACGAGGTAGCCGCGGTCGTCGATGGTGGTGCGGTCACCGAACCGTTCGTAGACCTTGAAGTGCTGCTCCATTCCCCGTGCTCCGATGGCACAGCCGCCCGGCCAGGGCAGACGGGCCCGGCCGCAGGCACTCAGCAGCGCGGGGACCAGGTAGTACGAGGCACGGATGCGGGCGGCGACCTCGGGAGCGAGATCCGGCTGGGACTGGTCGCTCGGCAGGATCACCACCGTGTGCGGACCGCTGACGGGGCGAGCCGCGTGCCAGCCACCCTGCTGCAACAGGGTGAGCATCGTCTCGACGTCCGTGCTCGTCGGCACGTTACTGATGCGCACCGGTCGGCGCAGGGCTGCGGCGGCAGCGAGCATGGGCAGCGCCGCGTTCTTGGAACCGTCGACGGTCACAGACCCGGTGAGGGGAGCACCCGGTCGGATGGCGACCACTTCGGCGGCGACGGGAGGAATCCGTACAGGAGACAACGCTCAACTCCTCTGAATGGGAGGGATTCGCTCGGACGGGAGGGTGGTGCCGATGACCTCGAACTCGGCCCAGCACCGTTTTCCGGACGGCAATGGATCGAACCCGTGGCGGTCCGCGAGCGCGGCGACGAGGAGCAGCCCGCGTCCGGCTTCCGCCATCGTGCCGGGCAGGCCGCTCTCCGGGATCTCGGTGTTCGTGTCGACGACCTCGATGCGCAGACCGTCGGTGCCCAGACGGGCGCTGGCTGAGATCGGCCCGTCGTCGCCAGCGTGACGCACCGCGTTCGTGATCAGCTCCAAGGCCACCGGCTCCGCCGTGTCCAGAAGCTCCGGAGGGAGAAGGGCGTCCCAAGCCCGTATGGCGGCTACGAGGTCGCGCCTCGCGAATGTGGCGGCAGCGTGTGTGCCGGGTACGGGAAACCGGATCTGGTGCACCTTCACATGGCCTCCTGGATCGGGGCGGCGGTCCTCACGTAACCGCCTTGGCGAGGGCCGTTTCCAGGCTGTGTGCCGGGCCTGCATCGCTCATGCGGAAGCTGCATCGCAGGTGAATCCGGCTCGGCTAGGCTCGATCGGGCAGGCAGGATCGGCGACGGCGGAGGGAGCCGTGGCACGGATGGCCGAAGTGCGGAGCGAGGCGCGGCGGATCGGTGAAGTGATCCGCCAGGCGAGGGTGTTACGGCGACGCTCACAGAAGGACGTCGCTGCGGACCTCGGGTACCACCAGTCGAAGATGAGCCGACTGGAGAACGGCAGAGGCACTCAGGACATCACCATGCTGCGCGAGGTCGCACGGGTGCTGGACATCCCACCCGACCACCTGGGCCTCGCCCCTGATCCCCTCGCCGGTCCTTCCACCCCAGAGACAGAAGACATGCGCCGCCGTCGACTCCTCGCCGCAGGCGCGGCCGTGCTCGCGGTCCCCGCCACGCCCCTCGCCCCCGCCCACCCGGAACTGATCCAGTCGTTGCTCCCCGGCCCGAGCTCCGCGTTCACCGAGGCGGTGGGCGATCTGCCGCACTTGTGGAAACAGACAGCGAACGCCCGCCGACTCTTCTGCACCTGTGACTACGCGGCACTGGAACGCACTCTGCCCGGACTGATCGGCCAACTTCGACGGGCAGTTGCCGACGACCCCGGATCGTCCGACCTGTCCGGCCTCCTCGCCACGGCCTACCAGACCTCGGCCAGCCTGCTGCTGAAGCAGAGCGACCTCGGCAACGCCTGGCTCGCCGTCGGACGCGCCATGGCCGAGGCCGAGCGGTCCGGCGACCCGGTGGTGCTCGCTTCCAGCGTCCGCGTCCAGGCGCACCTGCTCGCCAGGGACGGCCACTCCGCCCAGGCTGTGACCCTGGTCCGTCATTCCGCCGATCAACTCACCGGCTCCTACGACCGACGCTCCCCGGAGTACCTCGCGGCCCTTGGACTGCTCCTCCTGCGCGGTGTGACGGCCGCGAGCACCGGAGGCGACCGCTCCGCCACGGAGGACTTCCTCGCAGAGGCACGGGACGTGGCCCACTACGTCTCACTCGACCGTCCCGACGCCTGGGCCAACTTCAGCCCCACCAACGTGACCCTGCACGGCATCAGCGCGATGGTCGTCTTCGGGGACGCGGGCGTGGCCCTCGACGCCGCCCGCCCGCTCATGCGTCGCCACATCCCCGTACCCGAACGCCGGGCCGCCCTGTGGGTCGAAACCGCCCGCGCCTACAACCAGCAGGGCCGCCTCGCCGACGGCTACCAGGCGCTGCGCATCGCCGAGAGTTGCGCGGCACAGGACATCCGTCGCCCCGCCGTCCGGGAGCTGGTGGCCGACATGGCGGCCCGTGACCGCCGTCGTACCCTGCCAGAGCTGCACCACTTCAGCCGTCGACTGGGAGTCCCCGCGTGAGCGATCAGCCCGATCAGGAGACCAAGAAGCCGTTCCTGTACGTCGTGGTGTGCGCGGCAGGGATCGCCGGAGACGTCGGCAGGCTGATCACCGCTGCTCAGGTCGCGGGTTGGGACGTCGGTGTCGTCGCCACCCCCCAGGGGCTCGGTTTCCTGGAGGCGAAGGCGGTCGAGGAGCAGACGGGTTACCCCATCCGCTCCGCCTGGCGCCTCCCGGGCGATCCGCGCCCGCTGCCGCCCCCGGAGGCCATCGCGGTCGCTCCGGCCACTTTCAACACGATCAACAAGTGGGCCGCCGGGATCTCCGACACCCTGGCGCTCGGCATCCTGTGCGAGGCGTACGGCTCTGGCATCCCCGTCGCCGTCCTGCCGTACCTGAACGCCGCCCAGGCCGCCCACCCCGCGTACGCCCGGAGCGTGGAGCAGTTGCGCGAGATGGGCGTCCTGGTCGGTTCGTACGCGCCCCACCGACCGAAAGCAGGCGGCGGCGCGGACCGATTCCGCTGGGAAGAAGCCTTGGAGTTGCTCACGCCTGGGGTGTCTCCGGTGGGGTGAACAGTGATTTGCGCGAGAGTCTCTTTGCCGCGCTGGCAGCGCGGCAGGCCATGGATCGCTTGGGTTGTTCTCCGTTTCACTGGCTGGGTGAGCCGACGACCCCGGTGATGGATCACAACCAGCGGTTCGACGGCCGCGATCAGGTAGGCCGTGCGGAAGGTGCTCCCCGGTCGACGACCGCAGCCTGCTGGAGGTGGTCACGGGTGCCGTACCAGTGCTGGGCGGCGATGACAGCCAAAAGGAGGTGTCAAGGGTGGTCGCGAAGGGTTCCCCTCTCTCGCAGCGGATGGCCCCGTCTCGAAACTTGGGGAAGTTTTCGGGAAGAGCAGCCACCGGAAGCCGTCTCCAGCCGTCCACAACCGGACTCCCGCTTGCCCCGCCGGAGAGTTCCTCGGGGCCGCCGTCAAGCCCTCGCCGTCCCCGCTGAGATGCCCCTGATCAGCAAAAACACCCTCCTGAGTAGGCGGGTGTCGCAGGTGAAGGGAAGAGCGCCCCCGGCAGGACTCGAACCTGCGGCCAAGCGCTTAGAAGGCGCCTGCTCTATCCACTGAGCTACGGGGGCCGGGTGGTGGCCGGGTGGCCTGGCGGCCGGACGGGTGGCCCGGGCCGTGCTGGGACAAGGATAGGGCTCCCGGTTCCTCGTACCCGGCGCTTCGCCTCCGTGCCTCGATGTGGAGGTTCGGTGAAGCGGTCCTGATAATCGCAGGCAGGTGCGAATCGTGCATCGCTTTTGGCGCTCTGCGTCCCGGGTGTTGTGCACTCGTTATGCCCCCGCCCCGCCCGTGCGCCCCGTCCGTGTGTCCGATCGGCCGTTTCCCGGGTGGTGATCGGCGCGCAGGGTGCTCATATGCTTCAGAATATTGTCAAAGTTGGGCATTCTTCCCGTGTGGTGACCCTGGAGGTACGGCCCCAACTGCTCGACGCCCTCTCCGCCCTGCGCGAGCGCGTCGCCGCCGCACGCTTTCCGCTGCCCCTCCCGGGTGCGCCCCGTGCGCGCGCCAACCGGGACGAGCTGCTGGCCCAACTCGACGACTACCTGGTACCCCGCCTCAGGGACCCGGACGCCCCGCTCCTCGCGGTGATCGGAGGTTCCACCGGGGCCGGGAAGTCCACCCTGGTCAACTCCCTCGTGGGCCGCCAGATCAGTGAGGCCGGCGTACTGCGGCCCACCACCCGGGTGCCCGTCCTGGCCTGCCACCCGGACGACCACCACTGGTTCAGCGGGCTGCGCGTCCTGCCCGGGCTGACCCGGGTCTGGCTGCCCCCGCAGGACCACCTGGGCGCCCCCGGCTACGGGGACCTCCAGGTGTCCGGCGGGCGCCGGGCCGGCGAAGGGCAGCTGAGGGTGGAGACCGCCAGCGCCCTGCCCCGGGGGCTGGCGCTGTTGGACGCACCCGACATCGACTCCCTGGTGGCGGAGAACCGGAGGTTGGCCGCCCGGCTGATCTGCGCCGCCGACATCTGGATCATGGTGACGACCCCGGCCAGGTACGCCGACGCGGTCCCCTGGCACCTGCTGCGCACCGCCAAGCAGTACGACGCGACGCTGGTGAGCGTGCTCGACCGGGTGCCCCACCAGCTGGTGACCGAGGTGTCCCGGCAGTACGCCGCCCTGCTGACCAAGGCCGGGCTCGGTGACGTACCCCGGTTCACCGTCCCCGAGTTGCCGGAATCGACGGGCGGCGGAGGGCTCCTGCCCCACACCGCGGTGGCCCCCCTGCGCGCCTGGCTGACCCAGCGGGCCCAGGAGCCGGGGGCCCGCGCGCACACCGTCATCCGTACGGCGGGCGGCGCCCTCGCGGCGCTGCGCTCCCGGATGCCGGAGCTCGCGGGCGCGGTCGCCGCCCAGCACGCCGCCGCGGTCCGGCTCACCTCCGTCGTCGAGGAGGTGTACGAGAGCGAGCAGGCGCGGGTGCGGGGGCGGCTGCGGAACGGGGCCGTCCTGGCCGGGGACGCCCTCAAGCGCTGGCGCAGCTACCCCCTGGACTGCGGCCCGGGTGAACTCCTCGACGCCCTGGTCGAGAGCACGAGCGCCTTGCTGCTGTGCTGCGTCACCGCCGCGGACGAGCGCATCGCCGAACGCTGGCGCAGGGAACCGGCGGCGGGCGCACCGGTGCTGACGGCACGTGATCCCGCCCAGGAGAGCGCCGAGCACCGGGTGGGCATGGCGGTGCGCCGGTGGCGCCGGGAGCTGGAGGAGTACTGCGAGGATGAGGTGCGGGACCTGGACAAGGCGCTGGCGCCCGACCCCGAGGCCGTCGCCGCGATGCTCGCGGTCCACCTGCTGGGCGGCCGGCGGGGACGGGCCGCGGGGGAGAGCCTGGCCGAGCGCATCGGGGCGCAGAGCGCGCTGCGCCTGCGGGACCGGGGCGGTCGGCTCGTCAGCGACTACGTGGAGAAGGTGTTCCACGGGGAGCGGGAGCGCCGGTTGGCCCCCCTGGACGCCCTGGAGGTCCACGCGGAGCCGCAGGCGGAGTTGATCGCCGCGCTGTCGGTGCTCCAACGGGAGCAGGGCCGTCCGGCCCGCGACGGGCGGGCTGGACGGGCAGAGCAACAGGGGCGGAGGGAGAGGTGACCGAGGTGACCGCGGTGACTGACCACACCAACCACGACAGTCGCACCGATCAGCCGGGCCACGGGGGCCGCGCGGAGCACGAGGTGCGCGCCGACTCCGTGTCCGGCGAGCCCCCCACGCACGCGGGGAGCGAGCGCCGGCTCCCTTCCGGCCACGCCGGCCAGCCCGGCGGCGCCACCGGAAGGGCGTCCGACCGCGGCCCCACTCCGCCGGGCGCCACCCGTTCGGGCGATGCCTCCGGAGCCCACGACGGTGACGGCGGTGCGTACGGCACGCACGGGGGCCACCGCCCGAGCGGTGCGGGCGGCCCCGAGCCGGAGGCGTCCGACCCGGGCCGTACCGGTGCGGCGGACGGACCGGACCGGGGCCGGGGCGGGCCGCGGCACGGCAGCGGTGCCCCGGCGGAGGGCACCGGCTGCGTCGCCGAACCGGTGTGGGACGACGGTCTGATCGCCCGTCGGACCACCGGGGCCGACGAACTCGCCGCAGCCGTCGGCACCCGCCACGAGGACGTCCCGGACCGTCCCGCGCCCCCGGGCTCCGCCCCCGTCGTCCTCGGGCCGCAGCTCCGGGGCCGCCTCGACGCGCTCCGGGAGCTGGTCGGCCTGTCCCGCGCCCGGCTCGAACGCTCCGCCCTGGCCGAAGCGGGGCGGGTGCTGGACGAGGCCGCGGCCCGCCGCAGGCTCTCCGACCGGCACACCGTGGTGGCCCTCGCGGGCGCCACCGGCAGCGGCAAGTCGACGCTGTTCAACACGCTCGCCGGGGTGACCATCTCCGACACCGGGGTGCGGCGGCCCACCACCTCGTCCCCCATCGCCTGCACCTGGACGGACGGTGCCGCCGGGCTCCTGGACCGGCTCGGCATCCAGGGCCGGCTGCGCCGCCGCCCCCTGGCCCACGCGCACACCGAGACGCCGCTGGACGGGCTCGTCCTGATCGATCTCCCCGACCACGACTCGGCCTCCGTCGCCCACCGCGAACAGGTGGACCGGGTGCTCGCCCTGGTGGACGCCGTCATCTGGGTGGTGGACCCGGAGAAGTACGCGGACGCCGTTCTCCACGAGCGCTACCTGCGGCCGATGGCCGGGCACGCCGAGGTGATGTTCGTGGTCCTCAACCAGGTGGACCGGCTGCCCGTGGACGCCGCCGACCAGGTGCTGGACGACCTGCGGCGGCTCCTGGACGAGGACGGCATCGCCCTCGGCGAGCACGACGAGCCGGGGGCCACGGTGCTCGCCCTCTCCGCACTCACCGGCGAGGGCATGGACCAACTGCGGGAGACCCTCGACCAGTTCCTGCGCACGCGCAGCGCCGCGGGCCGACGGATCGCGGCCGACGTGGACGCGGCGGCGTCCCGGCTGCGCCCGGTCTACGCCGCCGCCGGTCGTCCCGGGCTCACCGAACGCGCCCGGGACGAGTTCGCCGACCGGCTCTCCGAGGCCGTGGGGGCGAGCGCGGCGGGCCAGACCGCCGAACGGGCCTGGCGCCGGCACGCCCGCACCGCCTGCGGGACGCCGTGGCTGCGGTTGTGGCGCTGGTACGAGTCCCGCCGCGACCCCGTGTCGATGTTCGCCGGGACGCCGCTGCCCGTCGACGAGGAGGCCACCGCACGGCAACGGGTGGAGCAGGCGGTGCGGACGGTGGCCGAGCAGGCCGCGTCGGGACTGCCCGGGCCCTGGGCGTCGGCGGTGCGGGAGACGGCGGTGCGCGGTGCGGTCGGCCTGCCGGAGGCGCTCGACGGGCTCACCGAGGAGGCGGGGGCGCCGCCCCGCCCGCCGCGGCCCGGCTGGTGGCCGGTCGCCGTGTTCGCCCAGGCGTGCATGACGCTGCTGCAACTCGTCGGAGCGCTCTGGCTGGTGGCGCAGATCGCCGGGGTCATGGCGCCGAACCTGGGGGTTCCGGTCCTGCTGATGGTCATCGGCATCGTGGGTGGGCCCTGCGTGGAGTGGCTGTGCAGACTCGCGGCCCGGGGGCCGGCCCGGCGGTACGGGGCGGAGGCCGAGCGGCGGTTGCGCGAGGCCGCGGCGGCGTGCGGGCGGGCCCGGGTGCTCGATCCGGTGGCGGCGGAACTCCTGCGCTACCGCGAGGTGCGCGAACAGTACGCGCGGGTCACGGGAGCCGTTCCGGCGCCGGGCGGGCTGGCGGGAGCCGTGGACGGGGACGGCACGGCGCTGAGGTCTCACCCGTTCGGGTGAGCGAGTTATCCACAGGGCCGGGGGAGCCCACAGGGCTCAGCGGGAGGCACGGAAACCGGGGACTCTGGGGCGTGCGGTCGGACGACGGCGGGTCGGTCCCGTCCCGGCCGCACCGTGACCCGTACGGCCGGACCGTACGGGCACGGACGTGACCCGAGGGGGTACGCGATGAACGAGACGCTGGTCACGGTGGTCGGGAACGTGGCGACCGCGCCGGTCTTCAGGGAGTTCGGGACGGGCCGGGTCATCAGGTTCCGACTCGCGGTGACCTCCCGGTACTGGGACCGGACGGGCGGGGCCTGGGCGGACGGGCACACCAACTTCTTCACGGTGTGCGCGTGGCGCGGTCTCGCGGAGAACGCCATGGCCTCGCTCTCGGTGGGCGAACCGGTTTTGGTGCAGGGCCGGCTGAAGGTGCGCCAGGACGATCGGGGCGACGGCAAGCAGTGGTTCGCGGCGGAGATCGACGCCAGCGCCATCGGCCACGACCTCTCCCGGGGGACGAGCACCTTCCACCGCACGAGGACGGCGGTGCAGCGCGGGGGACCCGCGGACGGGGCGGGGGAGCCGGCCGCGGTCCGGTCCCGGACGGCGGACCCGTGGGACGGCGGGACCGTGGCCGGAGGCGTTCCGGCGGCGGTGGACGGGGTGCCGGCGGGCGGAGGGCTGGACCCGCTCGCGGTCTGACCTGGCCTCGGCGCGTGCGTGCGGCGCGGAGGCCGGGGGGCTCCGCACCGCACCCGCCCGCGGGACGTCGTGGGCCGGTTGTCGGCGCACGGTCAGGGGCCGTACGGCAGGGTTGATTTGTCGATACGCCCAGGTCGGAGGTGAGGAGGCGATAACGATTCCGAGTCGGAACGGTTATCCGACCGTATGTGTGGGGCGGTCGGTGCATGGCGTTTCTTAGGATGCCGGAACAGCTCAAGGAGCGTCTGATTCTGCTGGTGAGGACCTCTCCCCACGCCAACGGACCTCACCCGAAAGGGAATTCCGTGTTTGCAGCCAGCTCCCCTCTCAAGAGGGGTGCCGTTCGCCTCGCCGTCTCGGCCACTGCCTCCGGCATGCTCACCGCGGGCATGGTGGCCGGCGCCGCGATGGCCCGCGCGGAGGGCGAACCGCAGGGCCGGGGCGGTGCCGCGGCGACGCTCAGCGGGCTCAAGCTGTCGGGCGAGGCGGTCGTCCGGCGGGGGGACGAGGAACGCCGGGTCCAGGCCGGCCTGTTCGAGATGGCGGTGGACGGCGGCGGCACCCTGCGGACGTACGGCGTGGACCTCGACATGGCCACCCAGTGGGACGCCGAGTACCGGGAAGCCTCCTGGTCGAGCACCTCGCTGGGCGCCAACAGCGCGACCGGAAAGATCCGTTGGATCCTCCAGAACTCCTATCCGCAGGTGAACGACCTCGCCGACCTCGCCCGCCGGGCGGGGGCCGAGGGCCTCACCGAACAGGACGCCGCGGCCGGCACCCAGGTGGCGATCTGGCGCTACTCGGACGGCCCCGGCGCGCGGGTCCGTCCCCGGGACGGCGCGGATCGGGGGGACGCGGCAGCCGTCCCGCGGATCACCGCGACCGATCCGCAGGCCGAGCGGCTCGCGGACTACCTGGAGCGCACGGCACGGAGCCTGCCCGAACCCGTCGCGTCCCTGGCCCTCGACCGGACGACCTGGGCCACGCTGCTGACCGGGCCCGGGACGGAAGCCCCGCAGGGCCCGGCCGAGGAGTCCGGCACCGGACCGGCCGCGGAGGACCGCGCCACCGGGGCCAAGGAGCGCCCGGACGGGCCCGCCCGGGCGGCCGGGAGCGGAACGGAGCGCAAGGACGGCGGCCGGGTCGGCCCGGTCACGGTGCGCTCCGGCGGCGAGCGGGTGACGGTGACCCTCGATCCGGCCGCCCTCGCGAGCGGGGTGCGGATCGTCGACGCGCGGGGGGACCGGGTCACCGTCGCGGACGACGGCGACCGGCTCTACTTCGACCTGCCAGAAGGGGTGACGGCGGGAGCGGCGACCCTGGTGGTGCAGACCTCGACCACCGTGCCGGTCGGCCGGGCGTTCTCCTCGGGCAGCCGCAGCCAGACCCAGGTGCTCGCCGGCTCCAGCGAGTCGACGGTCTCCGCGACGGCCGAGGTGAACTGGGCGGGGAACGGCCCGATACCCGCCGTCTCCACCGAGAAGGACTGTGCGGACGGTTCCCTGTCGGTGACGGTGCGCAACGCCGGTGACGAGGAGTTCACCACGGAGCTGATGGGGAAGCGCACCGTGGTCGCCCCCGGACGCACCCGCACCGTGCCCATACCGCTCACCGAGGACCAGAGCTACGCCTTCTCCATCGCGGGCCCGGACGGCCACCAGCAGCGGATCAGCGGCATCCTCGACTGCCGCACCCGCAGCGGCGAAGTCACCGGGACCCGGGTCATGACGGCACCGAGCCCCGCCACCGCGGTGGATGCACCCGAGACGCGCACCCCCCGTTCCACGGACCTCGCCGCCACCGGCGGGTCGGCCGCCACCCCGGTGATCGCCGGGACGGCGATCACGCTCGTGGTCGGCGGCGGCGCCGTCATCCTCTTCCTGCGGACCCGGGACTCCCGGCCGCGGAGCTGACCCGGCACGGTCGGTGCCGGGTCGGCCCCGCCGGCTCGTCCCGCCCCGCCGGCTCGTCCCGCCGTGCCGGCGGACGGCGAGCGGGGATTTCGGTTGGTGCGGGCAGGTGCGGCAAGATGGGTACGTCTGCCCTCATGCGGCGGAGTCACATGCCGAGTCACATCGAGTCACATGTTGACACTTCAGGTATCAAGCTGTCGGACGGTTTCTCTTGGCTGAGTACATTTACACCATGCGCAAGGCGCGCAAGGCGCACGGCGACAAGGTGATCCTCGACGACGTCACCTTGAACTTCCTCCCCGGCGCCAAGATCGGTGTCGTCGGCCCCAACGGCGCCGGCAAGTCGACCGTGCTGAAGATCATGGCCGGCCTGGAGCAGCCGTCGAACGGCGACGCGTTCCTGTCCCCCGGCTACACGGTGGGCATCCTGCTCCAGGAGCCCCCGCTGGACGAGTCCAAGACGGTCCTGGAGAACGTGCAGGACGGCGTCGCCGGGATCAAGGGCAAGCTCGACCGCTTCAACGAGATCGCCGAGCAGATGGCGACCGACTACTCCGACGCGTTGCTGGAGGAGATGGGCAAGCTCCAGGAGGAGCTCGACCACGCCAACGCCTGGGACCTGGACGCCCAGCTGGAGCAGGCCATGGACGCCCTGGGCTGCCCGCCCGGCGACCTGCCGGTCACCAACCTCTCCGGTGGCGAGAAGCGCCGCGTGGCGCTCTGCAAGCTGCTGCTGGAGGCCCCCGACCTGCTGCTCCTCGACGAGCCCACCAACCACCTCGACGCCGAGTCGGTGAACTGGTTGGAGCAGCACCTCGCCAAGTACGCGGGCACCGTCGTCGCGATCACCCACGACCGGTACTTCCTCGACAACGTCGCCGAGTGGATCCTCGAACTCGACCGGGGTCGTGCCTACCCGTACGAGGGCAACTACTCCACCTACCTGGAGGCCAAGCAGAGCCGCCTCAAGGTCGAGGGCCAGAAGGACGCCAAGCGCGCCAAGCGGCTCAAGGAGGAGTTGGAGTGGGTCCGCTCCAACGCCAAGGGCCGCCAGGCCAAGTCCAAGGCGCGCCTCGCCCGCTACGAGGAGATGGCCGCCGAGGCCGAGAAGATGCGGAAGCTGGACTTCGAGGAGATCCAGATCCCGCCGGGCCCCCGCCTGGGCAGCATCGTGGTGGAGGTCAACAACCTCTCCAAGGCGTTCGGCGAGAAGGTGCTGATCGACGACCTGTCGTTCACCCTGCCGCGCAACGGCATCGTCGGCGTCATCGGCCCGAACGGCGCCGGCAAGACCACCCTGTTCAAGATGATCCAGGGCTTCGAGCAGCCGGACAGCGGCTCGATCAAGGTCGGCGAGACCGTCAAGATCTCCTACGTCGACCAGAGCCGGGAGAACATCGACCCCAAGAAGACGCTGTGGGCGGTCGTCTCCGACGAACTCGACTACATCAACGTCGGCCAGGTCGAGATGCCCTCGCGCGCCTACGTCAGCGCCTTCGGCTTCAAGGGGCCGGACCAGCAGAAGCCGGCCGGGGTCCTCTCCGGCGGTGAGCGCAACCGCCTCAACCTCGCGCTCACCCTCAAGCAGGGCGGCAACCTGCTGCTCCTCGACGAGCCGACCAACGACCTCGACGTCGAGACCCTGTCCTCGCTGGAGAACGCCCTGCTCGACTTCCCGGGCTGCGCCGTGGTCGTCTCCCACGACCGCTGGTTCCTGGACCGGGTCGCCACGCACATCCTGGCGTACGAGGGCGAGTCCAAGTGGTTCTGGTTCGAGGGCAACTTCGAGTCCTACGAGAAGAACAAGATCGAGCGCCTGGGCGCGGACGCGGCCCGTCCGCACCGGGCCACCTACAAGAAGCTCACCCGGGGCTGAGCGGCCGTGGCCCGTCACATCTACCGCTGTCCGCTGCGCTGGTCGGACATGGACGCCTTCGGGCACGTCAACAACGTGGTCTTCCTGCGGTACCTGGAGGAGGCCCGGATCGACTTCATGTTCCGGCTGGCGCCCGGTGACGGGTCCCCGTCGTTCTCCGGCGGCTCCGTCGTCGCCCGGCACGAGATCGACTACGTCCGCCCGCTGGTCCACCGGCACGAGCCGGTCGTCGTCGAGTCGTGGGTCACCGGCGTGCGCAACGCGTCGCTGACCATCGCCTACGAGGTCAAGGACCACGAGGGCGCCGAGGAGGTCTACGTCCGGGCGTCGACGGTGGTGGTCCCGTTCAACCTGGACACCCAGCGGCCCCGGCGGATCACCGAGGAGGAGCGGTCGTTCCTCCGGAAGTACCTGGCGCCCGGCGCCGACCAGAAGGAGGCCGTGCAGGCATGAGCCGGACGGTGGACTTCGCCGACGGCGGGGAGGCGGCCGACCTGGCCGCCTTCCTGGTCAGGCTGCTCCACTACGACCGCGGTGCGGCGGTCCGCCTCCAGGCGGCGGGCACCGCACTCGCGGTCTTCGGGCGCCCGCCCTCCTTCGAGGTGCTGGCCATCCGCACGGCTCGGCTCGCCACGCCGTACGCCCACGGCACCGAGGACGCGCTCGACATCACGGTGTCGGCGGGCGAACTGCTGGAGTCGATCGACGAGGCGGCGGGCACGGCCCGGATACCGGAGGCGGTGACCGGGCCGCCGTGGGCCGGTGTGCTGCCCCCGCGCGGTGGCTGGCAGCCGGAGCCCGGACTGCCGTCCGCCGCGGCGGTGCGCACCATGGTGGCGCAGGCGGTGGCCGACTTCCGGGCCCGTACCGAGGGGCTGGCCACCGGCGACCGCAGCCGGGCGGTGCTGGACCGCATCGGGCGGGAGGTGTGGTCCCGGCCGCTGGGCGACAGCGACCTGCCGGTACGGGCCGCGCACGCCGCCCAGGCCCTGGGGTTCCTGCCCGGCGCCCCCGCCACGGCCGAGGTGCCGCTGGCCCTGTTGGCCAGCGGCACCTGGCTGCGGTTGCGCACCCCGTTCGGTTCGGTGGCCGTCCGCCGCGTCGGTGCCGGCAGCCTGACCGTCACCCCGGCCTAGCGTCCGGCCCCTGTGGCGGAGGGCGTGATCAGGCGTCGGGCCAGACCCCGATGTGGTCCTCCTCGCGCTTGAGGAGGACCCGGTCGCGCATGCTCAGGCTCTCCGTGTACTCGGCGGGGAGCTGGAGCCGACCCGCCCGGTCGAGCATCGCGTACTCCCGGGCCACCAGGGACTCCTCGCCGGTGGCCGCGTCGACCTCGGTGCGACGCAGCACCTCCGTGGAGGTGCGGCCGTCCCGGATGGCGACCGTGCGGCGGACCTCGGAGGCGACGGCCTGGTCATGGGTGACGATCACGACGGTGGTGCCGAGCTGTTCGTTGGCCGTGCGGAAGGCCGCGAAGATCTGCTCGGCGGTGTGGGAGTCGAGTTCCCCGGTCGGTTCGTCGGCGAGCAGCACCGAGGGGCCGTTGGCCAGGGCGACCGCGATCGCCGTCCGCTGCTGCTGACCGCCGGACATCTGGTGCGGGTGTCGGTCGCGGCAGTCGGCGACCCGTAGCAGCCGCAGCAGGTCCACGGCCCGCTCGGCCCGGGCGCGCCGCCCCCGCGGCCCGCCGCGCCCGCCGTGCAACTGCATCGGCAGCGCCACGTTCTGAGCCGCCGTCAGATAGGGCAGGAGGTTGCGGGAGGTCTGCTGCCAGACGAAGCCCACCACGTCGCGGCGGTAGGCCAGCCGCTCCTTGGCGCCCATGGTCAGCAGGTCCCGGCCGGCGACGCTCGCGGCGCCCGCGGTGGGTTCGTCGAGTCCGGCGAGGATGTTCATCAGGGTCGACTTGCCGCTGCCGGAGGCTCCGACGAGGGCCATGAGTTCGCCCTCGCGCACCAGCAGGTCCAGCCCCTGGAGGGCCTGCACCTCGACGCCGTCGGTGGAGAAGATGCGCACCAGCCGGTCACAGCTGATCAGCGCGTCGTGCCCGTAGGCGGGGCGCTCGCGGCGGTCGGCGGCCCGTCGCTCCAACTCCGCGAGCGAGGTGCCCGGTCGCGGGGCGTCGGGGCCCTCCGGTCGGGTGGTGGTCATGGGGTGTGCTCCCGGAGGTGGCCTGTCGGGTGGGGTGCTGGGGGCCGGACGGAGCCGGGCGGGGTCATCGGTCGTCTCCCCACCGCAGTTCCCGGACCGCCTCGCGGCGCCCGGTCCACCACGCCTGCCCGGCGGCGACGCCCACGGTCAGGGCGACGACGGCGAGCGCGGGCACCACCAGCGACCACGGGTCCGGGCGCAGCCCGGGGATGCCGGCGGGCAGTCGGCCGCCGTGCGCGGCGAGCGCCACGGCTGTCAGATCGGTGCCCGGTGCCAGCAGCCGGACGGCCGCCCAGCCGGCGGCGATCCCGCCGGCGGCGGCCAGCAGCGCGGGCGGGAGCGACTCCAGCACGAGGAGGCGGCGTCCGTCCCGCCGGGGCAGGCCCATGGTGCGCAGCCGGGCCAGGAGCGCGGCCCGCTCCGGGGCGGTGCGGGCCAGGGAGAGCAGCAGGGCGAGCGCGGCGAAGCCGGCGCCCGCGGCCACGGCGGCCGTGTAGACGCGTTCGGCACCGAGTTGGAGGGGCGAGTCGGTGTACCGGGCGCGCTCCGCCTCCCGCAGGTGGACCACGGCGTCCGGCCCGCCGGCGGTGCGGAGCGCGGCGGGGTCGAGGTTCCGGCCGGTGAGGAACAGGGCGTTCGGCCGCAGCGGACGCCCCAGCGCGTCGGCGTCCACGACCAGGAAGTGTTCGGTGGACATCGCCGGGGTCACCGGGCGGACCACGGCGATCCGCACGGTCAGACGCCGGTCGTCGACGCGCACGGTGACCGGGCCGCGGCCGAGGCGGGCGGCGGTGGCGGGCGAGGCGAGCACGGGGACGGCCCGGCCGTCGTCGTGCGCGGCCGGGCCCCGGACGAGGGCCCGGGCCGGGAACGCTCCCACGCCCATCCGGCGGGACAGATCGGCGTATGGACGCGCGTTGACCACGGCCAGCGGCATCCGGGTGTCGGTGTCCCCGCCGCCCGCGGCCTCCGCCGCCTCCAGGGACCGCAGCGGATCGTCCTGCCCGGCCCCGTCCGCCGGATCGGCGCCGACCACCTGGGCGTCGTAGTCGACGGCGACGGCCGTCATCGTCTCCACCCCCGGGGCCTGACGGACCCGCTGCGGCAGGTGGCACGGGAAGGGGTACCGGCTGTCGACGCGGGCGTCGGCACCGGTCGCCAACAGGGCCGCCCGGTCCCGGGTGTCGGCCACCCCGGCCAGGACGCTGCCGCCGAAGGCGGCCGTGGTCAGCGCGGTCAGCAGCGCCAGCAACGGCAGGGCCGTCGAGGAGGCCCCGCGGGCCGCACGCGCCAGCGCCAGGTGCCCCAGCAGACCGCGCAACCGGCGGGCGGGGGCCGTGAGCAGCCGCAGCGGCAGCGGATACAGCCGGACCAGCAACAGCGCGGCGATCACCCCGATCAGCACCGGGGCCAGCGCCACCAGTGCGCCGCCGTCCTCGGCGCCCCGTCCGCGCAGCGTGGCGACGGCGCCCACCGCGAGGACGAGCAGGGTGAGTTCGGCGACGGCGCGCCGCCGCGAGGGGCGCGCGGCGGTCAGGTCGTCGCGGTCCGTGCCGATGCGCACCGACCGGTGATCGGCCAGGGCGCGCAGCGGCAGCGCCAGACAGGCCACCAGGGTCACGGCCGCGGCGGCCAGCGCCGCCGGCCACCACCGCCCCCCGGGCAGGGCCAGCAGCGCGACCGTCAGGCCGGTCGCGCCGGCGGGCACCGCGACCACCGCGGTCTCCGCGAGCAGCCTGCCGGCCAGTCCCGGGAGGGAGGCGCCGCGGGCCCGCAGCACGGTCAGTTCGGCGCGACGACGCCCCGCGGCGAGGCCGCCGGCCATCAGGAGCACCACCAGCGCCACGGCGGCCGTGCCCGCCACCGCCACGGTCACCAGGGGCATGACACCGTCACGGAGTGCGCCGTACCGGGTGAGGACGTCGTCCAGCTCCGTGTCGGCCACGGTGTTGGCGTCGACCGCGCGGCGCACCTCCAACAGGGCCGTCCCGTTGACGGCGGAGGCCAGGGCGGACTGGGCGCTCCCGAGGTCCGCGCCGGTCATTCCGTCGCTGCCGGGCGCGATCTGCCAGTACCGCTCGGGGGTGCCCGCGGTGCCCAGGAGGGCCGGGGCGGCATCGGGGTGCAGCAACAGCGCGCCGAGCCAGTACACCGGCGGATCGGGTTCCCGGGAGGGGACGCGGACCAGGGAGGGGGTGCGCAGCACCTGCTGCGTGGACCAGTAGGGACCCCGCGGGTCCCGGGGAGTGACGATGCCGGTGATCCGCACGGTCAGCGGGGAGCGGGCCACGCCCGGGACGCGGAGCACGGAGCCCGTCGCGATGTTCAGCCGGGCCGCGGTCTCCACGGTGACGGCCGCTTCCACCGCGGGGGTGCCCAGGGTGACGGCGTCCTGGACGCGGGGCAGCCGTCCGGTGCGGACCCGGGCGTGCGCGTCCAGGCCGTGCTGGGCGGCCAGCACGAACCGCGGGGACAGCCCGCGCGGACGGGGCAGCCACCGCTCGGACACCTCCGGCGGGTCGGCGGTGCGCACCCCGTACGAGGAGCGGGCGCGGTCCGCGGTGAGCGGGGCGGGCAGCGCGTCGACCACCGCGTCGTACCCCCGGCGCAGGGCGGCCCCGCGCAGCGCCGCCTCCCGCTCGGCGGCGGAGGCGCTGAGGCTGTGCTGCGGTGCGGTGAACCGGAGCGCGGCCTGCGCCGGGGAGGCGTCGGCCAGGGCGTGCCGCAGCCCGTCGTCGCGGAGGGAGTCCAGGGCGAGCGGGAACCCGGCGGCGAGCGCCGCGGTGACCGCGGCGAGGAGGGCCAGTGCCAGGGCGGCGCCCCGGGCGGTGCGTAGTCGGGTGCGGACCCACGGGGCGGGGAGTGGGCGCCGGCCGGCCGCCCCGGCCGGCGGACCGTCCGCTGCCGTGGGGGCGCCCGGTCCGGTGGGGTCGGCTGCCGGGTCGTGCACCGTTCGCTCGTTCACAGTCCGCCTGTTCGCCGCCCGCCGCTCCGCCGGCAGGTCGCTCGTCGTGGGCTCCGGGGCGTTGCCGGGGTCCCGGTGGGTGGGGTGTTGGCCGTGGTGGGGGACCGGCGCCGCCTGGGGGTCGCGGGCCGGGGGCCGGTGGTGTGCGGAGTCGTCGGGGTCGTCGGGTCCGGTGCCTTCCGGGAGGCGGCCGTGCGCGGTCATCGCTCCACCGCCGCCGTGAGGGCGGTCGCCAGGTGGGCGGGCCGGCGGAGGGTGAGGGCCGCGGTGATGAGCAGCGGACCCGCGGCGACCAGTGCGAGCAGCAGCGCCACCCGGCCGGCGGGCAGTTCGACGAGGACCGGTGGCACGGGGCGGGTGGCGTCCGGCGTCAACAGGATCAACGGGACCACCGCCCGGGTCAGCACGGTGCCCAGTGCCGCCCCCACCAGGAGCGCCAGCCCCACCAGTACGCCCTGTTCCACCGCGACCAGTCGGGCCAGCTGGCGCCGGGGAGCGCCGAGGGCGCGCAACACGGCGAACTCGGCGGCGCGTTCGCGCAGCGCGCCCGCCGTGCTGACCCCGAAGCCCACGGCCGCGAGCGCCGCCGCCGCGATGGCCACCGCGGTCAGCGCCGCGCCGGGCCCGGCACCCAGCGGGTCGTCCCGCAGCCCGTGGGCGATCTCGTCCCGCACCTGCACGGTGGCCGGGTCGGTGTCGGACCGGGCGCGCAGCGCCGCGGCGGCGTCCGCCGCCCGGCCCGGCTCGGTGTGCAGCCACCACTCGGTGGGCGACACCCCCGTGCCGTCCCGTTGGGTCAGGATGCGGTTGACCGCCGTGAGGTCCAGCAGCAGCGCCCCGCCGTCCCGGTCGCTCGCGGCGGCGGACGCGACGGGCCCGCCCCCCGTGCCCGGGGCGCTCGCGGGGCCCCGCTCCTCCGGTCCGGTGGTGGGCAGCGCACGCACGCTGCGGTCGATCCGCACCGGCACGTTGGTGCCGCCGATCGCCACCTCCACCCGGTCGCCGGTGCGGGCCCCCAGGACCTTCAGGTACTGGTCGGTGGCGACGGCCGAGACCTCCTCCGGCACCGGCCGTTCGGCCATCAACCGCACGGTCACGGTGTTCCCCCCGCCGGGCAGCCACAGCTCCTCGTCGGTGTACCCGGTGCGGTAGCCGGCGGTCAGCGAGGTTCCGGCGTCCTCCCGGACGGTGATCCTCGGCGGGGTGGGGCGGGCCGCCCCGGTCGCGGCGTCCTCCGCCCCGGTGGCCGAGGACTGCCCCTGCCAGCGGGTGCCGAGCCGCACCGCGCGGGCCGGCTCCCCGACCGAGGCCGAGGCGCGCAGGGCCTCCCACCCGAGCACGTGGTGCCGGGCGCGCCCCACCGGTTGGGGGGCGTCCAACTCCAGGCCGATGAGGGTCAACGGCCCGGCGGGCCCGCCGGCGTCGCCCGCACCCACCAGGTCCACGGGGAGCGTGCGGGTCCGTCCGTCGGCCGGCAGCGTCCCGGCGGACAGCCGGTACGAGAGCCCGTGGACGTCCTCCAGCAGGGCGGAGACCTGCGGCGGCTCCGGCCGCTCGGTGCCCTCCGGAGCCTTTGCATCCGCCCGGTCGGTCGGGTCGGCACCGAGCCGGAGGTCGAGTTCGAGGCGGGTGGTGCCGGGCGGGAGCGGGGTGCCGGTGGGCCCGGTGGCGCTCGGCGGCGCGGGGCGTCCGTCGGCGGGGTCACCGAGGTCCTCGCGGGTCAGCAGGTGCCGGGCGCCGCGGGCGGTGTCCAGGGCGAGGATCGTCGCCTCGCGACCGCCCGACAACGGGGTCGTGGCCCGCAGCGCGGGCACCGCCTCCCGGACTCCGGGCAGCCGTGCGTACCGGCCGGCCTCCCCCAGCTCCGCCGCGCCGGCGGTCTCCACCCGCACCTGGGCGCCCGCCCGGAAGTCGGCCTGGTCCTCCTGGGAGCGGTCCCACGACGAGCCCTGGCCGATCGCCAGGATGCCCATCGCCACCGCGAGGACCAGCAGCAGCACCGGCCCGGCCCCGCGCAGCGGCCGGCGGCTGAGCTGCCAGCCGGCGAGCGCGGCGATCAGTCCGCGGCCCCCGGCCGCCCGGCGTTCGGCGAGCCGGGCGGCGGGCGGCAGCAGCCGCAGGACCAGGACCGTGCCGGCGAGCAGGGCGAGTGCCGGCGCCACCACCAGCAGCGGGTCGATGCCCACCCCGGGCTGCCCGGTCCGCCGGTCGAGCTGCCAGTAGGCCACGCCCGCGACCGCCACCAGCGCCAGGTCCGCACCGGCCCGCAGCGGCCCGGGCAGCGTCCGGGCCCGGCCCCGCTCGGCTCCTTCGCGGGTGAGCGCGGGCAGGGTCACGGCGAGCGCGCAGCCCAGCGCGACGGCCCCGGAGACCAGCCACACCCCGCCGGAGGCCACGCCGTCCACCCGGAGGCCGATCCGGGCCAGCGCGCCCTGCCCGGCGAGCCGTTCGGTCAGCGGTCCCGCCAGCAGCGGGGCGAGGAGGGCGGCGGGCAGCGCCAACATCAGCGCCTCCACCGCGGCGAGCGCGCCCACCCGGCCGCGGGAGGCGCCGCGGGCCCGCAGCAGCCCGGTCTCCCCGGCCCGTTCGGTGCTCAGCAGCCGGGCCACCAGCAGCAGGGTGTAGCCGGCGAGCAGCCCGAGTTGCAGGGCCACCAGGAGCAAGGTGGAACGGGACACCAGGGTGGCGCGTTCGGCCCGGTCCAGGACCCCGGGCAGACCGGTGGTGACCTCCTTGCTGCCGCGGAGCGCGGGGGAGCCCCGCAGGCCGTCGGTGCCCTCCCGGGCCGCCTCGCGCAGCGCGTCGATCCGGTCGGTGGTCATCCGGGAGAAGTCGGCGACCGCGAGCCAGGCGGTCTCCCCTGAGCTGACCCGCCCCGCGTCGGCGAGCACCGCCGGGTCGGTCAGCAGCGGGCCGTAGGTGGCGAAGGACACCTTCTGGGCGCCCCGGCCGCGCAGGGCGTCCAGCTGCCAGTAGGGGGATTCGGCGGTGACCGGGCGGTAGACGCCCACGACCCGGACCCGGACCGGGGGGCCGTCCAGCCGGTCGGTCAGGGTCAGGGCGGAGTCCGGCCCCCCGGGGCGCAGCCCCAGCTCCGCCGCGGCCGTCTCCGGCAGCGCCACCTCGACCTCGCCCCGGCGGGAGGCGTCGGGGTGGCGGCCCCCGATGATCCGGACCTGACTGGCGTCGAGGGCGCCGAAGTGCGTGAGGTACGGGTTGCCCTCGCGGGCGGCGGGCGGCTGGAGGGAGCGGGGGAGCGCGTAGGGGCCGGAACGCGCCATGGTCCGGGTGGTGAACGGCAGCCCGTCGAAGGCGGTGCGGGCCGCGTCCCAGACGGCTTGGCCCGCGGTCTCGGTGGCCCGCCGTTCGGAGGGCATCAGGGGCGCCCTGGCGATCAGCGCGGTGGCGGCGGTGTCCCGGGTCCGCAGCGAGTGGCGCAGTGCGGCGTCCCCGATGCCGCCGGAGAAGGCGGCGAGGGTCGCCAGGACCGTGGTCGTCAGGACCACGGCGATCAGTGCGGCGCCCAGCAACAGCCGGTGCGCCCGGACGCGCGCCAGTACGAACCCTGTCACTGCTTGTTCCCGCCCCCGCGTTCCGCTGCTCGCCCTGCGCCGTTCCCACGTGCTCCCGCCCCCGCGGGCGCTCCCCGTGCTCCGGCGCGTGCACGGGCCGGGCGTACGGGGGGCTCCTGGATGTTTTCAGAGTGTGCGGGGGAGCGGAAGGGGCTGCGGGGGCGGGGAACGGAAAACGGGACGCCCGGTCCGCTCAGCGGACCGGGCGGGGCGGAACGCCCCGGGACGGCCGTCAGGGGGCGGGGGCCGGGACCCCGCTCAGCCCGGCGTGTTGATCATCGAGGCGGCGGCGTACGTCATGTACCGCCACAGCTCCTCCTCGTGCTCCGGCGCGAGCCCCAGCTCGTCCACCGCGTCCCGCATGTGCCGCAGCCAGGCGTCGTGCGCGGCCCGGTCCACGACGAACGGGGCGTGCCGCATCCGGAGCCGGGGGTGGCCCCGCTGTTCGCTGTAGGTGCGGGGGCCGCCCCAGTACTGCATCAGGAACAGGGCGAACCGCTCCTCGGCGGGGCCCAGGTCCTCCTCCGGGTACATGGGGCGGAGCAGGGGGTCCTCGGCGACGCCCTGGTAGAACCGGTGGACCAGCCGGCGGAAGGTCTCCTCGCCGCCGACCTGCTCGTAGAAGGTCTGCTCCTGAAGGGTGCCGCGCCGAATCTCGTTCACGCCCTCCATGGTCTCAGACGGCTCGGCCCAGGACCCGGGTCCTAGGTCCCGGCGGAGTGCGGGGCACGGGGCCGGGGCGGCAGCCGGGCTCGGCGCGACCGGGCCGCCGTCCGCGGACGGCGGTGGCGCCTCGTTCGCCCCCGGCGCGCCGACGCAGCACAGTGGAGGCATGGGCGCGCACCACCCCGGTCGTCCCCCGGACCCGTACGCCGACCTGGCCGACGTCGCGGCCGAGGCCCGGGCGGGCATGCTGCGGACGATCGAGGCCAGCGGGGGCTGGGACGCCGATCCGAGCTGGCGCACCGCCTTCGCCGAGGTGCCCCGGCACCTCTTCGTCCCCTCGTACTGGATCGGCGGGGGCAACGGTCACGACCGGCTGCGGGGCGGTGACCCGGACCCGGCACGCCGGGTCCGCTGGATGCGCGGGGCCTACGTGGACGCCCCGCTGGCCACCCGGCTGCGGGACGGGGAGCTGCTCTCCTCCTCCAGCCAGCCCTCGCTGATGGCCCGGATGCTCGCCGAACTGCGGGTCGGCGAGGAGGACCGGGTGCTGGAGATCGGGGCGGGCACCGGCTACAACGCCGCCCTGCTCGCACACCGGGTCGGCGAGGAACGGGTGACGACCGTCGACCTGGACCCGGAGATCACCGAGTCCGCGCGGGCCCATCTGCACAGTGCCGGGTACGCGCCGACGGTGGTCACCGGGGACGGTGCGCTGGGCTGTCCCGAGCGGGCGCCCTTCGACCGGATCGTGGCGACCTGCACCCTGCCGTCGGTGCCGCGGGCCTGGCTCGCCCAGTGCGCCCCGGGCGCCCTGGTCCTCGCCCCGCTGGCCACGGGACTGATCCGGCTCGTGGTCGACGGCCCCGAGCAGGCCGAGGGCCGCTTCCTGCACACCTCGGCGTACTTCGTTCCGCTGCGGGGCGCCGCCCGGCGGACCGAGGCCATCCCGCCGGGGAGCCTGCCCCGCCGGGCGCTGCACAGCGAACTGTTCCAGTTCCTGCTGGCGCTGACGGCCGGCGTCCTGGACCCGCGCGATGCGCTCGGCCTGTGGCTGCGCGAGGGGCGACCGGCCCGCGAACGGTACGGCGTCACCGTGCGGGGGCCGTACGTCTGGAGCTGGTTGGACGACCCGGAGGGGCCCTACGCCTGGCCGCTGCCGGAGGCGTGACGGGCCCGGCAGCGGCGGACCGCGGTGGTGGTCCGACCGTCGGTGGACGGTCGGACCGCGACGACGGGCGTTCAGCCCCGGTGGATGGTGATGGTCGTCCAGGCGCCCACGTGGACCCGGTCCCCGTCCTGGAGCGGCACCGGGATGTACGACTGGATCGGCTCGTCGGAACCGTTGACCGTGGTGCCGTTGGTGGACCCCTGATCGACGATCGCCCAACTCCCGCCCGTCTGCTGCACCAGCACCGCGTGCTGGTGCGAGACGCCCGGGTCCTCCGGGGGCACCGCCAGGTCGATGTCCGGCACCTCGCCGGTGGCGTGCCGGCGGCGGCCGATGGTGATCTGGTTGCCGATGAGCTGGTGCTGCTTCTGCGGTGCGAACGCCGGCAGGTTCAACCCGGCGGCCTCCGGTCCGGACCGCTGCATCATGGACATGAAGTACTCGCGGTCCGGGCCGATGGTGACCGACCAGGTGTCCGAGGGCGCGAAGCCGACCGGTCCGGCCTGGGCGTGCGGCGGGTGGCCGCCGCCCGGACCCGCCCCGGGGCCCGCGGGCCCGTTCGGGGCCGGCCCGGAGCCGGTCGCTGCCGAGGGCGGGGAGATGACCCAGTCGTCGTCACCGCCGAAGCCCTGACCGGGCGGCGAGGGCGGCGGGCCGGGCTGTCCGGCCTCCGGGAACCCCGGGTACGGCGGCGGGGCCGGGGGGCCGCCCTGCCGGAAGGCGGCGGGGGCGCCCGGAGCGCCGGGCCCCGGGGGCGGCGGACCGGCCGGGTTCTCGCCGAAGGGCGGGAACGGCTCGGCGGGGCGGTTCACCGGGGCGGACCGGGCGCCCTGGTGCCCGAACGCGTCCTGCCCCGAGCCCATGCCGGGAGGTCCGGGCGGGCCACCGGGGTGGTGCGATGCGCTCGGCGGGCCGCCGGGGCCGCCGGGGCCCGGACCGCCCGGGCCGGGGAAGCGGCCGGGCGGCGGGCCGCTCTGACCGGCCGCCGGACGCGGGGCCACCGGGGTGTAGGAGGTCGCCTTGTTGGTGATGAAGTTCCACCGGCACTCCTCGCAGAACGGCGCACCGCCCTCGCGGGGGGTCCGGCACTGCGGGCAGTACTCGGGCTGAGCGGGAGGGTGCCCACCGCCGGGTGCGCCGCCCGGCGCGGGCGGCGGGAAGCCGTAACCGGGCGGGGGCGGGGGCACGGCACCGTCGATGCGATGACCGCACACCTCGCACCAGTCGTCGGAACCCGAGTGGTGTCCGTTCGGGCAGGTCGGCATGTCGGCGCCTCCCCCTCTCCTCTTCCGGCACCCGGGCCGGAGCTCGGTCCGCCCGGCCGGGGCCGGGGCGGGGCACGGCGGTCAGGCCGTTGCTCCCTGCTGTCTTCGCTGTCTGCTGGCTTACTTCTTGACGCGGACGGTCTTGGTGGACCGGGTTTCGAGAGTCATCTCGTCCGCCTCCGCAACCTTCGCCTTCAGTCGCACAGTACCCGCAGCGGCATCGACCACGTCCACCACCTTCGCCAGCAACTTGGAGGTGTCCTCGTTTCCGGATGCGCTGGCGAGTTGCACCGCGCGCCCCAACTTGGCCGTGGCACCGCCCAGGTCGCCGGCCTTGCGGGCGTCCAGCCCCTGCTGGATGACGTCCGCCAGTTCGGCCTGCCCGGTGTAGTGCGCGACCTGCGGATTGATGGAGGTGGAGGCGGCCATGTCGTCCGTCCACACCGCGCGGACCAGGCCCTGCGCGAGGGTCTCGACGGCGCCGTCCGGCAGCGGGGCCACCAACGAGACCCGGGCCGCCAGCATCTCCTGACCGACCCCGGCCGACGGCACCCGGACGCACAGGTGGAAGTCGCGGGACTCGTCGCCCCAGGAACCGGTCGGATAGTCCCCGACCCGGGTCCCGGCCTCGGTGCGTCGGGCCGTCAGTTCCTCGACGTTCGGGGCGACCTGCTTGACGAACGCCACCTCGGCGCCCACCGGCGTCCACAGCCGCAGGGCGACGTCCGCGACGCCCTTGCCCATCGCCGCCCCCATCATCCGGGTGAAGTCGGCGGAGAGCCCCGCCGGGTCGGCGACGATGTCCGCCGAGCCGAGCAGTGCGGAGGCGATGCCTGTGACTTCTTTCACTTCCCAGTCGGTGCCCACCCCGCGGGCGTCACAGGTGAAGCGCCCCGCGCACGCGTCGAGCGCCTCGCGCAGCGCCTCGGGCGCCTCGTGTTCGTTGCGTCCGTCGGTCAGCAGGATGCCGTGCCGGATCGGGACGTCGGCCGTGGCGAGCAGCGCATCGGCGAGGCGCAGCCAGGTGCCGATGGCGGTGCCGCCGCCCGCGGTCAGGCTCCGCAACGCCTCCGTGGCGTCCGCCCGGGTCCGCTCGTCCGCCACGGCCAGGCCCCCGCCCCGGGGATAGACCTCCCGGGCGAGGTGCGTTCCGGCGACGACCGCGAACCGGACCCCGTCCCGCAGCGCCGCGATCGCCGCCGCCGTCGCCTCGCGGGCGCCCCGCAGCTTGGTCGCCGGGTAGTCCATCGAGCCCGAGCAGTCGACCATGATCACCACGGCGGCGCCGGGTCCGTGCCCCGGGTCGTGCGGGCCGGCGGAACCGGGGCCGGCGGTGCCGCCGGTGCGGGTCACCGTGACGACCGCGTTGACCTCGCGCCCGCCCTCCGGCAGGAACTCGTTCTGGTAGACGTCCACCGAGAACCGCGGGACGGACGGCTTCGAGAAGTTGGCCATGGATGCACTCCCCCTTGCTTCCCACGGCGCGTGGGCGTGTTGCGTGTCCACCGGGGACGTCCGATCGACGCCCCCGCGGAGACCGGCCCGGGCGACGGGCCGGCGTGTTCCGCCGGCCCGCGGTCGGGCCCGTCCGACCGGCGGTCGGACGGTGCGTGCGTCAGGCCGATCCTGCCCCCCGCCCGGGGGAGGGGAACGGCACCAGCGCCACTGTTACGTTGTCGTGGCCCCCGCCCTCCAGGGCGTGGGAGACCAGCGCCCGGGCGGCTGCCAACGGCTGCCGCCCGGCGTCCGGGGCCAGGACCGCGGCCATGTCCTGCGCCGACTCGGCGTAGTTCCACAGCCCGTCCGTGCACACCACCACCACACCGGCCCGGTCCGGCTTGAACGACACGGTGTGCGGCTCCAGTTCGTAGGCGTCGGCGCCCAACCAGCCGGTGATGGCGTGGGCGCGTTCGTCGGCGTACGCCTCCGCCTCGCTCATCAGACCCGCCGCCACCATCTGCGCGGCCCACGAGTCGTCCTCGGTGAGCCGGGCCGAAGGCGCCGCCCGGTCCGCCGGCACCCAGTAGGCCCGGCTGTCGCCGACCCATCCGATCACCAGCAACTCGCCCACCACGATCGCCCCGACCACGGTGCACGCCGGCGCGTTCTGATGGGCGGAGCCACCGTCCCCGGCGGTCGGGTCCTCCTCGGCGAGCGCGTTCACCGCCTCGGAGGCGGCCACGATCGCCCGGTGCATGGCCTGCTGGGGGTGGACGCCGCGCGGCAACAGGTCGAGCGCGCACTCGCTGGCGGCCCGGGACGCGGCGAGGGACGCCTCGTCGGGGCGGCTCGCCGAGGACACCCCGTCGCAGACGATCGCGACCACCGCCGGCGAGCCGTCCGGCAGTGCAGCCGCGGCCACCGCGTACGCGTCCTCGTTGCGGTGGTGGCGCAGCCCGCGGTCGCTCACCGCGGCCACCGCGTCCAAGGCCGTCTCCATGTGGTCCCGTTCCCGGGGCTGGGCCTTCCCGCAGGTCTCGCAGTACGCGTCCCGGGAGACCGGGCCCACCGCGCAGAACACGCACCGCCTCACGGGCGCGCCCGCCGGCGGGGCGGCGGCCCGCGGGTCGGCCGAAGCCGGTGCCGTGGCCGCGGTGTCGCCCGACGACCCCGCCGGACCGCCCGCCCCGGAGGGCGCCGACTGCTCGGACGGCGCCGACGAGGCGGAGGACGCCCCGGCCGGGGCGGGCAGCGGGTAGCCCTCGGCGTCGAGGGCGCCGCGCCCGGCCGCCCGGTCGGCTGCCGCCGCGGGGGAGTGGCCCGGGTGCTCGTAGGCGTGGTCGGTCCGGTACTCCGGTGCCCGTGTCACCGGGTGCCCGCCCGGGTGGGAGGGGAGCTGCCCGCCGCCCGAGGTGCGCCCGGAGATGTCGCTCGGCAGGTGGACCGGCGCCGAGACGCCCCCGTTCACCCCCGAGGGCTCGGGCCAGCGCACCGGGCCCGGCACCGCGCCCGCCCGGCCCGGAGGCGAGGAGAGCGGCGACGGGACGTCCATCACGAGGGTCGGACGGTCCTGCTCGGCGCCCGGTCCCGCGCCGGCAGTCACTGACGACACGTCATGACCGCAGACGCCGCAGAACCGGTCGCCCGGCTCCAGAGGCTCCGTACACCTGGGGCACCGCGGTCCGGCGGCCGAGCGGGGTTGCTGCGACGACATCACTCACACCCATGTCCGGGGGCGGAAACGGTTTGCACGTTCCACCAGTTCGATCCTCTCCGCGCCGCCGCGTGCGAGCCGCGCCAGCGTGCGGTACGAACGCTCCAGGCCGAGCCGCAGCCCGCGTTCGTCCACTTCGCTGCCGAGCAGCACCGATCGGCCACCGGGGCCGCCCGTTGCGGCCGGGCCCCGGCTACCGGAGAGTACCCAGTCCAGCGCCGTACCCAGCACCTCGGTCGACAGCCGTTCCCTGCGGACCGCGTCGAGGCCGAACGCGTCCAGCGCCTCCACCTGACCGGCGGCGGCGGTCAGGTCCTCCAGCAACTCCGGGTCCCCGCCGGAGACGATCCGTCCGCGCAGCCGGGCGCGGACCGCCGCCACCCGCGCCGCCGTGTAGTGGATCGACGACTCCGGCACCGACTCCAGGGCCCGCACCGCCCCCGACCGGTCGCCGGCGGCGAGCCGCACCCGCGCCAGCCCGAACGCCGCCGACACGTAGCTCGGGTCCGTCGTCCACACCAGGCGGTAGTACTCGGCGGCGTTGTCGAGCTGGCCCAACACCTCCGCGCACACCCCGAGCGCCAGCTTCGGCGCCGGCTCGCCCGGAAACGCGTCGTACACCGCGTCGAACGACAGGGCCGCCGTCTCGTGATCGCCGGTCGAGAGCGCGGCCACGCCCTGGTGCCAGATGACCCGCCAGTCCTCGCCGTCCCCCTCCAGCAGGGCCGCGAGCGTCCGCCCGGCGGCCCGGGGATCGCCCGCCGCCAGCAGGGCCCGCAGCTCCCGCAGCCGCAACTCCAACGAGTCGACGGGCGCCGCGCGCAGGGCGGCGAGCAGTTCGGCGGGCGCCGAGGACACCACCAGGCCCGCCAACAGCCCGGCGTTGGGGTCCCCCGGATCGACGTGCGGCACCGGCAGCGCCAGCGCCGCCGCCGTGACGTCCAGTGCGTGCACCGGGCCGTGCGGGGCCGTCGGGGCCGGCGGCCCCGCGGCGAGGGCGGCGGCGGGACCGCCGGTCAGGGCCGCCGCACCGCCCGCGGCGCGCCGTCCGGCCCGCCCGCGGGAGACCGGACGGGCCCCGAGCCTCGATCCCCCGGCGTCGGACCGGTCGAACAGCTCGGTGTCCGTGACCTTGAGTTCGGCCCCGAACAGCGTCGACAGGGCCGGCCGGGGACGCCCCGTCTGGAGGGCCACGACCTCCCGCAGCACCCCCGTCAACTGCTCCGCCATCTCCTGGGCCGAGGCGAACCGGCGTGCCGGGTCGGGGTCGGTGGCCCGTATCAACAGCCGGTAGAACGACTCGTAGGTGCGGAACACCTCGATGTGCTCGGGGTCGGGCAGCGAGTCCACGAACACCGTGGTGTAGCCCTGGAAGTCGAAGGTGAGCACCGCGAGGGTCCGGGCCACCGTGTACAGGTCCGAGGCGACGGACGGCCCCACCTCGGCGACCTCCGGGGCCTGGTAGCCCACGGTGCCGAAGATCGCCGCGTCCTCGTCGTCGATCCGGCGCACCGCGCCCATGTCGATCAGCTTCAACTCGTCCTGGGTCTGGATCGCGTTGTCGACCTTGAAGTCGCAGTACACCAGCTTGCGGCCGTGCAGGTGTCCCAGGGCCTCCAGGGCCTCGATGCCGTAGGCGCACGCCTGCTCCACCGGCAGCGGGTCCCGCCTGCCGCCGGGGGTGCGCCGCTCGTTGGCGATCTCCTTCAGCGACTTGCCGCCGACGTACTCCATCACGATGTAGCCGTCGAGGGAGCCCGTGCGCCGGTCGAGGTGCTCCACGAAGTTGTAGATCCGCACGATGTTGGCGTGCTCGATCTCGGCGAGGAAGCGGCGCTCCGCGATCGCCGCCTCCATGGCGTCCTGGTCACCGGCGTCCAGCAGGCCCTTCAGCACCACCCAGCGGTCGGCGACCGCATGGTCGATCGCCAGGTAGATCCAGCCCAGTCCGCCGTGCGCCAGGCACCCCATCACCTCGTACTGTCCGTGCACGACGTCGCCCCGGTCCAGCTTCGGGACGAACGAGTAGGGGTGGCCGCAGGCGGTGCAGAAGCCCTCCTTGCGCCCGATCTGCTCGCCGCGGGAACGCCCCACCGGGGAACCGCAGTCGGACCGCGAGCAGAACCGCTTGCGCTCGGGGACCTCCGGGTCCTCCAGCACCATCTCCGCCGGGTTGGGCCGGGGGATCTTGGGCACCTCGACCAGCCCGGCACCCAGTCGGCCCCGGGTGGACGGCCCGCCGACGCGTCCCGAGGGGTTCGCCCGCACCGACACCGAACGCTCGGTCACCCGCCCCGACACCGAGCCGGCCCGCGACAGCCGTCCGGACACCGAACGGTGCGAGGCCGCCGAGCCGGAGGAACGGGAGGACCGCGCGGAGCCGCCGGACGCCGGCGCGCCCGTGGGCGCGGAGCCGCCCGAGGGCCGCGGCTCCGGCACCCGGAGGGCCACCACCGGGGCCAGCCCGCAGGTGTCGCAGTACACCTGCCCCTCGCCCACGTCCTCGTAGCGGCCCGCGCACTCCGGCCGCTGGCACTCCGTCCCGTTCACCGGTTCCCCCTCCCGTCCGCGGACCCGCCCGGCCCGGCCGCCGGCGGGGCCAGTGCCTCGGCCGCGGCCTGCTGGTAGCGCAGCACCGCGCCCTCCGCCACCCGGAGGTCGCAGGGCGCGCTCCACAGCATGCGGCGGGCGAGGTCGTACCGTTCGATCAGCAGCGGATCCTCGGCCAGACCGTGCCGGGCCACCTTCGCCTTGTACGCGTCCAGCCGCCCCCGCAGTTCCGCACGGACCGCGAGCGGCGCCGTCACCGCCGTCAGCGACTCCCGGGCCCGCAACAACTCCTCCTCCGCACGCTCCTCCAACGCCTCCAACAGCGGCGACAACCGGTGCCACTGACCGTGCCTGCGGTACTCGGAGGCCGCCGCCCACTGCTCCTGGAGCGCGGTGGGCAGGCCGGAGACGGCCGGGACCTCGGTCGCCGCGATCTTCGCCAGCACCTCGCCGCGCGCGGTGCGGGCCTCCGCGAGGGTGCGGTCCGCCCGGGACAGCACGTCCCGCAGGTTCCGCAACCGGGACTCCGCGTCCTGGCGCACCGTCAGCACCGCGTCGATCTCGCGGCGCACCTCCTCCAGGGCCCGGGCCTCCCGGTCGTAGCGCTCGGTGTCCGCACGCCCGCCGCCCGGTGCCGCGCTCCCGCCGGCGGGGCGCCAGAACACCAGGGGGTCCGACACCGCCTGCCGACGCAGCTCGGCCAGGGTGCGGGTGATGCGCTCCAGGTCGTCGCCCGCGGGGTGCTCGCCGGGCCGCACGCCCACGGAGTGGGCCAGCCCGCGGGTGCGTTGCAACTCGGCGGAGAGCAGGTCGATCCGGGCCGGCAGCGTCGACCACACCGTGTCCGCGGCGACCACCAGGTCGAGTGCGCCCGCGTACAGGTCGTTCATGGCGGAGACCAGCTCCTCCAGGGTGAAGCTGCGGCTCAGCCGGGCGGGACCGGTGAGCGAGGGCGCCATCCGCGCGCCGTCGCCCCGCGGTTCCGGCACCGCCACGCAGGGGCCCCGCAACAGCTCCGTGAGCCGTACCAGGTCCTCCTGGCTGGACCAGCGCCTGCGGGCCCGCAGCTCCCGTGCCGTCCGCAGCGCCTCGGTGTACCGGTCGAAGTAGGACCACAGCAGGGTGACGGCGGCGTCGGTCTCGGCCCAACGGTCACGGGTGGTGCCGGTCAGCTCGGCGCCTTCGAGCAGCCTGCGGCCCGCGTGGTCCTGGAGCGCGAGGAGCGAACTCTCGATCGCCTCGTGCTCCACCCCGAGCCGTGCCAGCGCACGGTCCACCTCGTCCCGGTCCCACACCTGCTCGGCGGGTCCCGCGCCGCCCATCGATCACCTCGCTGTTCTCGGTGCTGCCCCGGCGGCCGGATCGCGTCCGCTCCCGTGCCGCCCTGCTCGTTCCACTCGCCCCGTTGGTGCCGCTCCGGACGGCCTCAGTCCCGGTACCCGGGAGGCTGGGGGGGACCCGTCCCCGGGCCCAGGTCCTCGGCCAGCCACTCCTTGTACGACTTCTGCCACTGCCCCTGGCGGAACTCCACCAGCACCTGGTTGACCCGGCGCACCAGGTCGTCGGAGCCCTTCTTCATCGCGATGCCGTAGTACTCGACGGTGAAGGGTTCGCCCTTGAGCTCCACCATCGGGTCCTGGGCCGCCTGCACCGCCGCCAGCACGCCGTCCGTGACCACCGCGTCCACCTCGCCGAGTTGGAGCCGCACCAGGCAGTCCAACTGGTTGGGGACCGTGACCGAGAGGTCCGCGCCGTGGCTCTTGGCCGTGAGCGCGTCCTTGGCGGTGGAGCCGTGCGCCGAGCAGACCCGCTTGCCCTTCAGCGAAGGGTCGTAGCCGGTGATCGAGGAGTTGCGGGCGGCCAGCACCTGCTGTCCGGTCTTGAAGTACGGGCTGGAGAAGTCGACGTCCTCCAGCCGTTCGCAGTTGATCGTCATGGTCTGCACGACCATGTCGACCTCGCCGTTCTTGAGGGCGGGGATGCGCCGGTTGGTGGGGATCGTCTTGAACTGGACCGTGCCGCCCGGCAGGATCTCCCGGGCCAGCGCCTTCGCCAGGTCGATGTCGAAGCCCTCCAGACCGCCGTTCTCCTTGTTCGGGTTGCGGTAGCCCCAGCGGAAGCTGTTTTGGTCCACCCCGATCACGAGCCGTCCCCGCTCGCGGATCCCGGAGAGCGCGGGACCGGTGGTCGAGGGCGAGGGCCGCAGGCTGGACGCCTCCGGCACGCAGTCGCTCGCCCTCGTGTGGAGCCCCTCCGCCGTCCCGGGGCCGCGCAGGGCGGGGTTGACGTCCCCGCTGGTGTGCGTCACGGGGAGCAGGACGAACAGGGCGGTGAGGACGCAGGCCACCGCCATCGCGGCGACACCGCCCCAACCCCGTAGGCTCACGCGTCGCATGGTCGCGTCCCCTCTCACCGGTACTCCGAAAGCCTGCGGCCGATCCCGAAGAGGGCGAAGGCCGCTGCGAGGGCCGCGAGACCAGCGGCCCCGAGAGCCAGGACGGTCATACTGCCCGGGGCGTTCCCGACCGCCTTCTTGAACTCGCCCTGTTCGTGGTCGAGCGCCTCCTCCAGAGCGGCGTCGACGACGTCGAAGCACTCGCCCGTGGGCTCGTCCGCCGCCGTGTCGAGGCACTCGCCCGCGGACGGCTCCCCCGGCTTGCCGATGATCCTGTCCAACGCGCCCTGGTAGTCGCCCGCTTCGTCCCGCTCCCGGGCCACCGCGTGCCGCTCCTGCCACGTCTTCAGGGCGTCCGCCGCCCTGGTGACCGGTGTCCGGCCGCTGTCGTCGTCGGCGAACCGCGCGGCGGTGGCGAGCAGACCGGTGCGGTTCTCCGTCCCGGAGAGCAGCGCCATCTGCTCCTTGAACGCCGCGTCGAACTTGTCGACCTGGTGCTTCTCCACGGTGATCGTCTCGGCGCCCCGACTGACCAGCGTCAGGTTCTCGTTGCCGCGCGCCTTCAGGGAGGCGAGACGGGCGTCGTTGAGGACGTTCAACGAGCGCACCCCGTCCTCGTACGAGGTGTTCAGCCCGGACCGGGCGACCGTGTGCCCGACGGCCAGCCAGAGCACCACCACCGTCGAGGCGGCGGTGGCGGCCAGCAGGCCGTGGTTGAACACCCGGTTGGTCCGCCGGTAGTTGCGGCGCTGCGCCCAGGCCAGCGCGGTGAGCGCGAGCACGCCCAGGCCGAGGGCCACCCAGGGGTAGGGCGTGGCGCCGTCGTAGTCGGCGCGCAACCGGGCGTTCTCGTGCTGGTACAGCTTCTCCGCGGCCGGGAGCATCTCGGTCTGCATGGTGTCGTTGGCGTAGCGCAGGTACGCGCCGCCCAGCGGCATGCCGTGGCGGTTGTTGGCGCGGGCCCGTTCCACCAGGCCGGTGTACCGCGGCAGGAGCTTGTTCAACTCGGTGATCGCGGTGGCGGACGCGGAGCCCGGTTCCGCGCCGGCGGCGGCCTTGGCCAGCTTCTCGGCTGCGGTGTCGACGTGCTGCCGGTAGCGCTCGGTGACCTCGACGGGTTCCTGACCGCGGGCCAGGAACCCGCTGGAGGCCGTGGTGTTGGCGTCGGCGAGGGAGCGGTAGATGGCCGCCGCGTCCGCGGCCAGGGGTTGGCTGCGGTGCAGCACGTCCTCGGCGGCGGCGGCACGGTCGGTCATCTGCCAACTGGTCGCGGCGCCGAAACCGACGACCAGCAGGGCGAGGACGGCCCCGATGATCCGCAGCCGACCGGGCTCGGTGCCCGCGGCGGCACGCAGCCGGCCCCACCCCTCCGCCCAGGCGCTGCCGCGGGGTCCGGGCGGCCCGGAGCCGGGGGGAGTCCCGGCGCCCTGCACCGGGGGCGCGGGCGCGAACGGAACCGGGGGAGCGGCGGGGACCACGGGGAGCCCGCCGTCCGGGGGTGCCGGTGGGACGGTGGAGGCGCCGGTGGGCTTGGCGCTGCCGGACGGCCCCGGAACGCCCCGGCTCGGCGGCTGCGTCATGCGGCTTCCCCCGTGCTCATCCCTCTCGTCCCCCCTGTGCTGCCCGTTCCGTGCGGTCAGTATTGCCGCCGGTGCCCCCTCGCGCACCGCCCTTGTCCGGATCGTCTGCCCCTACGGTGAATACGCCCCCCGGGGGTGTTCGGTTCCCGCTCGCACGGACCGTACACACGATCGAGTGAAGCGGTGTTGCCGCACCGCGCACCGACCGCCACGGTGGCCCCGCGCACGACGGAGCCCCCGCGCACACCCAGCCGGAGGGCGGGTTGGCGCGGGGGCTCCGGAGCCGCGCTAGGAGAGCTGCTCCCGCAGCCTCGCCTGGGCCCGCGGGCCCGCCCCGAGACGGTCCAGTCCCAGCAGCGCGGAGCCCAACACCGGGCGCTCCGCCACCACCTGGGGCACCGCCTTCGGGGCCCGGGCGGCGAGCCGGGCGCGCACCCCCTCGTCCAACCGCGGGTGGCGGGCTGCCAGTACGCCGCCGCCGAGCACCACGGGGGCCGCCTCGTCCAGCAGTTCCAGCCGGGTCAGCGCCACCACCGCCATGCCGACCACCTCGTCGGCGAGCCGGTCCACCAGGGAGCGGGCCACCTCGTCGCCGTCCTGCGCGCAGTCGAACAGCACCGGCGTCAACTCGTGGACACGGCCGGACGGCACGTGCCCGAAGTGCAGCGCCTCGATCAGCCCGTACATCGAGTCCAGCCCGAAGTGGGCGGGCAGCGCCCGCGCCAGGGCGGTGGCCACGCCGCGGCCGTCCTCGGCCCGGGCCGCGTGCCACAGGGCCTCCTCGGCGAGCCCGAGGCCGCCGCCCCAGTCCCCGGAGATCTTCCCGATGGCGGGGAACCGGGCGGTGCGGCCGTCTGGGCGCATGCCCACGCAGTTGATGCCCGCGCCGCAGACCACGGCCACCCCGCGCGGTTCGGCGACCCCGGTCCGCAGCAGGGCGAAGGTGTCGTTGCGCACGTCGACGCTGCCGGTGCCGCTCCAGCCGCGGCGCCGCAGGGCCTCGGCGAGCTGTCGCTCCTCGGCCGGCAGGTCGGCGTTGGCCAGGCACGCTGACACGTGCCCGACCTCGGTGAGCCCCGCCTCGGCGAACGCCGCGGACACCGCCTCGGCCAGGGTGTCCACGGCCGTCTCCACGCCCACCCGGGGCGGTTGGAACCCTCCGCTGCGGCCGGTTCCCACCACCCGGCCGTCGGCCAGGACCACGGCGGCGTCGGTCTTGCTGTTGCCCGCGTCGATGGCGAGCACCGGGCCCGTGACGGGGCCCCGGTGCTCGCCGTCGGGGGCGAGGTCGTTCAGGCCCACGCGAGGTGCTCCCGGTTGTGCGCGACCAGTTCGTCGGTGAGCTTCTCGGCGTACTCGACCTGTCCGACCAGGGGGTGGGCCAGCAGGGCGGTGAACACCCGCTCGCGCCCGCCCCGCAGGGCTGCGTCCAGCGCCAACTGCTCGTAGGCGGTGACGTTGGCGATCAGCCCGGCGTACAGCGGGTCGAGCTTCGGGACCGCGAGCGGGCGGGGCCCCTCGGCGTCCACCGCGGCCTGCACCTCGATCACCGCGTCGTCCGGCAGGAACGGCAGGGTCCCCCGGTTGAGGGTGTTGACCACCTGGTACGGGCTGCCGCCGCCGCCCAGCAGGGCCGCGGCGAGGTCGACCGCGGCCTCGGAGTAGAAGGCGCCGCCGCGCTTGGCGAGCAGCGCGGGCTTCTCGTCGAGCGCCGGGTCCCCGTACATCTCCAGGAGCTCGCGCTCCATCGCGGCGACCTCGGCGGCCCGCGAGGGCTTGGTCCGCAGTTCGCGGACCACCTCGTCGTGGGCGTAGAAGTAGCGCAGGTAGTACGAGGGGACCGTGCCGAGGCGGTCCAGCAGGGCGCGCGGCAGGCTCAGCGTGCCGGCGATGGCCTCGCCGTGCTCGGCGAGCAGCTTCGGCAGCACGTCCTCGCCCTCCGGCCCGCCGATCCGCACCCCGGTCTCCCAGGTGAGGTGGTTGAGCCCGACGTGGTCGAGGTGGATCCGGCCCGGCTCGACGCCCAGGTGCTCGGCGAAGCGGCGCTGGAAGCCGATGGCGACGTTGCAGAGCCCGACCGCCTTGTGCCCGGCGTCCAACAGGGCCCGGGTGACGATGCCGACCGGGTTGGTGAAGTCGATGATCCACGCGTTCGGGTTGGTGCGCCGGACCCGTTCGGCGATGTCGAGGACCACCGGCACGGTGCGCAGCGCCTTGGCGAGGCCGCCCGCGCCGGTGGTCTCCTGGCCGACGCAGCCGCAGGTCAGCGGCCAGGTCTCGTCCTGGTTGCGGGCGGCCTGACCGCCCACGCGCAGTTGCAGCAGCACCGCGTCGGCGTCCGCGACGCCGGCGTCCAGGTCCCCGGTGGTGGTGATGGTGCCGGGGTGGCCCTGCTTGGCGAAGATCCGCCGGGCGAGCCCGCCGACCAGTTCCAGCCGGTCGGCCGCCGGGTCCACGAGGACGAGTTCGCTGATCGGCAGGGTGTCCCGCAGACGGGCGAATCCGTCGATGAGTTCGGGGGTGTAGGTCGAACCTCCGCCGACCACGGTCAGTTTCATCAGTAGTACTAGCCCTTCACTCCGGTGAGCGTGACACCCTCGACGAACGCCTTCTGGGCGAAGAAGAAGACGAGGATGACCGGCGCCATGACCAGCACGGTGGCCGCCATGGTCAGGTTCCAGTTGGTGTGGTGCGCGCCCTTGAACGATTCGAGTCCGTAACTGAGCGTCCAGGCCGCCGGGTTGTCGGACGCGTAGATCTGGGGGCCGAAGTAGTCGTTCCAGGCGTAGAAGAACTGGAACAGGGCCACCGCGGCGATGCCGGGCTTGGCCATCGGCAGGACGACCCGGATCAGCGTGCGGACCTCCCCGCAGCCGTCGATCCGGGCCGCGTCGAGGTACTCGTCCGGGATGGTCAGCAGGAACTGCCGCAGCAGGAAGATCGAGAAGGCGTCGCCGAAGGCCATCGGGATGATCAGCGGCCAGAGCGTGCCCGACATGTCCATCTGCTTCGCCCAGAACAGGTACATGGGGATGATCACGACCTGCGGCGGCAGCATCATCATCGAGATGACGAGCATGAGGGAGAGCCGGCGCCCCCGGAAGCGGAACTTGGCGAGCGCGTAGGCCACCGGGATCGAGGACACCACCGACAGCACCGTCCCCAGCCCCGCGTACAGCAGGGTGTTGCGCCACCAGGTGAGGAAGCCGGGCGTGTCCCACACGGTCAGGTAGTTGCCGAACGCCCACTCCCGCGGCCACAGGTCCCGGGTGAGGGCCTGTTGGTCGTTCATCAGCGAGGTCAGCACGACGAAGACGAACGGCAGCAGGAAGAACAGCGCCGCCGCCACGCCGAGCGAGTGGACCGCGATCCAGTGCAGCACCGCCCGGCGCCGGGCGGTGCGGGCGGCCGGGGTGAGCGGTCCGTCGGCCGCGGGACGGGGGGCGACCGGGTTCGGGCGGGCGTCCTCGGTGGTGGTCGTCTGGGCCATGATCAGTCACCGGTCCCGATGAGGCCGCCGCGGCGCCGCATCAACAGTGCGGTGCACGCCATGGCGAGGACGAACAGGACGAGCGCCCCGGCGCAGGCCGTGCCGTAGTCGAAGCGCTGGAAGCCGACGTTGTAGACGAGCTGGGGCAGGGTCAGGGTGGACGCCTCCGGATAGCCCGGCTCGAACGGCTGTCCGGATCCGCCCATCTTCCCCGAGGCGACCTTGGCGGCCACGATCGGTTGGGTGTAGTACTGCATCGCCGAGATGACCCCGGTGACCACGGCGAAGAGGACGACCGGGGAGATGTTCGGCAGGGTGACGAAGCGGAACCGCTGGAAGCGGGAGGCCCCGTCCAACTCGGCGGCCTCGTACTGCTCCTTCGGCACGTCCAGCAGCGCGGCCATGAAGATCACCATCAGGTCGCCGACGCCCCACACCGCGAGGACGGTGAGCGCGGGCTTGGACCAGTCGGCGTCGTTGAACCAGCTCGGGGCCGAGATCCCCACCGTCTCCAGCAGGGAGTTGACCGGCCCGGTGCCCGGGTTCAGCAGGAACACGAAGGCCAGCGTCGCGGCGACCGGCGGCGCCAGGTAGGGCAGGTAGAACAGGGTCCGGAAGACCCCGGTGGCCGTCTTGATCTTGGTGATCAGCAGCCCGACGCCGAGCCCGAAGGCGACCCGGCAGGTGACCATCACCAGGACCAGCCAGAGGGTGTTCTGCATCGCCGGCCAGAACTTCGGGAAGTCGTTGAAGAGGTACGACCAGTTCGCCAACCCGTTCCAGGTGGGCGGTTCGAAGCCGTCGTACGCCATGAACGAGAAGTAGACGGTCGACACGAGCGGGTAGGCGAAGAAGAAGCCGAACCCGATCAACCAGGGCGAGAGGAAGGCCAGCGTGCGAAGCGCCGAGCGGCGGCGCTTCGCACGCAGCGGGTGCGCGGTGGACACGGTTACCGGGAGACCTTCGCGAGGTCCGTGTCGATCTGCTTCGCGGTCTCCTCCAGGCCGGCCTGGAGGTCCTTCACCTTGCCGGACTCGTAGCGGTAGCCGAGGTCCTGGAGGGTGTTCTGGTAGCCGATGCCGTCGACCGCCCCGGGCGAGGTGTTCGACTTGGGGTGCTTGGCGATGTCCAGGAAGGTCTTGAAGCGCGGGTCCAGCTTCAGGTCGGGCGAGTCCAGGGCGGCGAGGGTGGACGGGACGTTCTTGATCCCGTTCGCGAACTGCACCACCGCCTCCGTGTCCGTGGTCATGTACTTCACCAGCTCCCAGGCGGCGTTCTTCTTCCCGCTGTGCGGGGAGATGCCCATGATGGTCCCGGAGAGGTAGCCCTTGCCGTACTCGTCGACCTCGTCGTCCGCCACCGGCAGCGGTGCCACCCCGATCTCGAACCCGGGGTCGGTCGCCTCCGCCATGCCGAGCCGCCACTCCCCGTCGAGCTGCATGGAGACCTGGCCCTCGTGGAAGGGGTGCTCGGCGGCCCACTCGTCGCCGAAGGTGGTGCGGTACTTCTCCAGCTTCTCGAAGCCGCCGAGCTCGTCGACCATCTTCTTCTGGAAGGTGTACATCTCCTTGAAGGCGGGGTCCTTGGCCACGTTGGACTTGCCGTCCGCGTCGAAGTAGGCGTGGTTCCACTGGGAGATGTAGTGCGAGACGACCGTCTCGTAGCCGTGGTAGTTCGGCATGAAGCCCAGGGTCTCGTAACCGTCACCCTTGGCCTTGGTCAGCTTCTTGGCGACCTTCAGGAACTCGCTCCAGGTCTTGGGCGGCGCCTCGATCCCGTGCTTCTCGAACTCGTCCTTGTTGTAGTAGAGCCCGTACGCGTCCGACAGCAGCGGCATCGCACAGCGGGTGCCCTCGAACTCGGTGTACTCCCGCAGCACCTTGGAGAAGGTCTTCTCCAGGTCGATCCCGTCCTTCTCGATGAACCGGCCCAGGTCGGCGAAGGCGCCCGAGGAACAGAACTTGCCGACGTTCGCGGTGGTGAACGAGGAGATGACGTCGGGGCCCTTGGAACCGCCCGCCCGCAGGGCCTGGTTGAGCTTGTCGTCGTTGATCCCGCCGATGACCTTCACCGTGATGTTCGGGTGCTTCTTCTCGAAGCGGGCGATGTTGTCCTCGATCGCCTTCACTTCCGAGGGGGCGGTCCAGCCGTGCCAGAAGGTGATCGTCGTGTTCGCGGACGCGTCGTCGTCGGCACCCGTCGAGGACTGGCCGGTGCAGGCCGTCGCGAAGAGGGCTATCGAGGTGGTGGCGGCGAAGGCGGCCGCCGCCTTCCGACGGAACGCGGGCATTCTGAGCATGACGAGGTCTCCCTTGAGCGGTTCGGCAAACGGGTGGGGGATGGTGCGCCGTACATGTGCTGTGCAGAGAGGTGCGTGTGGTGCTGTCGGTGCGGGGCGGGTCCAGTGGGGTAGGGGACGGGTGGACAGTGGGGGGAGTGGGGGGGAATCCGGGGGACCGGATCCCGTGGGGGGGGGTCAGGGGGCGCGCGAGGTGTCGAACACCTCGTCGCGGGTGGCCGCGAGCGCGCTCTCCAAGGCGCCGCGCAGCACCGGGTGGCCGCGGACCTCGCCGACGACCAGCCGGGGACGGGGGGCGGCCAGGTCCCGCAACTCGGCCTCGACCAGCGACCGCAACACCTCGCCGCCGGCGGCGAGCACCGAACCGCTGAGCACGATCAGCTCGGGGTCCAGCACCGAGACCAGGGAGGCCAGGCCGGTCGCCAAGCCGGTGGCGTAGGTGCGCAGCAGGTCCTCGTGGGCGTCGTCGGAGTGTCCCCGGTGGCGGGAGGGCGCGGGGGCGTCCCGGGCGTCGAAGCGGGCCGCGGCCCGCCCGATCAAGGCGGCGGCGACCTCCGGGTGGGAGCCCTCGGGCACCGGGGCGATGCCGAACGAGCGGGCCAGCCGGGCCACCACCTGGGCGCCCGCCAACTCCTGGTAGCCACCGCTGTTGGTCCGGGTCACCTGACGCATCAGCGGGGCGCCCGGCACCGGGAGGAAGCCCACCTCGCCGGCGCCGCCGGTCCAGCCGCGGTGCAGCCGGCCGCCGAGCACCAGGGCGGCGCCCAGGCCGTCCTCGTTCCACAGCAGGACGAAGTCCTCGTGGCCGCGGCCCGCGCCCAGCCGCTGTTCGGCGAGGGCCACGAGGTTCACGTCGTTCTCGTACTCGACGGGCATCGGCAGCGCCGCGGCCAGCTCGTCGAGGAGTGAGGGGGCGTGCCAGCCCGGCAGGTGCGAGGCGTAGCGCAGTCGACCGGTGGTGGGGTCGAACGCGCCCGGGGTGCCGATGACCAGGCGGTGCACCTCGGACCGGGTCAGTCCGGCGTCCGCGGTCGCACCGTCCAGGGCCTCGGTCACCAGGTCGACCACCGGCCGGGCGGTGCGGCGCCCGGGGGTGCGCAGGGCGAACTCGCCGACCGTGCGGCCGGTGATGTCGGCGACGGCGGCGCGGATGCCCTCGGGGCGGACGTCCAGCCCGGCGGCGTGGGCCGCGGCCGGATTGACCGCGTACAGCTGGGCGTTGGGACCGGGGCCGCCCTCGGTGGTGCCGGTGGCCACCACCAGGCCCGCCGCCTCCAGCCGGGCCAGCAGCTGGGACGCGGTGGGCTTGGAGAGCCCGGTGAGCGTGCCGATCCGGGTGCGGGACAGCGGCCCGCGGGCGAGCAGCAGGTCCAGTGCCGCCCGGTCGTTCATGGTGCGCAGCACCCGGGGGGTGCCCGGGGTGCCGCCCTGGCCCGTGGTGCCGGCGGGGTGGGGGCGCCCGGTGGGGCCCTGGGCGTTCATCGCGGAACCACCCGCCCTCCTCTCCGGCCACCGTCCGGCACTGTTAGGAAACTTTCCTATCTGATGCACGGGACGGTAGGGGGCGGGCCGTGCACACGTCAATGCCGGGGGCGCGCGGCTACCAAGTCGTTATCCGTCCCCCCTCCGGAGGGTCCGGACACGACCGTGCCCCCGGCCGGGGACCGGGGGCACGGGACGGCGCGGGGCCGGTGGATCACTTGGTGAGGTTGGGGCCCGGCGGTATCGGGGCGGTGGCCATCGACTGCGGCGACGCCGCGTTGCCGTACGCGGAGGGCGCCGCCATCCCCGCCGTCGGGTCGCCCGCCCCGTCCTCGCCGTCCTGCTGGAGCGGGAGCCCGCCGACGAGCTGGATGCCCGCCTCGTCGAAGGTCCGCTTGATCCGCCACCGCAACTCGCGCTCGATGCCGAGGGACTTGCCGGGCATCGTCTTCGCGGAGACCCGGATCACCATCTGGTCGATCAGCACGCTGTCCAGGCCCAGGATCTCGATGGGGCCCCACAGCTGCTCGTTCCACGGCTCGTCCTTGGCCATCCGTTCGGTGACCTGGGCGAGCGTGGCGCGTACCCGGTCCAGGTCCTCGCTGGGGCGCACGATCACGTCGACCCCGGCCGTGGACCAGCCCTGCGAGAGGTTGCCGACCCGCTTGACCTCGCCGTTGCGGACGTACCAGATCTCGCCGTTGTCCCCGCGCAGCTTGGTCACCCGCAGGCCCACCTCGATGACCTCGCCGGAGGCCACGCCCGCGTCGATGGTGTCGCCGACGCCGTACTGGTCCTCCAGGATCATGAACACCCCGGACAGGAAGTCCGTGACGAGGTTGCGCGCGCCGAAGCCGATCGCGACGCCCGCGACACCGGCCGAGGCCAGCAGCGGGGCCAGGTCGATCTGGAACGTCGACAGGATCATCAGGGCGGCCGTGCCCATGATGAGGAACGAGGTCACCGAGCGCAGCACCGAACCGATCGCCTGCGAGCGCTGGCGCCGCCGCTCCACGTTCACCAGCAGCCCGCCCAGTGCGGTGCCGTCGACGGCCTGCGCGGTCCGGTTCATCCGGTCGATCAGCTTGGTGATCGTCCGCCGGATCACCGCCCGCAGCACCAGGGCGATCACCAGCACCAGCAGCACCCGCAGACCGATGCTCAGCCAGGTCGACCAGTTCTGCTCGACCCAGCTCGCGGCGTTCGTCGCCTTCTCGTGAGCGTCCTCCAGGGTGCCGGGCCCCTGCTCGGAGCCCTCGGCCGACAGGACGGACAAGAACACGGCACGTACCTCCAGGCGTAGCGGCCTGCCCGGCCGGGGGAGAGGTGGGCGCGGGCCCGCCTGGATCGGGCAGACACACCACACTAACGGGGCAGTGCGGCCCGAACAGTGGTCTGCGCCACGCCCGCCGGGACGGCCGCGGCCCGCGCCGCCCGCCGCCCGCGGCCCTCACCACCTGCGCCGCGACCCCCTCGCGCGCCCCGCCGTGCGGCCCCCGCCGGCCGGCGGGCGGAGCGGGGACGCGGGGGGAACGTGAGAAAAAACTCCCCCACCCCGTTACCCGGAGGTGGTGGCGCGTCCACCAGGCAAGAGGGGAGACTGAACGAGATCGTCCCGGCGCGAGCCACGCGCCGCCGGCGTACAAGGAGGCAGTCCGTGCCGCACGTCCTGGTCCTCAACGCGTCGTACGAGCCCCTCGGTGTCGTACCGCTCCGCCGCGCGCTCGTCCTCGTCCTGGAGAACAAGGCCGTCTGCCTGGAGGAGTCCGGCGCCTTCATGCACAGCGCGACCGTCACCGTCCCAGCACCCAGCGTCGTGCGCCTCAAACGCTTCGTACGGGTCCCCTACCGGGGGCCCGTTCCGCTGACCCGCCGCGCCCTGTTCGCCCGCGACGGCGGACGCTGCATGTACTGCGGGGCGGTCGCCACCAGCGTCGACCACGTCATCCCGCGCAGCCGGGGCGGCCAGCACGTCTGGGACAACGTCGTGGCCTCCTGCCGGCGCTGCAACCACGTCAAGGCGGACCGGCACCTGGTGGAGATCGGCTGGCGGCTGCGCCACCAGCCCGCCCCGCCGACCGGACTGGCCTGGCGCATCATCGGCACCGGTCACCGGGACCCGCGGTGGCTGCCCTACCTCCAGCCCTACGGGGCGGAGGACGCCCTGGCCCGGATCGACGGGGTCTCCGCCTGAAGTCGGCGGCGACCCCGACCGCGCCCGGAACCGGTCAGCGCCCGCCGATCGCGTACGCCTCCACCGACCACAGCGAGTACCCGTAGCGGGTGCCGCGCCGGTCTCCCTGGACGCGCACGAACCGCACGTCCCGCGCGTCCATCCGGACCGTCTCGCGGCCCCCGCGCCCGTCGGCGACCGTCGCCGCGGTGCGCCAGGTGCGGCCGTCCGAGGAGACCTGCACCCGGTAGCGCTTCGCGTGTGCCTCCCACCGCAGCACCACCTGCCCCAGCCGCACCGGGCGGTCCAGCTCCACCGACCACCAGGAGTCGTCCTCGGCGGGGGAGGACCAGCGGGTGGCGGGGTCGCCGTCCACCGCCGACGCCGCCGGGAAGTCCGGGGTCTCGTCGGCGGACGAGCCGGCCCGCGCCCCGCGCGCCAGATCGGGCCCCCCGGTCTCGGGGAAGGCCCGCACGGTCAGCACCTCGGTCCGGCCGCCGAAGGCCACCGCGACCCGGTAGTTCCCTGCGGGGGCGTCCTTCGGCACGCTCAGCACGAGCGGCACCTCCAGCCGGGTGCCCCGGGGCACCAGCACCTGCTTGGGCACCCGCACCTCGACGCCCTCCGGCGCCCGGACGGTCACCTTGCCGCGCACCGCGCCCGGGCGCTGTGCGGTGAGCCGGACGGACACCTTCCGCGGCTCGCCGCCGAGAGCCACGTCCACCTCCGTCCGGGCCAGTGCGAAGGCGGCGGGATCGGTGTCCGCGTACCAGGGGACCAGGTGGCGCACCCGGGAGGGCTCGGGACCGCTCACCCGCAGGCCCCGCACCTCCACGTCCTCGGTCGACAGTTCGGTCCAGCCGTCCGCGGACAGGTCGCCCAGCCGCCGCCAGCCCTCGCCCTCGACCAGCGCCTCCACCGCGCCCACGGTGCCCGGCTCGGTCAACGCGGTCACCGCCGACAGCGGCCGGGGCCGGTCGAAGGCGAGGGTCCGGCCGTCGCCGGCGCCGGTCGGCTCCGGCTCCGAAGCCGCCCCCGACCAGGTGGCGAACGCGGTCCGGGCCCGCTTCAGGAACGGCTCCAGCACCCCGTCGCCCACCGTCACCCCGGCGGCCCGCACCTCCGCCAACTGCCGGTCCAGGTCCCGGGCCCGCTCCCAGGCCGCCGCCCCGTCACCGCGGTCCATCGCCGCCAGCAGGTCCAGGGCGCCCACCCCGGCCGTGCCGTACCGGGCCAACTGGTCCGCCCACGGCCGGACCTCGTCGTACAGTTCGGTGCCGGTCAGGTCCCGCGGCACCCAGGTGAGCTGCTCGAAGGCCGACCGCAGCCGCCGTTCGTCCGCGGCCCGGTCCTTCGCCCCCGGCTGCCGCGAGCCCCAGAACCCGTCCACCAACGGACGCAGATAGGCCGACTCCTCCGCGCCGAGCACCGAGGACGCGTCGTGCGCGGCCAGCGCGGTCACCGCCGCCCGGGTCCGCTCCGACTCGCCCGCGGAGACCGCGTCGATCGCCGCCCGCCAGGAGGCGCCGGGCTGGTAGGCGCGCGGGTTCCAGGTGAAGTCCGCGGCCGTGAAGAGCGGGATGCGGGACACCACCGGCTGCTGCATGGCGTTGCTCAGCAGCGCCGCGGAACGCCCCGCCACCGCGGGCGCCCGCCCCAGGTAGGGGCCGAGGAAGACCCGGTCCCGGGCGAAGTCGTTGACCGGGTAGTTGTCCATGGTGACCACCGGGCGGCCGAACGCCGATTGGACGCGGGCGAGTTCCGCGCCGGTGATGGTGCGCGGCACCACCCCGACCCCGGTCCACGCCACCTCCACGGGCGCCCCCGCCGACGCGGAACCGTCCAGGCCGGCCGCGAGCGCCCGGCGGTAGGGGGTCTCGCCGTCCTGGTAGTACTCGGTCGGCATCACCGACAGCGGGGCGGCGCCCGGGTACCGCTCCGCCAGGTGCCGGGCCACCGCGCTCGCCACCCGGGCGTGCGCCCGCGCGGCGGCCTGCGGGCCCGAGCCGAACGCCTCCGCGTCCTGCCGGCAGTGCCACTCGCTGTAGCTGACGTCCTGGAACTGGAGCTGGAAGGCCCGGAACCCGAGCGCCCACATCGCGTCCAGCTTCCGGTTCAGCGCCTTGACGTCCGCCTCCGAGGAGAGGCACATGCCCTGCCCGGGCGCCACCGCCCAGGCCAGCGTGACGTGCTGGCGCCCGGCCCGCTCCGCCAACTCCCGGAACTCGGCGCGCTGCGCCGCCGGGTAGGGCTCGCGCCAGCGGGCCTGCCGGTACAGGTCGTCGCCCGGCGCGTACAGGTAGCGGTTCTGCTTGGTGCGGCCCAGGAACTCGACCTGGGCGAGCCGCTGCTGGTGCGTCCACGGGGTGCCGTAGAAGCCCTCGGTCATGCCCCGCACGGCCGTGCCGGGCCAGTCCCGGACCGCCACCGGGGCGATCCGGGACCCCTTGACGAGCTGACGCAGGGTCTGCACCGCGTGGAACAGTCCGTCGGGGCCGGCGCCCGCGAGGGCGACGGTGGCCCGGCCGCCGTGCTTGCCCACCGCCAGCCGGTAGCCCCCGGTCGGCAGGTCGCCCCGGGCCGGCGCGCCCAGCGCCCGCAGGACCGCGTCCAGCCGGGCGCCCGCGGCGGTGCCCAGGGGGCCGCCGTCCCCGGTGTCCGGGCCGACCCGGATCACCAGCGCGGACCCGTCGGGCACCCGGTCCCGGTCGGACAGCCGGATCACCCGCCGGGCGCCCGCCTCCTGCACCAGCGCCGTCAGCTCCGCCACCGCGTGCTCGTCGACGCCGCCCGGGGCGACCAGGAGCACCTCCTCGGTGACCCGTACCGAGGTCTTGCCGGCGCGCACCTGCTGGGGGCGCGGCCACACCGCGGGCACCGGGCCCTCCTTCGCCGCCCGGACGCCCGGGGTCGGCGCCGAGTCGCCGGACACCCCGGGGACCGGCGCGCCGGTGCCCCCGCCGGGGCCCGGGGCGTTGCCGGGCTGGTTCGGGACGGCGGAACCGGGGGTGACCGCCCCGGGGGCGGCGCCCGGCGGGGTGGACTGCTCGGCCGGGCCCGCCGCGGTGGGCGCGCCCACCCCCGAGGTCGCCCCGAGCGTCGAGGGCCCGCCGCCCAGGGCACCCGCCATGAGGGCCGCGGCGACCGCTCCCGCCTTCGTCCTGCGCTTTATCACGGCGCCCGCCCTTTCCGCCCGTGCTGGGCCGCCGTTGGCCCAAAACGTTACGGAGCCCACCACTCGGTGGGGGAGCATGTCAACGTCAGTGGCCGTTGTGCCGGTTTTGCCCGGACGGACGCGCTTCTGCGGCGCCCTGACGCGCCGTCGGTCACAGTGCCTCCATGGCGACCACCGCGCCGGCCCCGCCGCCTCCGCGACCGGGGCGGGTGACCCCGACCACGATCGCGGGCGGATCGCGTCTGCCCCCGGCCGACCCGGGTAGGGGCCCGGGGAGCACGCCCCCCGTACTGCGGCGATCGGCGCGGCACCGGGTGGGTCCCGACCACGACCCCAGCCGAAGGAGACCCCGATGACCGGGTCCGCACGCCTCCTGCTCGACGCCCTCACCCCGCAGGTCGAGGACGCCGGGCACCCCCCGGCGCTCGTCGCCCCCGCCCTCCCCGCCCCGGCCGGGCCGCCCGACGACCGCCGGCCGGTCCGCGGGGGTCCCCCGTCCCAGCCGACCGCCGTCCCCCTGACCAGCGAACCCCCGCTCGCCGCCACCGCCCCGCTGACCAGCGAGTCCCCGTACACCGCGGGTCTGCCGCTGACCAGCGAACCCACCGCCCCGGCCGCCGGCCGGGACCCCTCGGTGGCCTGAATGCCGCTGGCCCGGCTGGCCGCCCTGCACGGGGTCGCCACCTCCTACTCCCCGGCGCCCGGCCGTACCGTCGAGGCGTCCCCGCGCGCCGTGCGCGCCGCCCTGGCCGCGCTCGGGGTGGACGCCGGCGACGCGGAGCGGACCGCCGCCGCCCTGGCCGCCCGCGAGGCGGAACTGCGCACCCGACTGCTGCCGCCCACCCTCGTGTGGTGGCCGAACCGGCCCCCGCGGGACCTGCTCGACCTGCCGACCGGCACCCGCGTCCGCATCGCGCCGGACCCGGACGGGCACCCGGTGCCGGTCGCGCCCGTCGGGGACGGCGGGTGGACGGCCGGTCCGGGGGTGGTCCCGGTGCTCCCCGAGGGCTTCCCGCACGGCGTGCACGCCCTGACCGCCGCCGCCCCGGACGGACGGGCCGTCCGCACCCACCTGGTGGTCGCCCCCGAACGCGCCCCCGCCCCGGCCGGCCGGTCCCACGGCCTCCTGGTGCAACTCCACTCGCTGCTGTCCCGCCGCTCCTGGGGCATGGGCGACCTCGGCGACCTGGCCGACCTCGCCGACTGGGCGGGCACCGAACTCGGCGCGGGCTTCGTCCAGCTGAACCCGCTGCACGCGGCCGTGCCCGGCGAACCCGGCGACCCGTCCCCGTACCGACCCTCCTCCCGCCGCTTCCCCGACCCCGTCCACCTGCGGATCGAGGACGTCCCCGAGCACGCCCGGCTCCCCGCCGCCGCCCGGGCCGAGTTCGACGCCCTCACCGCCCGGGCGGCCGAACTGCGGCAGGGCGTCCTGGACGGCACCGCCCTGATCGACCGGGACGCCGTCCGCGCGTTGAAGCGGCAGGCCCTCGACCTGCTGGCCGCGGTGCCGCCCGACCCCGGGCGGCGCGCCGCCTACCGGGAGTTCACCGCCCGGGAGGGCGCCGCCCTGGACGACTACGCCACCTGGTGCGCCCTGGCCGAACGCCACGGTCCCGACTGGCGCACCTGGCCCGGGGGCCTCACCGACCCCCGTTCGCCGGAGACCGACCGGGCACGGGCGGAACTCGCCGCACGGATCGACCACCACCGCTGGCTGGTCTGGCTCACCGCCGGTCAACTGGACGCCGCCGGGCGCGCCGCGCGCGCGGCGGGCATGCCGATCGGCCTGGTCCACGACCTCGCGGTCGGCGTCCATCCGCACGGCGCCGACACCTGGGCCGGGCAGGACCTCTACGCCGCGGACGCCTCGATCGGGGCGCCCCCGGACGACTTCGCCCCGCAGGGCCAGGACTGGGGGCTGCCGCCCTGGCGTCCCGACCGGCTCGCGGCCACCGGGTACGCGCCCTACCGGGCGCTGCTGCGCGCCCTGTTCCGGCACGCCGGTGCGCTGCGCATCGACCACGTCATGGGCCTGTTCCGGCTCTGGTGGGTGCCCGCCGGCGGGTCGGCCGCCGAGGGCGCCTACGTGCACTACGACGCGGAGGCGATGCTCGCGGTGCTGGTCCTGGAGGCCGACCGGGCGGGCGCCGCGGTCATCGGCGAGGACCTCGGCACGGTGGCGGACGGGGTGCGCGAGGCGCTGCGCGCCCGGGGCGTCCTCGGCACCTCGGTGCTGTGGTTCGAACGCGGCGGCACCGGTGAGCCGCTGCCCCCGGACGCCTGGCGCCCGGACTGCCTCGCCACCGCCACCACCCACGACCTGCCGCCCACCGCCGCCCGGCTGGCCGGCACCGACGTCGACCTGCGGGACTCGCTGGGCCTGTTGGGGGGACCGCCGGACGAGGCCCGGGCCGAGGCCGCCCGCGCCACCGGCGCCTGGCTGGACCTGTTCGCCCGGTGCGGGCTGCTCGCCCCGGGGTCGGCGGAGGACGAGGTGGAGCGGATCGGGGCGGTCCACCGCTTCCTGGTGCGCACCCCGGCCCGGCTGGTGGGGGTCTGGTTGCCGGACGCGGTCGGCGACCGGCGCCCGCAGAACGTGCCCGGCACCCGGGACGAGTACCCCAACTGGAGGCTCCCCGTGGCCGGTGCCGACGGCCGCCCGCTGGCCCTGGAGGACCTGGTGGCCGCGCCGCGGGTGCGGGCGCTGGTCGAGGCGCTGCGGTGGCCCGTCGCGCCGGACGGCTGACCTCCGGGGTCGGTGCCGCCCGCGGTTTCCGGGACCCCGGGCGCGCGGCCCGGGCGGGCGTTCGCTACGTTGGCACCGTGAAGAAGAACGCCCTGCGCGCCGGCGCCCTGGCCTCCGGCACGACGCTGATGATGCTGCTCATGTCGTCCCCTGCGCTCGCGCTGACCCGCGACGACGGTGACGACCCGGCTCCCAAGCTGAGCGTGGTCGAGACCGTCGGTCTCTTCGTGGTCGCTCCGGTGGTGCTGTTCCTGGTCATCGCCGGTCTGGTGATCGTGGCCGACCGCTCCGGCAAGCAGCCCAAGCAGGGCTGACCCCCGACGCTCCGCCACGAGGGCGGCGACCGCCGATGCGCGGTCGCCGCCCTCGTGCTGCTCGGGCGGGCGTCAGTCGGTGGCCGCCGGGCCCTCGACCCCCGTCAGCAGCACGCGCAGCAGCCCGGCCAACTCCGAGGCCCGCTCCTCGTCCAGCGCGGCCAGCGCCTCCTGCTGCACCTCCAGACCGGTCACGACGGCCCGGTCCACCAGCGCGAGCCCTTCCTCCGTCAGGGTGACGCGCAGCGCCCGCCGGTCGTGCGGGTCGGGCGCCCGGCGTAGGAACTCGGCGCGCTCCAGCTTGTCCAGCCGGCCGGTCATGCCCCCGCTGGTCAGCATCAGCGTCGCGGCGAGCTGCCGGGGCGAGAGGGTGTACGGCTCGCCCGATCTGCGCAGGGTGGCGAGCACGTCGAACTCGCCGCGCGAGATGCCGTGCCGGCCGTAGCTCCGCTCGGCCCGGTCGGCCATGGCGCGGGCCAGTCTGGTGATCCTGCCGAACACCTCCATCGCCCGGGTGTCCAGTTCGGGGCGCACCCGGGCCCACTGGTCGATGATCGCGTCCACGGCGTCGGGCACGGGGGCGGAGGGCGGTTCGACGACGGGACGGCCAGCGGGGCCGGGGGCCGGGGCATGTGTGGTCATGGGCCGCATTATCCGTATCTCTCAGTCGCTGGCGAACAAGCCACTGTCTCATCAGTCATCCGGAAGCAAGAAGGTTGGCAGGAATAAACTTACCGCTAAGCTGCTTCCTAGCGAGTGATCTCCGGTCGTGCCGCGTACGACGGCCGGAACCCGCCCAGACCTCCGGGGGACCGCAAGTGAACCGTGCCGCCACCATCGCCCTGACCGCCCTCGCGCCCGTCTCCTGGGGCTCCACCTACGCCGTGACCACGGAGTTCCTCCCACCCGACCGGCCCCTGTTCACCGGGGTGGTGCGGGCCCTGCCCGCCGGACTCGTCCTGCTGGCGGCGGTCCGGCTGCTGCCCACCGGGGCCTGGTGGTGGAAGTCCGTGGTGCTGGGCGCGCTGAACATCGGCGCCTTCTTCCCCCTGCTGTTCCTCTCCGCGTACCGGCTGCCCGGCGGGATGGCGGCGGTCGTCGGCTCGCTCGGCCCGCTCTTCGTCGCCGGACTCGCCGCCCCGCTGCTCTCCGAACGGCCCAGCGCGCGCACCCTGCTCACCGGCATCGCCGCCGCGCTCGGGGTGAGCCTGGTGGTGCTCAAGGCCACCGGCGCCTTCGACGCGCTCGGCGTCGCCGCGGCCGTGGGGTCCAGCCTCTCGATGGCGACGGGCACCGTGCTGACCAAGCGGTGGGGCCGCCCCGCCGGGGTCGGCCCGCTGACGCTCACCGCCTGGCAGTTGACCACCGGCGGTCTGCTGATGGTCCCGCTCGCCCTCGTCGTCGAGGGGGCGCCGCCCGCCCTGGACGCCCCCGCGGTCGGCGGCTTCCTGTACCTCGCCGTCGCCAACACGGCCCTCGCCTACTGGCTCTGGTTCCGCGGCATCGGCCTGCTCTCCGCCACCCAGGTGACCTTCCTCGGCCCGCTCTCCCCGCTCACCGCGGCGGTCATCGGCTGGGCCGCCCTGGGCGAGGCCCTCACCCCGCTCCAGGTGGCCGGCATGGCCCTGGCCCTCACCGCGACGCTCGCCGGCCAACTCCTGCCGGCACGGCGTCCCGGACCCGCAGTGGTTCTCCCGCCGGCCCCGGCCCGGTCCGCGCGGCGGGCCTCCCGCTGACACCCGGAAGGGGGCGCGCGGACCTCAGTCCGCACGCCCCCTCCTGGTCACCGGGGATCAGCCCGCCGCGGCGTCCGCGGCCCGGGCCCGCAGCGCCCGCTCCACCCCGGACCTGGCCTCCGAGACCAGCCGCGCCAGCGCCGGCCCGGGCGCGGCCGAGGCCACCCAGGCGTCCGTGGCCGCCACGGTCTCCGCCGACACCTGCAACGCCGGGTAGAGCCCCACCACGACCTGCTGGGCCATCTCGTGGGACCGCGACTCCCACACCCCGGCGATCGCGTCGAAGTACTTCGCCGTGTACGGCTCCAGCAGTTCCCGCTGGTCCGTCTGGACGAAGCCGCCGATCACGGCCTCCTGCACCGCGTTCGGCAGGGCGTCGGACTCCACCACGGACGCCCACGCCTCCGCCTTGGCCTCCGCGGTGGGCCGCGCGGCCCGGGCGGTCGCCGCGTGCCGCTCGCCCGCCGCGGTCCGGTCCCGCTCGTACTCGCCGGCGATCTCCGCCTCGTCGAAGCGCCCGACCGCGGCCAGCCGCTGCACCAGCGCCCAGCGCAGCTCGGTGTCGACGGCGAGGCCCTCGACGGTCTGGGTGCCGTCCAGCAGCCCCTCCAGCAGGTCGAGCTGCTCGGGGGTGCGCGCGGTCGCCGCGAACGCCCGGGCCCACGCCAACTGGTGGTCGCCGCCCGGCTCCGCCGCCCGCAGGTGCGCCAGCGTCGCCTCGGTCCACCGGGTCAGCCCGGACTCCTGCCACGCCGGTGCGGCGTACAGGTCCAGCGCCAGCTTGGCCTGCCGCTGGAGCGACTGGACGACCCCGATGTCGGACTCCTTGGCGATGCCGGACAGCACCAGCTCCAGGTAGTCCCGGGCCGGCAGTTCGGCGTCCCGGGTCATGTCCCAGGCGGAGGCCCAGCACAGCGCCCGCGGCAGCGACTCGGCGAAGTCGCCCAGGTGCCCGGTGACGTACCCGAGGGACTCCTCGTCCAGCCGGACCTTGGCGTACGACAGGTCGTCGTCGTTGAGCAGCACGACCGCCGGACGCCGGACGCCGACGAGCTGGTCCACGGCGGTCAGCTCGCCGTCCACGTCCAGTTCGACCCGCTCCACGCGCACCAGCTTGCCGTCCGCGTCGGGGGAGTAGAGGCCGACCGCGATGCGGTGCGGGCGCAGCGTCGGCTCGCCCTTGGCGCCGACGGGCAGCGCGGGCGCCTCCTGGCGCACCGCGAAGGAGGTGATCACCCCGTCCCCGTCGGTCTCGATCTCGGGCCGCAGCACGTTGATGCCGGCCGTCTCCAGCCACTGCCGGGACCAGTTCTTCAGATCCCGCCCGGAGGTCTCCTCCAAGGCGCCCAGCAGGTCGGACAGCCGGGTGTTGCCGTAGGCGTGCCGCTTGAAGTACTGCTGCACCCCGGCGAAGAAGGCGTCCTGGCCCACGTACGCGACCAGCTGCTTCAGGACGGAGGCGCCCTTGGCGTAGGTGATGCCGTCGAAGTTGACCAGGACGTCGTCCAGGTCACGGATCTCGGCCATGATCGGATGCGTCGACGGCAGCTGGTCCTGCCGGTACGCCCAGGTCTTCATGGAGTTCGCGAAGGTGGTCCAGGCGTGCGGCCAGCGCGAGCCGGGGGCGTACGCCTGGCAGGCGATGGAGGTGTACGTGGCGAACGACTCGTTCAGCCACAGGTCGTTCCACCACTCCATGGTGACCAGGTCGCCGAACCACATGTGGGCCAGCTCGTGGAGGATCGTCTCCGCGCGGACCTCGTACGCCGCGTCCGTCACCTTGGAGCGGAACACGTACTGGTCGCGGATGGTCACCGCGCCCGCGTTCTCCATCGCGCCCGCGTTGAACTCCGGCACGAAGAGCTGGTCGTACTTGGCGAACGGGTAGGCGTAGTCGAACTTCTCCTGGAACCAGTCGAAGCCCTGCCGGGTGACCTCGAAGATCGCGTCCGCGTCGAGGAACTCGGCGAGCGAGGGACGGCAGTAGATGCCCAGCGGCACGGACTGCCCGTCCTTCTCGTACGTGCTGTGCACCGCGTGGTACGGACCCACGATCAGGGCCGTGATGTACGTGGAGATCCGCGGCGTCGGCTCGAAGGTCCAGAGGTCGTCCTTCGGCTCCGGGGTCGGCGAGTTGGAGACCACCGTCCACCCGGCCGGCGCCTTCACGGTGAACTGGAACGTCGCCTTCAGGTCCGGCTGCTCGAACGCGGCGAACACCCGGCGCGCGTCCGGCACCTCGAACTGCGTGTACAGGTACGCCTGCTGGTCCACCGGGTCGACGAAGCGGTGCAGGCCCTCGCCCGAATTGGTGTACGCGCAGTCGGCGACGACCCGCAGTTCGTTCCGCCCGGCCAGCAGCCCCGGCAGGGCGATCCGGGAGTCGGCGAACACCTCCGCCGGGTCGAGCACGGTGCCGTTGAGGACCACCTCGTGGACCGCGGGGGCGACCAGGTCGATGAAGGACTCGGCACCCGCCTCGGCGCTGTCGAAGCGGACCGTGGTCACCGAGCGGTAGGTGCCGCCCTCCTGCGCGCCGCTGAGATCGAGGTCGATCCCGTACGAGTCCACGGTGAGCAGCGAGGCGCGGCGCTGCGCCTCCTCGCGGGTCAGGTTCGTGCCAGGCACGCGTTCATCTCCTAGGTCGCACGACGATTCATGACGTTTCTCGCCATCTTTCCACGGGCCCCGACCGGGTCGCCCCGGGATATCCGGCCGTCCGTCCCCACCGTCGCTGACCACCCGGTTCCCCGGACCGTGCCCGGGCCGGCGGCGCGGGGACACCGCGGCCGGGTCCCGTCCGGGGGCCGTCCCGCGCCGTTGTTCGAAGGGGTGGCCGCGCGGAGCCTCGGGGCATGACCACTGACCTCGGCGGGCCGCCGTCCGCCGCGCATCCGTCGTCCCCGGCGCGGGGCCGCGCCGCCGTGGCCGCCACCGCCGCCGCCACCTTCACCGTCGTCACCACGGAGATGCTGCCGGTCGGCCTGCTCAGCCCGCTCGGTGCGGGACTCGGCGTCTCGGAGGGCGCCGCCGGGCTCGCCGTCACCCTGCCGGGCCTCGTCGCCGCGCTGGTCGCGCCGGCGTTCCCCGCCCTCGCGGGCCGCCACGACCGCCGGGTCCTGCTCTGCGGACTGATGGCACTGCTGGCGCTGGCCAACGCCGCGAGCGCGCTCGCCCCCTCCTACGGGGTGCTGCTGACGGCCCGGGTCGCGGTGGGCGTCTGCATCGCCGGGGTGTGGACCATCGCCGCCGCCCTCGCCCACCGCCTGGTGCCCGCGGACGCGGCCGGCCGGGCCACCGCCGTCGTCTTCAGCGGGATCGCGCTCGCCTCGGTGCTGGGGGTCCCGGCCGGCGCGCTGGTCGGCGAGGTCGCCCACTGGCGCTGGGCGTTCGCGGCGGTCGGGGTGCTCGCCGCACTGGTCGCCGTGGTGCACGCGGTGCTGCTGCCGCCGCTGCCCACCGAGGCCGCGGTCCGCCCCCGGGAGATGGCGGCGCTGCTGCGGCTGCCCGCGCTGCGGACCGGGATGGCCCTCGTCGCCCTGCTGGTGACCGGGCACTTCGCGGCCTACACCTACGTGAGACCCCTGCTGGAACGGGTGGACGGGATCACGCCCGGGGCGGTCGGCGCCCTGCTGTTCTGCTACGGGGCGGCCGGAGTGGCGGGCAACTTCGCCGGCGGCGCGGTCGCCGGGCGCTCGGCGCGCCGGGCGCTGCTCGGGGTGGCGGCGGTGCTCCTGGTCACGGTGCCGCCGCTGGCCGTGGCCTCCGGCGGGGCGGCGCTGCCGGTGGCGCTGCTGGTGGTGTGGGGGTTCGGCTACGGGGGCCTGTCGGTCTCGGCGCAGGGCTGGGTCGCGGACTCGGTGACCGGCGCGCGGGCCAGGGAGGCGGCGTCCGGGCTCTGCGCGGGCGTGTTCAACGCGGCGATCGCACTGGGCGCGGCGGCGGGCGGCGTCTGCGCGGACCTCGCCGGGGTGTCCGTCGTGCCGCTGCTCACCGGGGCGACGGCGGGGGCGGCGCTGGCCGTGCTCCTCCTCGCCGCCGCGGGCCGGCACCCCGCGGAACCGGGATGAACCACGGGGGCGATCTGGGTACGGGTACTCAGGACCGGGGCGCTCGGGCGTTCGATGCTGGAGGCAGCAGCCGCTTCCAAGGAGTGCCCGTGAACGCACGCACCTTCGTCCGCCTGGCCGTCACCAACCCCGTCTCGGCCGCGTACCTCGCGGTCTTCGGCGGCAGCGTCCTGTTCGCCACCGGTGTGACCCTGTTCGCCTCCGACCCGGGGTTCGTCTGGGTGTGGCCGGCCTTCGTCACCGCCCCCGCCTCCCTGGTCGCGGCCGGGATCGGCATGACGGTGTGGCACGAGGCACCGTTCTGGGCGCTGCTCCTCGGGCTGGGGGTCTGCGCCCTGGTCCAGTCGTTCGCGCTCGGCCTCCTCGGGCGCGCGGTGGGGCGCCCGTACCGCAGGAACACCGCCCGGCCGCAGCACGGCTGACGCGCGCCGCGCCCGCCGGGACCCGGAACGGTCCCGGCGGGCGCGGACGGCGCGGGGTCAGCCGCGGGCGGCGCGCAGCTCGGCGGCGACGAGCTCCGCGATCTGCACCGCGTTCAGCGCGGCGCCCTTGCGGAGGTTGTCCCCGGAGAGGAAGAGCGACAGCCCGTGCTCGACGGTCTCGTCGGCGCGGATGCGGCCCACGTACGAGACGTCGCCGCCGGCGGCCTGGAGGGGCGTCGGGATCTCCGAGAGAGCCACCCCGGGCGCCCCGCCCAGCACCTCGCGGGCCCGCTCGACGCCCAGCGGCCGGGCGAAGCGCGCGTTGACCTGGAGCGAGTGGCCCGTGAACACGGGCACCCGCACGCAGGTGCCGGCGACCTTCAGCTCGGGGAGCTCGAGGATCTTCCGCGACTCGTGGCGCAGCTTCTGCTCCTCGTCGGTCTCCTGGGAGCCGTCGTCCACGATGCTGCCGGCGAGCGGGACCACGTTGAACGCGATGGGCCGCTGGTACACCCCGGGCTCGGGGAAGTCGACGGCCTCGCCGTCGTGGGTGAGCCGGTCCGCCTCGGCGACGACCTTCTGCACCTGTCCGTGCAGTTCGGCGACGCCGGCCAGCCCGGACCCGGACACCGCCTGGTAGGTGGAGACGACGAGGGCCTCCAGCCCGGCCTCCTCGTGCAGCGGACGCAGCACGGGCATGGCGGCCATGGTGGTGCAGTTGGGGTTGGCGATGATCCCCTTGGGGCGGTCGGCGATGGCGTGCGGGTTGACCTCGGAGACCACCAGCGGCACCTCCGGGTCGCGCCGCCACGCGGAGGAGTTGTCGATCACCACGGCGCCCTGGCCGGCGACCTTCTCGGCGAGCGCGCGGGAGGTGGCGCCGCCGGCGGAGAACAGCACGATGTCCAGACCGCTGTAGTCGGCGGTGGACGCGTCCTCGACGGTGATCGGGGCGCCCTTCCAGTCGACCGTGGAGCCGGCGGAGCGCGCCGAGGCGAACAGCCGCAGCTCGCTGACCGGGAAGTCCCGCTCGGCGAGCACCTTGCGCATGACCGTGCCCACCTGACCGGTGGCTCCGACGATTCCGATCCTCACGGTGACTCCTTCTGGTGCTCTGTCCGGGCGGGAGTGCTGCCCGGACGTACTTCGACGTCCGTACTGCGCTGTACGGGTGATATGGGGTGTTTCAACCCTGTACGTACACGTCTGGCGACGTACGAGGACGGTTCACGGTTCCATGATGCGTCCCTTCCCGTCCCGCGTGTCCAATCCACGGGCCGACGTTCCGAGGGCCGGGACGCCGGGCGCGCACCGGGGACCGTTCCCGGGCCCGGGGAATCCACACCGAACGTTTCGGGCCGCTCCGGCGTCGTAGGGGGGACACGGGCCGCCCCCGCCGGGGGCGGCCCGGTGCCTGGGGAGGGAGCGGTGTCCTTGCTGCGGCGACGGGACCGGAAGGAGAACGGGGGCCCGGGGGGAACGGTCCGTGCCGCGGCCCCCGAGGACCCGTCGACGGGGGAGCGGAGGCGGTCCGCGGCGGCCGGTGCGCGCGGGGACGCGGTCGCGCTCCGCGGGGGAGGCGGCGCGGCCGGTCCTGCCCGGCCCCGGGCGGTGACCGCCCGGTCCGCCGCGGACCCGCTCGATGCGCCCCTGGAGCGTCGGGTGCGCGCGATCCTGGCGCTCGGCGGAGTGCCGCAGTCCGACCTGCCGGACGGGGTGCAGCAGGTCAGGCTGCGGCTGCTCGAACGCACGGCGAAGGGCCAGGAGGCCCCTCGGGACCCGGCGGCCTGGGCGGCCGTCGTCGCCTCCAACCTCGCGGTGGACTGGCACCGCTCCCGCCGTCGCCAGGAGCGCGTCGGCGAGCGCCTGGCCGCCCTGCGGACCGAGGAAGAGGGGACCGGCGGCGAGGAGGTCCGGGTGCTCTCGGTGGCCCTGGCCACGGGACTGGACGCGCTGCCCGCCCCGCAGCGCCAGGTGGTGGTGCTGCGGTTCTACGCCGACCTGCCGGTGCGGGAGATCGCCGACCGGCTCGGCATCGCGGAGGGCACCGTGAAGAGCCGGCTGTACACGGCGGTACGGGCGCTGCGGGCGCTCCTGCACGAGGACGGGGTGGTCTGAATGGTGGCCGGGGCACAACTGCCTCCCGAGGACGCCGAGGACCCGGGCGGCGAGGCGTGGGACGAGGCGCTGATGGCCGCGCTGCTGGACGAACCGCTCCCCCCCGGGGCCGCGGCCGACCCGGAGCGGGTCGCCGCGCACCGTGCCGCCCTCGCCGACCTCTCGGCGCTCCGCACCCGGATGCACCTGCTGGGCGACGCCCTCGGCGAGGCACCGGACCGCCCGGCCGACCGCCCGGCGCGGGCCGCCGGGGGCGCCCCCGGCGGCCGGCCCCGCACCCGCGGCGGCAGCCGCCGCCCGCCCGGTCGCCGGGCGGTCCGGGTCGGTCGCGGCCCGGCCCTCGCGGTCACCGCCTGCGTGGCGGCCCTGGTGCTGGGCGCCGGCTGGCTGACGGGCGGCGGGCTCACCGGCGGCTCGGTGCACGACAAGAGCGCCGTGCCGGAGGCGGTGGAGGCACCGGCCGCCCGCGAACAGCGCTCGGCGGGCGACCTCCTGGCCTGCGCCCGACGGGTCGCCGAGGGCACGGTCACCCGCTCGGTCCCCCGCCCGGACGGCACCGGGGCGCGGGTCACCCTGGAGGTGTCGCACAGCTACAAGCCCCGGCGCGGCCCGGCGCGGCTGGCCTTCGAGGCGGAGCGCGAGCGGGGCGCCGTGCCTCAGGTGGGCCAGCGGGTGCTGGTCTTCCTCCCCGAGGACGGGGCGGGGGACCCCGCCCACTGGGTCACCGGCGTCGAACTGGTCCGGGCGCGCGCCGCCCTGACCGGGGCGGCGGACGGCGGGTGCGGGTGACCCTCCGCACGACGACGGGGCCGGTACGCGCGTGCGTACCGGCCCCGCGGGCACCTGCCGTCGAGCGTTACGGGGTGACCTTGCCCACCTGCACGCTGCCGATGCCGGTGACGGTGCCGCGCTCGTTCAGCAGCCGGACGTCACCGCGGAGCTCACGGCCTTCGGCCGTGGGCGCGTTGGCCACGAACTCGGCCGCCACCGGGGCGCTGTCGCCCGGGCCGAGCGGGATCGTCCGGGTCTCGTCGACCGTGACCGAGCCCAGCGCGGGCGCCACGAACAGGTCGAGGTAGTCGTACGCGGTGGTGCCGTCGCCGCCCGGGACGGAGTAGCCCTCCACCTCGACGCGGTAGGTGCCGGCGGCCGGGTTGCGCAGCGAGACGGCCTCCTCCGAGTCGCCGTCCGCCTTCTGCGCGACGGGGGTGGTGCCCTCACCGCGGTAGACGAACAGGTCCAGGTCGGCACGGGGGTTGGAGGGGTTGCCGATGGAGGCGTCCAGTCGGCTCGCGCCCTCCGGCACGGTGACGTAGAAGGTGCTGACCCCGTGGTGCCCGATCGTCGGCCGGTCGGACGCGACGGAGCTCAGCGGACCGCCCGCCAGCTTGCCGCGGAGGGCGGCGAACCCGTTGGTGACCGTCCAGTCCACCGGGGTCTTCACGCCGGCCTTGGCCTCCGGCAGCGTCTTCACGGCCGGGTCGAAGGAGGCGCCGAGCACCGTCACGTCCAGCCGGTACGGGTTGTCCAGCAGCGGCGAGGTGCGCCGCGACTCGACCTCGATCTCCCACACGCCCGGCGTCGGGTTGGCGTAGGAGCGCAGGTCCGAACGGCACTGGTTGAGCGGGTGCTCGTAGTTGGCGTAGCAGAAGATCGTGCTGGAGTCCTCCATCTGCACGCCGTACGGGTGCAGCGAGATGAACCGGGTCTGGCTCTTGTCGGCCAGCCCGCTCAGCTTGACCTCCAGGCTCTTGGCGCCCTCGGGCACCGTCAGGAAGTACGACCGGTGGCCGTTGCGGGTCGAGACGCCGGAGGCCGAGAAGGTCGAGGAGGGCTCGGCGATCGGGGTGGAGACCACCACCGTCGACATCACCTGGTGGTCGGTGCCCTCGGTGCGCGGGTCGTCGACCTCCAGGATCGCGCTGTGCACGCCGTCCGAGGTGGGGCGGGCCTGCACCTGCACCGTGACGGGCTGGTTCAGGGGCAGTCGCACCTCGTCGTCGCCGACGATGCGGAAGGTGCCCCGGTGGTTGTTCTCCAGCTCCAGCTCGTGCCGGACCGGACGGTCGGGGCCGGTGGTGCGGGTGACGACCACGTCGTAGGTCTTGCGCTGGCCCTTCTTCAGGCCGCCCTCGCGGTCGTAGAGCCCGGTGCCGAAGCCCGGGGTCTTGAGCCCCTGGTCCAGGGCGGTGTCGACCGGGGCCTGCACCGCGTACTGGTGCGCGGTGGCGCCGCGCCGGATGGACTTCCAGGCGTCGACCACGTCGATCAGACCGGTGCCCTGGGCGTGCGCCTGCTCGCCGCGGATCTGCTGGGCGGTGGAGGTCAGCGCGGTGCGCAGGGTGGCCGGGGGCAGCGCGATGCCCCGCTGCTTGGCCGCGGAGAGCAGCAGCGCCGAGGCGCCGGCGGCCTGCGGGGAGGCCATCGAGGTGCCCTGGAGCATCGAGTAGCCGGGCGGCAGCTGGTAGCCGGCCTCGGCGACCGGGCCGCCGGGGGTCCAGGTCTGGGTGGTGTTGATGGCCGCGCCGGGCGCCGAGATGATCGGCGCGAAGCCGCCGTCCTCGCGCGGGCCGCGGGAGGAGAACGGGATCATCCCGTACGCCTTGCGGACCCCGGAGCCGTAGTTGGCGGCCCAGGTCTCCTTGGAGATCGTCGCGCCGACCGAGATGACCTTGTCGACCAGGCCGGGGTCGCCGATGGTGTTGACGCCGGGACCGTCGTTGCCCGCTGCGATGACGAGCTGCACGCCGTAGGTGTCGATCAGCCGGGCGTAGAGCTCGGCGCGCGCGTTGTTGCCGTCGTTCATCGGGGGCAGTCCGCCGATGGACATGTTGACGATGTCCACCCCGCGGTTGACGACGAGGTCGATCATGCCCTCGGTCAGCGCGATGTTGGTGCAGCCGCCGCCCCAGGAACAGGCGCGCGAGGAGACCAGCTTGGCGCCGGGCGCCGCCCCGTTCATCCGGCCGCCGAACAGGCTGTTGGCGGCGGCGATGCCGGCCACGTGGGTCCCGTGGTCGCCCTCGATGATGCCGATGTTGACGAAGTCGGCCTTCTTGCCGATCCAGTCGCCGCCGTAGGGGTCGGTCGGCACGTCCTTGCGGATCTCGACGACGAACGGCACCCGCTCGGCGATCTCGGTCGCCGGGTCGTCGGTGCCGAAGTACCCGATCTGGAAGCCGTCCTTGTACGGCTTCAGCGCCTCGTCGTCGGTGAAGTCCCGGTTGCCGTTGAGGTCGATGCGGACGGTGCCGGCGGCCGGGTCGTAGAGCACGCCCCAGGCGTCGGTGGTGTCGCCGTCGCGGTTCAGGTCCCCCTTGGCGTCGCCGGTGAGGGTGACGTCCTCCCGGAACAGGCTGACCTTGTGGTCGCCCGCGGGCGCGGTCCAGGTGGTGTTCAGGTAGGAGAACGACGGCCCGGTGGCGGTCGTGTTCATCCGCCGCCAGGTGCCGTCGCCGTCCAGGATCGGGTCGGTCCCGGTGACCCAGTCGACGATCTTGCGCTCGCCGGTGGTGGTCTTCTGGAGCGCCGGGTGGCCCAGGTCGACCCCGGAGTCGATGACGCCGATGGTGATGCCGCGCCCGTCCGCCTTCGGGTTCTGGCGCACGAAGTCCACGGCGCCGGTCTCGAAGGACGGGTTGTACGGGTTCTTGGCGGGGGTGGTGGCGTCCGGCGCGGGGTGGCTGCCCGGGGCCCGACCACCCGTCGTCCCCTTGGCGCCGCCGTTGGGGGAGGGGTCGTCCAGCTGGATCTCGTGACGCAGGTCGATGCCCTGCACCGAGGGCAGCTTCGCCGCCGCCGCGATCGCGGACTCGGCCCGGGCGGTCGGCACGGTGGCCCGGACGTAGCCGAGCTTGTCGTGCGCACGGGCCACCGAGCCGCCCTTGACGGCGTCGAGCTGGTCCCTGACCTGCTCCGTCGCCCCGGGCTTGGTCGCGATCATCATGGTGACGTTCTTCTCGCCCTCGGCCTTGGCCTCGGCGAGCAGCTCCACGTCGGCGGAACCGAGCTTGGCGTCCGCCGGCTTGACGGGCGCGTCCACCGGAGCGGGGTCGCCGCCGGGGGCCGCGAAGCTCGACGGCAGGGGACCGGCCGCGGACAGCGCTGCCACGAGGCCCGCGGCCACGGCTATGCGCGCGGCGCGTCTGGCACCGGAGCCGGGCGCCGCGTTGGGGGTGGGGGTCATCTCATCCCTGTGGGTGTCGGAGTGGATGGGGGTGCCCGTTCCGGGCGTCGTACGGTCCCGTGCCCGCGGGGCCCTGGGGGCGCGCGGACGGGACGGTGCACCCGGAACGATCGTCTTGGTGACCGACCGGTTCCGGAGGTGTTCCGGATGTCGAAGTCGGATGACCGCTCAGCTTTACGTACCGGGCCGTCGTTTGGGGAGGGGCGCCCGAACTGTGTCGTGCCCATGGCGTACTTCCGCCATACGCCATGGCGTGCATAGCAGGTGATAGCCGCATTTGTTGGGGCTGTTCGTGCTGGTCGGAGCGTGCGGACCGGTCGGGCCCGGGGGTCTGGTCCGTACCGTGGGACGGATGCAGAACATCCTGAGAGTCGCCGCCTATGCCGTCTGCGTCCACGACGACCGCCTCCTGCTGGCCCGTTGGGTGGCCCGGGACGGCACCCGCAGCTGGATGCTCCCCGGCGGCGGCATGGAGCACGGCGAGGACCCCTACGACACGGTGGTCCGCGAGGTGACCGAGGAGACGGGCTACACGGTCGCGCCGCGCGCCCTGCTGGGCGTCGACTCGTACCGCAACCCCCGTGACCCCAGGCCGCTCGGGCGGCACGCCGACTTCCACGCCCTGCGCGTCCTCTACACCGCCGAGGTGACCGGGGGCGAACTCCGCGACGAGGTGGGCGGTTCGACCGACCGCGCCGCCTGGTACCCGTTGGCGGAGGTGCCCGAACTGACCCGGGCGCCCCTGGTGGACCACGCGCTCCGACTGTGGCGCGAACGGCCCCCGGTCGGTCGCTGACCGCGCGGCCGCCCTTGCCCGGGGCGTCAGCGGGGCAGCACGACCACCCGGGCGGCCGGCTCCCGCCCGGCCGCGTTCAACAGCGCGCTCCGCACCACCGTGGCCTGCTGCTCCGCGCCGTCCCGCAACTTGCGCGGGGTGATGTGGACGACGGTGATCCCGCACTCCTCCAACCGCTCCCGCTTGCGGGCGCAGCGGGCCCACTCCGCGCGCTCGGCCGGGTCCTGGGGGCGCGCCCCGGGGCGCGGCGGACGGGTGTCCAACTCCACCGCCACGGCGTGTTCCGGCCAGTACGCGTCGACCCCGCCCAACGGGGGCCCGTCCGACAGCCGGAGGTCGACGTTCCAGATCGGCGCGGGCAGCCCGTGCGCGCTCACCATCCGGTAGAGCCGGTCCTCCGCGATCGCCCGCCCCTCGGCGAGCAGCGAGTCCACCGCGTCCACCACGTGCGGTCGGCTCAACAGCCGGGCGTGGTTCAACTCGCTGACCACCGCGCCCGGTTCGCAGTGCCGGGTGCGCACCGCCTCGGTGAGCAGCAGCCGGACCGAGGGCGAATCGCCGAGCGCGGCCACCGCATCGGTCAGGGCCCGGGGCACCGGCGCCACCGGCACCCCGGTGATCTGCTGGGCCCGGGGCAGCGCCGCGCTGCGCACCAGCCGCACCCCGGGGACGGAGCGCAGTCGGCGGGTGCGGGGCACCAGGACGTCGAGCCGGTCGAGGGCGAGCAGGGAGGGGGCCGCGGCGAAGCCGTGCAGGGCGAGCGCGGCCAAGCCGGTGATCATCGCGTCGCGGTAGGGGGAGGGCGCCTCGCCCGTCCCCTCTCCGGAGCCGCCCCCGGGGTCCGTCGGGCCGAGCCGACCGGAGGGGGCGCCGTACCCCCGGGCCGCCGGCTGGGCGGGCAGGACGGTGCCGGAGGCGGTGGGGCGCCCGGCGTACAGCAGTGCCCCGTGCAGGCGTTCCTCGCCGGTGGGCGGCCCCTGGTGCAGGAGGTACACGCCGGGCAGGTGCTGCTGCCAGGCGCCCCCCGGGCGGCAGCGCGCGCTGGTCTCGGCGGCGGAGACGCCGTGCGCCCGGAGTTGGGGCAGGCTCATGACGCGCAGCCGCACGTCACGGAGGTCCCGGAGGTCGGGAGGGAGCGAGGGGCGCGGGATGCTGCGGGGGCGGCCGGGGCGACCGAAGAGCGGGGCATTGTGGTTCATGTCCCGCAATCTGCCCACCTCGGACGGGGTCACTCGTCCGCCGTGCCGCTTCATCGACATTCCAGGACAACTTCGCCCGAAAGAGTGGGCGTTCACCTGCTGAAACCTTCACCCCCCGTCCAGCCGGCGCGAGTTCGCAGCGGCGAGGGCACTGCGCCGGGGCGCGGGAGACGGCGCACTCGGCACCGGACGCACCGAGCCCCGCGCCCCCGGCGCGTACGGCCGGGGGCGCGGGGCTCGGCGGCGGGGCGGCCCCCGCCGGTCGTCAGCCGGCGGCGATCCGGTCGCACTCCTGCCCGCGCAGGGCGCGCGCGAGGTCGTCGCGGGACTCGGAGACCAGGCGCCGCAGCGCCGGCGGCGCCCCCTCGTGGGCGGTCAGCCAGGCGTCCGCCGCGTCCAGGGTCGCCCGGTCGCCCTGGAGGGCCGGGAACAGCCCGCGCACCAGGTCCATCCCGATCTGGATGGAACGCTCGGCCCACAGCCCCTCGATCGCGGCGAAGTACCGCTCGGCGTACGGGGCGAGCAGCTCCCGCTGCGAGGGCTGGTTGAAGCCGGCGACGGTCGCCTCCACCAGCGCGTTCGACAACCGGTCCGACTCCACCAGGTCCGCCCACGCCCGGGCCTTGACCTCGGTCAGCGGTCGGGCCGCCAGACAGCGCACCTGGTGCCGCTTGCCCGAGGCCGTGTCGTCCCGGGCCAGTTCGGCGGCGATCACGCCCTCGCCGGCCACCCCGTGCGCGGCCAGCGGCTCCAGGAACGTCCACCGCAGCTCCTGGTCGACCTCCAGCCCGTCGATCCGCGCGGTGCCGTCCAACAACCCGGTCAGCAGGCCCAGGTCGTTCTCGCTCCCGGCCGTCGCGGCCAGGAAGCGCGCCCAGGACAGCTGGTGTTCGCTGCCCGGCTCGGCGATCCGCAGCTCCCGCAGGGCGCCTTCGGCGAGCAGCCGCGCGCCCTCCTCGCGCCACTCGGGCGCCGCGTAGTGCGTGACCGCCGACAGCGCCCAGGCGTGCAGCATCTGGAGGACGCCGATGTCGGTCTCCCGCCCGGCGAACCGCAGCACCAGGTCCACGAAGTCCCGTGCCGGTGCCACCGCGTCCCGGGTGAGGTTCCACATCGCCGACCAGCACAACGCCCGCGCCAGCGGATCGGTCAGCGAACCGAGCCGTTCCCGCAGCGTCACCAGCGAGTTCTCGTCGAACCGGATCTTGCAGTACGTCAGGTCGTCGTCGTTGACCAGTACCAGTTCCGGCGCGCGCTCGCCCACCAGCGAGCCCACCAGGGTGCGCGGCCCGTCCACGTCGACCTCCGCGCGGGCGTAGCGCACCAGGTCCCCGCTGGCGTCCTCGCGCGCGTACAGCCCGAGCGCGACCCGGTGCGGTCTGAGCGTCGGGTACGCCTCCGGGGCCTCCTGGAGGACCGCCAGCTCGGTGATCCGCCCGTGCGCGTCCAACAGCACCTGCGGGGTGAGCGTGTTGACGCCGGCGGTCTGGAGCCAGGCCCGCGACCAGGCGGTCATGTCCCGGCCCGAGGTCTCCTCCAGCACGGCCAGCAGGTCGCCGAGCCCGGTGTTGCCGTACGCGTGCCGCTTGAAGTAGCGCCGGGCGCCCTCCAGGAACGCGTTCTGCCCCGCGTAGGCCACCAACTGCTTGAGCACGGCGGCGCCCTTGGCGTAGGTGATGCCGTCGAAGTTGAGCTTGGCGTCCTCCAGGTCCCGGATGTCCGCCGTGACCGGGTGGGTGGAGGGGAGCTGGTCGGCGCGGTACGCCCACGCCTTGCGGTTGTTGGCGAAGGTCACCCAGCCGTTGGTGAAGCGGGTGGCCCCGACCATCGAGAAGGTGCCCATGAAGTCGGCGAACGACTCCTTCAGCCACAGGTCGTCCCACCAGCGCATGGTGACCAGGTCGCCGAACCACATGTGCGCCATCTCGTGCAGGATGACGTTGGCCCGCCGCTCGTAGGCGGCCCGGGTGACCCTCCCGCGGAAGATGTACTCCTCGCGGAACGTCACCAGGCCCGGGTTCTCCATCGCCCCCAGGTTGTACTCGGGGACGAACGCCTGGTCGTACTTCCCGAACGGGTACGGGTAGTCGAAGTGGTCGTGGAAGAAGTCCAGGCCCTGCTTGGTCACCAGGAACACGTCGTCGGCGTCGAAGTGCTTGGCGAGGCCCTTGCGGCACATCGCGCCGAGCGGGATCTCCAGCGTGCTGCCGTCCGGGAGGGCGCGCGTGTAGTGGTCGGTGACGTGGTGGTACGGGCCGGCGACGACCGCCGTGATGTAGGTGGAGATCGCCTTGGTCTCCGCGAAGCGCCAGACGCCGTCCGCCTTCTCCCCGACCCCGTTGCCCCACACCGTCCAGTCGTCGGGGGCGACCACCTCGAAGCGGTACGGGGCCTTCAGGTCCGGCTGCTCGAAGTTGGCGAACACCCGGCGCGCGTCCGCCGGCTCGTACTGGGTGTAGAGGTAGACCTCGCCGTCCTCCGGGTCGACGAAGCGGTGCATGCCCTCGCCGGTGCGGCTGTAGGCGCACCGGGCGTCGACGACCAGTTCGTTCTCCGCGGCCAGGTCCTCCAGGACGATCCGGGCGCCGTCGAAGACCGCACCCGGATCGAGGTCCCGGCCGTTCAGCGAGACCGCGCTGACTCGCGGGGCGACCAGGTCGGCGAAGCTGGTGGCGCCCGGCTCCGCGCAGCGGAACCGGATCGTGGTGACCGAGCGGAAGGTCCGCGGACCGTCCCCGTCGTCGGCGCTGCCGGCTCCGATCGCGGAGCGCAGGTCGAGCGCGACCTCGTAGCCGTCGACGGACAACAGCGCGGCCCGCTCGCGGGCCTCGTCGCGGGACAGGTTCTCACCGGGCACTGCGGCACTCCCTTGTGACTCGCGGAACCCGGCGTCCGTCGGCGCTCGCTGTCCTCGGTGCGCCGCCCTGCGGTGTAGACGGGCGGGTGTTCCAGCAGCAGGCAGGTGTCCGGGACCTCGTCGGCGAAGCGGGCG